>CAJQHM010000074.1 GCA_905478195.1 uncultured Pseudomonadales bacterium
GCCACTGGCAGCTTCATTATTTTAGATAGGCTCAGCAATGTAACTGTTGGAGCCGGCATGATCGACTGCGTGCAACAGCCAAGAAGAACACGCAGCGAATCCAGCAATATAATCGTTACCAAGGAAGAACGGGCCGCTCGTTACGGCCAGAAACCCGCTACAATTATGTTCGTCGGCGTCTCAGGATCCGGCAAGTCTACTCTAGCCCATGGCCTGGAGAGACGACTATTTGATCGCGGGCGCGTAAGTACCGTATTGGACGGTAAGACTATGCGGCTGGGCATAAGCAAAGACCTGGCTCACGACGCCGAGGGCCGCGCCGAAAATTTAAGACGCAGCGCCCACATCGCCAGATTCCTGAATGATTCTGGTGTGATCTGCTGCGCCTCCTTTGTAGCGCCCAATGCCGATTCCAGAGAACATGCTATTAGGGTAATCGGCAAAGACAACTGCTATATCATTTATCTCAATCCACCCATGGAAGTGTGTATTCAGCGAGACCCAAGTGGCTTGTATGCTGCCGCAGAAGGAACAGAATCCTCAAACATTCCCGGCCTATCGTTTCCCTATAGTGTACCCGAGGTCGTGCACCTCGAGCTGGACACGGCGGCCTTGTCTGCGAATGAATGTCTGGAGAAGGTTCTACTATTAATGCGCGAGAAGGAGATTATCCAGTAGCGCAGCTACCCGTTTAGACTGGGTTATCGATGTCGATAAACTGGTGCTCCAGCCCAAACTTTTCTGCTAGATAGCTGCCAATGGCCTGAACTCCATAGCGCTCGGTGGCATGATGCCCGGCTGAGAAAAAATGGATGCCAGACTCCCTTGCAATATGCACTGTGGGCTCGGACACTTCTCCTGTGATGTAGGCATCGACACCGGCGGCAACGGCGAGCTCGATATAATTTTGCGCAGCGCCAGTACACCAGGCGATTGATTTGATACTTTTCGACTTCCCTTTTACTGCCAGAGGCTGCCTACCGAGTTTTTGCTCAATCAGGGCCTGAAGCGAATCGAAATCGGCGTCTTGGGCCAAGGTTCCGGTGAGCCCGATAGGATGATTGTTCTGCTTTCCTAGCTCCCCCTCTATCTCGATTCCCAAGCGCTGCGCCAACTGCACGTTATTGCCAAATTCTCGATGCACATCAAGGGGTAAATGATAGGCGAGGAGGCTGATATCGAATTTTAGCAAGGCCTCGATGCGCGACTTCTTTATTCCCGATATTGACTGATCTTCTCCACGCCAGAAATAACCATGATGAACCAATAAGGCATCGGCTTTCACTGCGGCAGCCGCATCGATCAATTCCTGACAGGCAGTAACCCCCGTCACTAGCTTAGATATTTGTTCCCGCCCCTGAACCTGCAACCCATTGGGGCAATAGTCATTAAACTGCTCGGGTCGCAGCACTTGTTTTAATTCGGCTTCAAGCTCTTTCAGGCTAACTGGCATTGGAATCCACCTTGGCAACGCTGTATATTGGGTTCGCCCGATAATAATAACATAGTGTTATCTCAATCAGATGAGGTGGCACATCTGGCAAGGCAGTAGCTATACAGGCAAAGACGTCATGAGCGGCATAAGCAGACTACTCAAATATATAAGCTGGCCCGTAGCCTGCGGCATTCTGTTGGGTCTCGTTGTTCTGCAGTACCAACAACTACAACAACTTGGCACTCAGACTCTCCCCGTCGCGACTTCCACTCCCACGACTAGTGCGCCTTTATCATTTTCTGAAGCGATCGCGCTCGCCGCACCCGCTGTCGTTGCCATCAATGCGACCAACGTGAATGTTGAATCTATCGAGCGCACCTCCGAAGATCGCCTAAACCTATATCTCGGTGAGCGAGCGAGTCTCGGTTCTGGCGTTATTGTCAGCGACAATGGCTTCATATTAACCAACCTACATGTGGTCGACACACTATTCGACGCATTCGATGCTGAGGTTACGCTCAACGATGGCCGTAAAATTTCCGCAACGGTTGTTGCATGGGACGAAGCGAGCGACCTGGCAGTCTTACATATCAACATGGACAACCTGACCCCTATTCAGATTGGCGACGACAAATCATTAAGCGTTGGTGACATTGTATTTGCCATTGGCTATCCAAGAAATATTGGGCAATCCGTGTCTCAGGGAATTATTAGCGCACTAACCAAGAAATCCGAGAGCAACCCCGGCATTATTCAGACCGACGCCGCTATTAATCCAGGCAATTCCGGCGGCGCCCTTATTAACTCTCGAGGACAACTAGTAGGTATCAATTCCTCTATATTTTCAGAATCGGGTAACTTCGAAGGCATCGGCTTCGCCACACCGGCAAGTGACGCCATTGAAGCCTTTCATGAGATGGCAGAGCAGGCTATCGACGCAAACGCGGGATATCTAGGCGTGATTACCGGCGAGGCATTGAACGCGCAATCCAGCCAGCTATTCTTCGGTGTCGATCATATTCGGGGCATGTTAGTCGAGAGCGTTGACGAGGGTGGCGCCGCAGAGAGAGCCGGCATTCAGCCCGGGGATGTTATCACCATGGTAGAAGATACATCCGTCATCGACGGGCAGAATATAATGATGGAGGTGCGTAACAAGAAACCGGGTGACTCGATAAATATACAGATCTATCGTGACGGGGATAATTTCGTACTGCCTACAACACTAGGGTTTGGACAGGCTATCATCATAGAGCCTTAGTAAAACAGGCTACTCTGGCCTGGTTTTCCAACTTCTCTAGTCGACACTCTTCAATCGAAATTCAGCAGAAAGCGCATGCGCCTCCAGATGTTCGTCACGAGCTATAACCGATGCCGTTTTTGCCAAAGCACTGGCACCGGATTCTGAACAGTTGATAATTGAACTGCGCTTCTGAAAATCATACACGCCTAAAGCAGAGAAAAACTTTGCAGACCCTGAGGTGGGCAATACATGGCTGGGGCCCGCACAATAGTCTCCCAAGGCTTCCGCGCTGTAACGACCCATGAAAATTGCGCCCGCATTCTCTATCGAGTCCAGCAAGGCTTGCGGCTCATCTATCGAAATCTCTAGATGCTCTGGAGCAATAATATTACTCACATTTGCCGCCTCCTGCAGATCTCCTACAAGAATAAAAATGCCGCGGTTTCGTAGCGATTCCGAGATGATGTCACGCCTGGACATATCTGGCAGCAGGCGATCTATGCTGCTCTTCACCTCATCAAGAAAGGCAGCGTCATCGGATATCAGAATCGACTGCGCCTGCTCGTCATGTTCTGCCTGAGAGAACAAATCCATAGCAATCCAATCAGGGTTCGACTTGCCATCGCATATGATCGTGAGCTCGGAAGGCCCGGCTATCATGTCGATACCGACCTCGCCGAAGACTAGCTTCTTTGCCACCGTCACATAAATATTACCCGGACCAGCTATCTTATCGACCTTGCCGATCGATGCCGTGCCATAGGCTAGTGCCGCCACAGCCTGAGCGCCACCGATGGTGTAAAGCTTGGTAACCCCAGCAAGCGCAGCAGCAGCAAACACCAGTTTTCCCGCCTCTGAATAAGCGGTCGGAACTGTTGCGATTATCTCTTTAACACCTGCGACCTGTGCAGGAATCGCCAACATGAGCATCGATGATGGGTAGTTAGCCTTGCCACCTGGCACATACACACCGACGCGACGCAAGGGGCTTATTTTCTGACCATAGACCGATCCATCTGTCTCGGTATAAGTCCAGGAATCTTGCTTCTGCTTCTCGTGATAGCTTCTTATTCGGTCAGCGGCGTGTGTTAGCGCTTCTCGCTGTTCCTTCGAAATACTCTGCAGTGCGTGCTGCATCTGCTCTTGCGAAACCGACAGCTCGTCGATGGAGTTTGCCGCAAAACCATCGAATCTCTTGGTATACTCCACAACCGCGGAATCACCCCTGCTTCTTACTTCCTGCAGAATATCACTAACGGTATGAGTAACTTCTTCGGCGACAATCATTTCGCGCTGCAATAGAGTAGCGAGGCGATCTTCGAAGTCGCTGTCGGAGGCGTTGAGTCGATTAATGTCTATGACTGTACTGGACATGCAAGCGCTACTTCTTGTCAACTGCGTCGCGCAGTTGAGCCAATATTTCTCGTATCAAGGCATTCTTGATTTTCATAGAGGCCTTATTAACAATTATTCGCGAGCTAATTTCTGCAATGAAATCACGCGGCTCTAGGCCATTCGCCTTGAGGGTTTTCCCGGTATCGACGATATCCACTATGGCATCGGCGAGCCCCATCATGGGAGCCAGTTCTAACGCACCGTTTAACTTTATGAGCTCAATCTGCTGACCCTGCTGCGCAAAATACTTCTTGGCAATATTGGTAAACTTAGTCGCAACCTTGAGCCTGCCCTCAACCGGTTTAGCGTTCACGGGCTCTGCGGTCATCATCTGACAGGCGGCTATCTTCAAGTCCAGTGGTTCATAGAATCCCTCATCACCGTATTCGAGCAACAGGTCTTTGCCGACAACACCCATATCAGCGGTGCCAAACTCGACATAGGTGGGAACATCAGTCCCCCGAATCACCATCAGCTTTACATTCTCTCGATTGGTATCAAAAATTAGTTTACGGCTCTTGCTAATATCTTCCGCAGGCACGATTCCAGCCTGCGCAAACAAGGGCAGCACTTCTTCCAAGATACGCCCCTTGGTGAGGGCTATGACT
Source organism: uncultured Pseudomonadales bacterium (assembly GCA_905478195.1). Lineage (GTDB taxonomy): Bacteria > Pseudomonadota > Gammaproteobacteria > Pseudomonadales > Pseudohongiellaceae > UBA9145. The sequence continues at coordinate 4,682 of CAJQHM010000074.1, forward strand.
AACTGATTGGAGTTCATTAAAAGATAATCTCGCAAGACTGAATGAAAGTTTGCTTTTCTTAAGAAGGCACTCGTCGAATGTGTGCGCCTAGCGACTGCAACTTCTCTTCGATACATTCGTAACCGCGATCGATATGATAGATTCTATCCACTATTGTCTCATTTTCCGAAACAAGCCCGGCGATAATCAGGCTAGCCGATGCCCTCAAGTCAGTTGCCATAACTGGCGCACCCTTTAGGCTCTCGACACCCTCGACTATTACCGTGTTGCCTTCTACCGTTATCAATGCGCCCATACGATTCATTTCGTGAACGTGCATGAAGCGATTCTCGAAAACGGTTTCAGTGATAGATCCCGTGCCCTCGGCCACTGAATTAAGCGCAGTAAATTGCGCCTGCATATCTGTAGGAAAGGCCGGATAAGGGGCTGTCCTCAGGGAGACAGACTTCGGACGCTTACCGTGCATATCCAACTCAATCCAGTCTTCGCCTACTGTGATATCAGCCCCTGCCTGTTCTAGCTTGCTCAGCACCGCCTCGAGAATATCAGGCCGCGTATCTTTGACCTTAATGTGCCCGCGAGTCGCCGCCGCCGCAATCAAGTAGGTGCCTGTCTCAATTCGATCCGGCATTACCGAATAGCTGCAACCGTTCAGTTTCTCAACACCAGTAATGGTTATGGTATCACTGCCCTGCCCTGAAATGATTGCACCCATTGCCACCAGACAGTTAGCCAGATCCACAACTTCAGGCTCTCTCGCGGCATTCTCTATGACCGTTTTTCCATCGGCGAGTGTAGCGGCCATCATGACATTCTCAGTACCGGTTACGGTAACCAGGTCCATGAAAATATTCGCGCCCTTCAACCTTCCGTCGACAGAAGCCTTTATATAGCCATCCTCGACAACAATGTCTGCACCCATAGCCTGCAGCGCAGAAATATGGAGATTTACAGGCCTGCTACCAATCGCACATCCGCCTGGAAGCGCTACCTCGGCCTTACCATAGCGAGCTAGCAAAGGGCCCAGCACCAGAATAGACGCTCGCATAGTCTTGACTAGCTCATAAGGAGCATTGAAATGCTTAATCGTACTACTATTCACTTCCACATTTAGTTTTTCATCGATTACAGGCTCAACACCCATGCAGGCGAGTAGCTCGATCATCGTTGTGATATCGAACAAATGTGGCAGATTACAAATCTGCACCGTATCATGAGTTAGTAGAGTGGAAGCCAATATTGGCAAAGCGGAATTCTTTGCACCTGCGATTCGAATCTCGCCCTGAAGGCTCACGCCTCCCTCGATTAGTAATTTATCCATTGATTTGCTCGGCGGGAAGAAAGTGTATTCAGGAGGCCTGGCTTTCGTTCACGGTCATCAGGTTCATAGTGACTGCGTGAATGGCTCCACTCGTTATGTGCTCGTTCAAAATTTTGTAAATTGCCTGCTGTCGCTTCACGGCGTTCAATCCTTCAAACACATCGCCAACAACGGATACAAGATATTTGCCATCACCGCCATCAACGGCTACCTGACAGTCTGTAAGCTCTGCATTAAGCAGTTCAGTAATCTGACTCGCGTCCAATCTACTACTCCGTTCTATTTCCAGTTATCCAATACAGCGTCGATGTCGTTGTCATTCTGCCCCATTAAGGCAGAAAACTGAGTGAAATACTGCCGACCCAGATTGATGCCAGCCAGGCTCAGGTTCTTAAGCTTCCACTCATCATTTTCATTGAGGAACATCTGATACTGCAGACGCAGATTAGAGTCACCACCACGCAACTCCATGCTTACCACGGTATCACCACGGGGATCAGCGTCAGCATTGCTTGCCGGAAGGAAGACCAGTTCCTGCCCTTCATAGGCAACCAGCGAAGCGCCGTAAAAACGGGTTAATGTACTCCTTAAAATATCAGCGAAACGTTGCTTCTGAGCATCACTAGCTGAGGCCGCAAAACGGTTCATTACCACCTCTGCCACAGCAGTAAAATCTACAATTGAAGAAAGCGCTCCCTCGACAGCGGCGAAGTAAGCATCGCGATCCGAAAGAAACAGAGTTCGAGACGCTTGGACTGTATCTAGAAGCGATTCCACTCCAGTTTTGGCAGTCTCGACAGCCGTGTATTGCTGGGCGTAACTGAGCGCTGGCAGCATTCCCACAAAGACTAGGGAGATTATGTATTTATTCAATGATTTCATTTGCTTATCCTTCATCATTATTCGAAGCTGAGTCCTTAAAACCACTAAGCGGGTGCCTGTTGTCCTAAAATACACAAAAAGGGCTGAATATTGACTGAACTTTCTCAGAGAACCTTGCTAGAGCAGTTGCGCAGTTTACATCAAATAGACAGTTCAATAAATTATTACTTGCAAAGCTCCCCAAAGAATCTTCTAATTGGGCGCTTTACCTAGGCATCTAAGAATACTTCGTATATGTTCCTCGACCCGATCATTATCGTTCTCGGATTTGTTGGCTTAGTCTGGGGAGCGGACAAGTTTGTATTTGGCGCGTCAGTACTGGCGCGAAATTTAGGGGTCTCGCCCCTGATGATCGGTCTTACTATCGTCGCATTCGGTACCTCAGCTCCAGAGATTTTTTCTTCAGCAGTTTCTGCACTAAACGATAAACCAGAACTCGCAGTCGGCAATGCCCTAGGCTCAAATCTTTTTAATGTCGGCGTGGCACTCGGTGTCGCTGCATTGATCAGCCCACTTAAGCCTCCAGAGTCGCTAGTCAAGAAAGAAATTCCCGCACTACTGCTCGTTACATTTGTTACCGGGGCCTTGTTCTTGGACCTTTTTCTAGGCGTCTTCGATGCCGTAGTTTTAATCACAATTACCGTGTATTTTGCCTACAGACTCTTTCGCAAGAAAGTTAAAACAGGGGTAATGCCCGAGCTCGCCGATGAAGACCTAAGCGAAATAAGCAGTCTACAAGCTAGCGCCTATTTAGTGCTGGGTCTCGCCCTTCTGGTCTTGAGTGCCGAGGCACTCGTAGCGGCGGCAACATCGATCGCCGGGTCTCTGGGTGTATCCACCGCTATTATCGGACTAACTGTAGTAGCTCTCGGCACCAGCCTGCCTGAACTGGCCGCATCAGTAACTTGCGCACTCAAAGGACATCACGATCTGGCGATTGGAAACATAGTTGGATCGAACATTCTAAATTTACTCGCAGTGCTTCCATTCCCCGGCTTATTTGCACCGGGAGTTATCGAACCCGCACTCCTCTATAGAGACTATATTGGCGTATTAACCCTCACTCTCTTGCTCGCCTACTTTTGCTATCAAGGGGTCAAGAAGGGCAAGATGATCAGCCGCCTCAATGGTGCCGTATTCATATCCATCTACCTTGGATGGTTTGGCGTAATGCTATACCAGATTTAACAGACCTACGCCCCGAAGTAGTCTGACGCCCTCTGGTAAGGTATGATCTGTGAATTATGAATACCCATTCGTCCCTCATATCAAGCGCACTTCGAACTATCGAGATCGAGAATCGAGCTGTCGCCGAATTACTCAATCGAGTTGACGCTGACTTTGTAAACGCCTGCGAAATCATCCTGGCAAGCAAGGGTCGAGTCGTCGTAATTGGCATGGGAAAATCAGGCCATATTGGTAAGAAAATTGCCGCGACTCTGGCCAGCACAGGCACCACCGCGATGTATGTCCACCCCGCTGAAGCAAGTCATGGCGATATCGGCATGATAGCCGCAGACGACGTAGTCCTCGCCATCTCTAATTCTGGGACGACCTCGGAAATATTATCTCTGCTACCGGTATTAAAACGTAAAGGCGTTCCTCTAATCAGCTTAACCGGTGACAAGCAGTCGGAATTAGCCATGGCTGCATCGGCAAACCTCGACGCAAGGGTAGACGAGGAAGCCTGCCCCCTCGGATTAGCCCCCACATCGAGCACCACTGCCGCTCTCGTACTTGGCGATGCCCTGGCTATGGCATTATTGGAAGCGAGGGGGTTCACACGCGATGATTTCGCCATCTCCCATCCTGGCGGCAATCTCGGCAGGCGCCTCTTGGTCAAAGTAAAGGACGTTATGCATTGCGGAGATGCTATTCCGAAGGTCATGACCGGCACCACGCTGCCCGAAGCACTCTTAGAGATGAGCAGCAAAGGCTTCGGCTTAACTACTATCATAGGTAAAAGCGGAGAACTACTCGGCGTATTCTCAGACGGCGATCTGAGGCGCACAATAGATTCCGGCAAGAATATTCGAGAGACACTTATAGACGAGGTCATGTCGCCCACCTTCAAGCATATAGACTCCAATGCGCTCGCTGCCGAGGCAGCCAGAATCATGCAGGAATCAAACGTTTATGTTCTTATCGTTAAGGGCGAAACAGCATCCGTTGAGGGCATGCTGAAGATGCATGACCTGCTTCAATCAAATGTAGTCTAACCCAGAGGCATACATGCTTTTTAGCACCACCGAAGAACAGGCAATCGATGCGGCGAGTAAGATCAAATTACTACTGCTTGATGTAGATGGCATTCTCAGCGATGGCAGGCTCTATTTTTCGAATTCCGGCGAGGAGATTAAGGCGTTTCATAGCCTGGACGGACACGGGATTAAAATGCTCATGAGCACTGGGGTGGCAGTAGGAATAATCACTGGCAGAACGTCTGCTCTCGTTTCTAAAAGAGCCGCAGACCTAGGCGTAGGCATTCTTTATCAAGGCCGCGAAGATAAAATTGATGTCTTGCAGGAAGTCAGCAAGGATCAAGACATTCCCCTCAATGCCATCTGCTATGCCGGCGATGACTTGCCAGACCTACCGGTACTTAGAGCCGTAGGACTCAGCTTCTCGGTACCGGGAGCACACTACGCGGTAAAAAACGCTGTACATGTCGTGACCGCACGTCATGGCGGAGAAGGTGCCGTTAGAGAAATCACTGATTTTATTCTAGCAGCACAAGGCAATCTCCAGCCTTTCCTGGGCCCGCCTACTTAGATAGCAACCAGCAGGTAGCGATAGCTGTTCCATTATTTGGACCACGAAGCAATAGATTCATGATAGGCTTCAAATACTTACCACCCTTTTCAAGCGCCAGCACATTATGCAACGAACAGGTCTGCTCATTGTCCCAGGAATAATTGCTGTCGCACTATTCCTCGGCTTAAATACCTTTAACTCGCCTGGCAATAATCCCAACAACCCCTCCACCGCAGCGAATTTAGACTTCAATGCCTACTCCGAAGGCATTAATACGATTCTTTACGATGTGGACGGTAGAATTAATTACACCCTGCAGGCGCAGCGACAGGTTCACTACAATGACGACACCAGTGAGTTACAGAAACCGTTTATTCGACTATTTCAGGATGGAGATTCCCGCTGGAATATCGTTGCCGATTCCGGCAAAATTTCTTCATTTGAAACCGCATCAAATACCAGAGTAGATAGAATAGAACTCATAGGAGATGTACAAGTCTATAACCTTGACGATTTCGGGAATAGAACATTGATATCAACTGAATTTTTAACCCTGGACCCAGAATCAGAAATTCTAGAGACCGACCTCTCGGTATCTGTTGTAACAAAGGCGTTAGAGCAATCGTCTATAGGAATGCTAGCTAATCTGAAGACTGATGAAATTACTTTCTTGCGTGAAATCAAGGGCCGATATGAACAAGAGACACAGTAAAAGTTTCGCGCCGATTATGATGAGCGGACTCATCGCTATCGGCTGCTTAACTTCAGGCAACTCTATAGCTTTGGAGTCCGACAAAGAGCAGGAACTGATTTTCAGCGCTGACGGCGGCTCACATATGAGTATTGCGAATGGGATTCGCGTTCTCGAAATGTCAGATAACGTAAAGATAATTCAGGGGTCGATGGAAATTCGCGGCGATGCGGCAACTATCGAGTCCAGTGTTAGCAATAACGAAGTTAGCAAGATTACGGTAATTGGAAATCCTGTTTATTATGAACAACAACTTGATTCAAGCGACGCGCCTGTAAAAGGCTCCAGCAATACCATCACTTTTTACACAGACGAAACCGATGGCTATTCGATTATTGAACTTGTTGGAGAGGCAGTTATTGAATCGCCCAGTTCCAACCTAAAGTGCAGCGCTATCATCTATATCGCTGATTTGGATTTAATCCGCGAAGCACCGGGCCCATGCACCGGCGTATTTAGCTCAACGAATTAAATCGAAAATGCTAGAAGCTCACAACCTTGCCAAGAGTTATAAAAAAAGAGAGGTCGTACGCGACGTCTCAATTTCAGTTCAACAGGGTGAAATAGTAGGATTGTTGGGCCCTAATGGTGCCGGCAAAACCACCTGCTTCTATATGATAGTCGGGCTCGTCGCCGCTAACAAAGGCAAGGTTCTGCTAGGAAATGATGACATCACCGAAGCGCCCGTGCATCAGCGAGCAAGCCATGGCCTCGCCTATCTGCCCCAGGATTCTTCCATCTTTCGCACGCTCAGTGTTGAAGACAATATCCTGGCTATTCTAGAGACCCGCAACGACCTTAGCGGTGCCGAGAGACAAAGAAAGCTGGAGTCGCTTCTAGACGAATTTAATATACAACATATTCGACATAACAAAGGCATGAGCCTGTCGGGGGGTGAACGAAGACGAACAGAAATCGCACGAACACTTGCCACCGATCCAAAATTTATACTGTTAGATGAACCCTTCGCCGGTGTAGATCCGATTTCCGTTAGCGATATCAAACAAATTATTCAACACTTGAAGCAGCGCAATATTGGCATTCTTCTCACCGATCACAATGTTCGAGAGACTCTGGATATTTGTGAAAAGGCTTACATCGTTAGTGAGGGACAAGTTATTGCCGAGGGCAATGCCGAAGCAATTCTCTCAAATGAAAAAGTGAGAAAAGTATATCTAGGCGAACAGTTCAAGATATAGATTACTTGGGGAGAAAGACCTCAAACCAGACTACGCAGCCTCCTCGAATTCCTACCCTAGTCGCCACAAAATTCTTGCCAAAAAGGCTATGCAATACAGGCATGAATCTTGCTATAATCGCGCAATCTACTGTGAATCACATGGTTCCAACATACTTATAATACTAATAATTTTCCAACTCGGTCATAAGATGTATTATTCATGAAATTATCGCTTCAGCTCAAGCTAGGTCAGCAACTGACCATGACTCCTCAGCTGCAGCAAGCTATACGACTTCTGCAACTCTCAACCCTAGACCTTCAGCAAGAAATTCATCAGGCTCTAGAGTCCAACCCAATGTTGGAATTGATCGAGAATAGCGACGACGACGACAACCCCACCACTACCGACCTTAACGAACCTTCAGCGACCGATACCAGCACCTCAACAAGAGACAATACCGAGCTGAATAGCGCCGATACCGACTGGCAGAACGAGATCCCCAATGATCTTGGCGTAGACACCCATTGGGATGATATCTATCCCGGAACCTCATCCCAGTCGAATTCCTTCGATGGTGATTCATCAGACTTCGAATCACGCACCAGCGCCGAAGGCACTCTACAAGACCATCTTCTGTGGCAGCTCAATCTGACTCATATATCCGAGAAAGATAATTCGATCGCACTCGCAATTATCGATGCTATCGATAGCAACGGCATGTTGACTGTGGATTTGGATTCTATTCATAGTGGTTTCGACGAAGAGTCGGAAGTAGAACTGGATGAGATAGTCGCGGTTCTTCATCGCGTCCAACAATTTGACCCTATAGGAGTGGGCCATAGAGACCTGGCAGAGTGCCTTATGCTGCAACTCGCTCAGATCGAAAGCCCTGAACTGGAAAAAGCCGTACGCAACGCAAAGTTAGTAATCAGCGAACATATAGATCTACTCGGAAATCGAGATTATGCCCAGCTGATGCGACGCACAAAATTTAAGGAAGGTGAGCTTAGCGAAGCGATTACCATCATCGAAAGCTTAAACCCCAGACCAGGCGCCAGTATCTGTCCGCCGTCAACAAGTTACGTAGTACCCGATGTAATCGTGAGCAAAGACAGCTCATCAGGAAAGTGGAAGGTTGAACTAAATCCCGAGACGGCGCCAAAAATTCGAATCAATAGCGGCTATGCAGCACTCGTAAAACGTGCCGATACCAGCGACGATAACAATTACTTGCGCGATAACTTGCAAGAGGCGAAATGGTTTATCAAGAGCCTGCAGAGCCGAAATGAGACTCTAATGAAAGTCTCCACACGAATTGTAGAGCATCAGAAAGGCTTTCTCGAGTATGGCGAAGAAGCAATGAAGCCGCTCGTGCTGCACGACATAGCCGAAGCCGTCAGCATGCATGAATCTACGATTTCCCGAGTCACCACACAGAAATACATGCACACACCCAGAGGCATCTTCGAGCTCAAGTACTTTTTCTCAAGCCACGTATCCACCAAGGGCGGCGGAGAATGTTCGTCCACGGCGATTCGAGCTATCATTCGCAAGTTAGTCGCAGCAGAGAACACAAATAAGCCATTAAGCGACAGCAAGATTACCAATCTACTGGAAGAGAAAGGCATTAATGTGGCTAGACGCACCATAGCAAAATACAGAGAATCACTCTCCATCCCTCCCTCCAATGAACGAAAGCGATTGGCGGGTTAGAAATAGGTCTCAGATTAAATTTCAAAACCAAGTCATTAACCACACGGAATCAGAGAAAGCACAGCAATGCAATTGGAAGACATACTCAGCCCCGAACGCTGCCACTGCAGAATAGACGGTATTAGCAAGAAGAGAATTTTAAGCAAGATAAGCGAAATCGTCTCAGAAAACATCGATTCATTGGAAGCGCCCGACGTATTCGAAGCCTTAATGGCTCGCGAACAACTCGGAACCACAGGGCTAGGGAATGGAATTGCTATTCCCCACTGCCGCCTCGCTCCCTGTGAAAATATTATAGGCGCCTTGATCACTCTTAAGCAGCCCATAGATTTCGACTCGCTGGATGGCAAACCGGTGGACATACTGTTTGTCCTGCTAGTTCCCCATGAGGAACACGACGAACACGTTAGAACCCTAGCTGAGCTAGCCGCCTTGTTCAATGACGAGGATTTTTGCTACACGATTCGACATACACTCGATAGCGAAGACTTATACAACATCGCCATCACCTACTAAGCCAAACCGGGTTGAGCGCAATGAAGCTAACTATTATCAGTGGTAGATCGGGCTCTGGAAAAAGTACCGTACTTCATGTTCTGGAGGATCGCGGCTACTATTGTATCGACAACCTGCCAGCGAGCTTACTGCCGGCGCTTGCTGATCGCATAAGTGAAGAAGATTCCAACCTTCCCAATATCGCAGTTAGTATCGATGCCCGCAATATTTCCGCTGACCTGCAGCAAGCCCCTGCTATTATCGGCGAATTACAGACTAGAGCACTGCCTACCGAGATACTATTTCTCGACGCTAACAGTCAGACACTACTAAAACGATTCAGCGAGAGTCGCCGAAAACACCCATTGACCACCGAGACCATCGATCTACGTGAAGCTATCGATATCGAATCAGAACTACTCGAATCGATTTCAATGATGGCCAATCTGGTAATCGATACTAGCAATATGTCGCTTCACCAGCTACGAGACCTGGTAAAAACCAGACTCGTGGAGCGAAGTGAAACCAGCATGGCTCTTCTCTTCCAATCCTTCGGCTTTAAAAACGGAGTGCCGGTAGATGCGGATCTGGTGTATGACGTGCGCTGCCTACCCAATCCATACTGGGACACAGCCCTTCGATCACTAACAGGACAGCACAGCGAAGTAGTGCAATTTCTAGACTCTCAAGATGAAGTTCAGGGTATGTATAATGATATAAAAGACTATCTTGAGAAATGGCTACCAAGATACGAAAGCAATAACCGCAGCTATATTACAGTTGCGGTAGGCTGCACTGGCGGCCAGCACCGCTCCGTATACATTGGCGAGAAACTGGGCAAGTTTTTCACACCTAAAATCAATAATGTACAGATACGCCATCGCGATCTCGGTTAGAATCTCAAACGACAGCGCCAGTTAGAGATACAGCCATTTAAACTCAATCAGAACAACGTATGTTAAAAGCGACTACTACAATCATTAATAAGGCTGGGCTTCATGCCCGCGCGGCAGCCAAGTTGGTCGAACTAACCGGCGGACTCGAGAGCGCAATTCAGATAGGGCATGACAAGATGGTCGACGGCAAGAGCATCCTCTCACTGATGATGCTTGCCGCCGTCCAAGGCACCGAGATTTCTATCGAAGTCGATGGCGCCGACGAGGAACGAGCTATGTCTGCAGTTCTCAAACTCATCGAGAACAGATTCGACGAAGCCGAATAACTAGCCGGTTTTGGTAAAACCTTCTGCCTACAGGGCACAGAAAAGCCTAGCCCGGGTAATTCTGCTAAACTTGTTTGAGTTCTCTTGGCTCGCTTTTGACTGTAGAATTGCGCAAACTCGCGCCGGCACTAGCCTAGCAAGCCAATAAAACTCGCCTACTAACCAAATGCACACAGGCAGCCAGCCTCATACTGAGCATAGGGCCAAGCACTACAATGTCTCAATCCAAAGAACTTCAATCTCAAGAAACACTCGCACTTGAACTCAATCAAGCGCTGGACAGTGGTTCGCTGTATGAGGTTCGGCAACTACTAAAATCACTGCCTAGCGCAGGCATAGCTCACCTTCTCGAATCCTCTCCACCAAAGACTCGTAATGTCCTCTGGCAGCTAATCGACAAGGACGCAGAGGGCGAGGTTCTGCAAGACCTTAATGAAGATCTGCAATACGAAATTCTTAGTGAACTAGACGCCCAGCAGGTTGTAGAGCTGACCGAGGGCCTCGAAACTGATGATCTGGCCGACATTCTTCAGCAGCTACCAGATCAGGTGGCCTTCGAAGTACTTCGGGCTATGGATGAGCAAGACCGGCAACGCGTGGAGTCAATCCTATCCTTCGATGAGGACACCGCCGGCGGCTTGATGAATACGGACACCATCACCGTGCGCCCGACTCACACTCTGGAACTCGTGCTGCGTTATCTGAGGCGCCATGAGAGCATTCCAGAAATGACGGACAATATTCTCGTCGTAAACCGTGCAGACAAGTTTTTGGGCATACTGCCACTACGACAGATTCTGGTCTCTGACCCGAATATGACTGTTAGAGATATAATGCGCGAAGACATCGACGCGATTCCAGTTGGCATGGAAGCGACCCAAGTTGCACAGCTATTCAAACAGCACGACTGGGTGTCAGCACCCGTTGTAGATTCTGACGGCAAACTCGTAGGCCGCATCACCATCGACGATGTGGTTGATGTGATCGAGGACAACGCTGAACACTCGTTGATGAGCATGGCCGGCCTCGACGAAGAGGACGACAGCTTCGCCCCCATCCTGAAAACGGCAAGACGACGGGCTCTATGGCTAGGCGTAAATCTAATGACGGCGGTATTCGCGTCAGGTGTAATCTACCTGTTTCAGGACACGTTGGATCAGGTTGTCTATCTAGCGGTGCTCATGCCCATCGTTGCCAACATGGGTGGCGTAGCAGGCACACAGACCCTCACCCTGGTAATTCGAAGCCTGGCCTTGGGACATATCAGTGCCTCCAATAGCCGCTGGCTATTGATCAGAGAGCTGGGCGTGGCAGGATTGAACGGTGTCGCCTGGGCAATTGTTATCGCGACAATCACCTTCGCATGGTACGGTGATTTCCCACTAAGCCTGGTGATTGGAGCGGCGATGCTGATTAATCTGGTTGTCGCCGCCCTCGCCGGCGCCTATTTGCCCTTATTCCTCAACCGCATCAAGATCGACCCCGCGCTTGCCGGTTCGGTCGCGCTAACCACCGTCACCGACTCTATTGGCTTCTTCGTCTTTCTCGGACTGGCCCAGTTGTTCTACCTATGAGCACCATGGACTTCAAACCAGAATCAGATACCGAGCCAGAACTGCCTAGCAAGACGCGACTCAAGCAGGAGGCGATCGAGTTGCAGCAACTTGGGAAGCATCTCACCACCCTCGGCTCTGCAGTCTTGAGGAAATTACCGGTTACCGAGATTCTTATATCTGCCATCGAAGAATTTAATCGACTACCCAACAGTCATGGCGCACAACGACGCCAACTTCAATTCATAGGTCGATTAATGCGCGATCTCGACTATGCCGCAGTGATGAAAGCCATTAACGATCTGGAAACGGGTCATCTGCGCAAACAAAAGAAGCCATCTGTCGCAAAAGTACTATGTGAGCGCATATTAGAATCCGGCGACTCGGAAATAAACGCGATACTGGCGCAATACCCTCAGCTAGAAAGACAAACGATGCGCCAGTTCTATCGCGAGTACCAACGCAGTGACGAGGCCGGGCGTGGTAAGTTCGAGAGTAAATTGCGAAACTACCTGCAACAACAAATCAATGGCTAACAGCCCCCCAGATTAGCCCATGCAAGCCCCTTGTTAGCGAGCTATAGGCGCTCCTATACGGTACCCTCATTAGGTGATAAACTCGTTGCAAATTAGTAGGCTACGCCGCTAAATCCAGCGCTTCGATTCCTACTCACAACAATAATAAGAAGAGGATGCCCATGTCTGACTCCAGCGCCAATTCCTACTGGAAGGCAAATATTCGATTAGTTCTTTCACTTCTCTTTGTATGGTTCTTCATATCTTTCGGTTGTGGAATTCTTTTCGTCGACGCCCTCGACACGATTCGCTTTGGTGGATTCAAACTCGGCTTCTGGATCGCCCAGCAAGGGTCGATCTTCGTCTTCGTGGCGCTGATCATTATTTACATTCGAGCGATGGACAAGCTAGACGACAAATACAACCTTGACTCCTCCAGCGAGAAAGACTCGGCAGCATCGCAGGAGAGTTCAAAATGAGCGTACAAATTTGGACCTATCTTTTTGTCGCCCTTTCCTTCAGCCTTTACATCGGTATCGCGATCTGGTCTCGCGCCGGGTCAACTAAGGAATTCTATGTCGCCGGAGGCGGTGTACCACCATTGGCGAACGGTATGGCAACGGCTGCAGACTGGATGTCCGCCGCTTCATTTATCTCCATGGCTGGTCTCATCTCTTTTCTGGGCCGCGACGGAACCTTCTATCTTATGGGCTGGACCGGCGGCTACGTGCTGCTCGCCCTTCTGCTTGCACCCTATCTAAGAAAATTTGGAAAGTTTACGGTGCCGGACTTTATCGGTGACCGCTACTACTCTCAAACTGCCAGACTAATAGCCGTGTTCTGCGCGATCTCTGTCTCCTTCGTCTATGTATGCGGTCAGATGCAGGGCGCAGGCATCGTATTCTCTCGATTCCTCGAAGTGGATTTTACCACCGGCGTGCTCATCGGTATGGCGATCGTTTTCTTCTATGCCGTGCTAGGTGGTATGAAAGGCATTACCTACACACAGGTAGCACAATACTGCGTGCTTATCTTCGCCTTCATGGTACCGGCGATATTCATCTCAATTATGATGACCGATCAACCCATTCCACAGATCGGGTTCGGCTCTGAATTGACAGAGGCTTATGGCGGTGGCTATCTGCTGGACAGGTTGGATGGACTTAGCGAGCAGCTAGGCTTCGCGACCTACACCGAGGGTCAGCGCAGCACTCAAGACGTGTTTTTTATTACCGCGGCACTGATGTTTGGTACTGCCGGACTGCCCCACGTCATTATTCGCTTCTTCACCGTTCCCAATGTTAGAGACGCGCGTAAGTCCGCAGGTTATGCCCTGGTGTTTATCGCTATTCTCTATACGACTGCTCCCGCTGTTGCAGCCTTCGCTCGCACTAACCTCATCAATACGGTCAGCAACGCAGAATACGAAATGGTTCCGGAATGGTTCAGCAAATGGGAGAACACCGGACTGATCACCTTCGACGACAAGAACAACGACGGCATCATTCAATATGTGGGCGATCCAGCGACTAATGAATTAAATGTAAATAGAGACATCATGGTGTTGGCTAATCCCGAGATTGCGGAATTGCCTAACTGGGTGGTGGCCCTTGTGGTTGCAGGAGCCCTCGCCGCTGCGCTGTCCACGGCTGCCGGTCTGCTGTTGGTCATCTCGACCTCGGTAGCTCATGACATGATGAAACGGACATTCATGCCAAATATATCGGAGAAGCAGGAGCTCGCCTACGCGCGAATTTCGATCTTCGTCGCGGTGCTGATATCGGGTTACTACGGGATCAATGCGCCTGCCTATGTGGCACAGGTGGTCGCCTTTGCATTCGGATTAGCCGCTGCGTCTTTCTTTCCGGCCATAGTACTCGGTATTTTTCAGAAGCGTATGAACAAAGAAGGCGCCATTGCCGGAATGATCGTCGGCTTTACATTCACTGCGGCCTATATTATCTACTTCAAGATTATCAACCCGGCGGCTGACACTGCAGACAACTGGTTGTTTGGAATTTCACCGGAGGGAATTGGTTCTCTTGGCACAGTGGCGAACCTGCTTGTAGCTCTGGCTGTAGCAAAATTCACACCGGAACCCCCAGCTGAGGTGCAAGAGATCGTCGAGAATATTCGCCTACCAGGCGAGGCCATCCCTCGCTAACAAGCCTTTCGAGATACCCCAGTGCGCTGCGGGTATCTCCTCTCTAATAAGGACTAAGCTCTAGGTCTTGTGCTTACCGTGTTCTGTCTCTTCCCAGTACTTAGTGACAGTTTGCTTCATTTCTTTATGCATAAGCAAGATGCCGATCAGGTTTGGGACCGTCATTAAGACGATGGTAATTAGCGCGACGTTCCACACGATAGTTGTATCGGCCAAGGCTGCATAGAAGAAGCCCAACACGTATACAACTCGATAGGGCAGTACCGATTTGGGCCCCAATAGATAGGTCATGGCCCTATCGCCATAGTAAGACCAGGCGATAGCCGTCGAGAAGGCAAACAGCATTAGCCCTATAGACACAATATATTTGCCAAAATCTCCAAACAAGCCTTGGGTGAAAGCCATTGTCGTCAAGGGTACCGAGTGCAGCAGGGACTTGCCGCTCACCTCGACATCACCATCATCCAATCTCCCCCCAGAAACGATGAGTTGGCCAGTTATCGGTTGCCCATCTCTGCTGAAGACAACGTCCTCGGCAAATGATCTAGCGCTTATCAAAGTAAAGTCGCCATTGTTGTCTGCAGCGCGACCATTCAGAACGGAGAATTCACCCGAGAAACTCCTCGCATCAGATTGATCACCATTGAGGTAGGCGAACAGCTGGGTAACATCTTCTGCATTCGATTCTTCATAAGATCCAGCAACGAAGCTCATGTCAGCGCGCTGAAACTCGTTCTCAAACTTCTCCATCCAGACACCGGAAGAGAGGATTACGAGACCCGTAATCGTACAGATAACGATAGTGTCGATAAAGGGCTCAAGAATAGACACCATACCCTCGTCGGCGGGCTCGTCGGTTCTGGCAGCGGCGTGGGCAATTGGCGCTGAGCCCTGACCCGCCTCATTCGAATACAGACCTCGATTTACACCTCTATCGAAAGCATAGGCAAACGAAGCTCCGAGAAACCCGCCCACAGCCGCCGATCCGGTAAAGGCGTCGGAGAAGATAGAGATAAAAGAGGGGCCAATATTGGCAACATTAGGAATTATCACTGCGAACGCGCCAATCAGATAGATAATAGCCATGGTGGGCACTATGGTCGCGGCAACCTTTGCTATACGAGTGATGCCACCAATGATCACTAGGGCTAGCAAAACCGATAGCACGCTGGCGGTAATTATTGGCTCAATCTCGAAAGTGCTCTTCAAACCGGCAGCAATACTGTTAATTTGTGGAAGATTTCCTGTACCGAATGAACTCAGTACCGTAGCAATGGCAAACAAGATCGCCAACCACTTCGCGTTAAGGCCCTTCTCCATGTAGTACATGGGACCACCCGCCATCGTGCCATCTGCGGTCTTCTCTCGGTACTTATGTGAAAGCGTTACCTCAACAAACTTGCTGGTCATTCCAAAGAACGCCGTCATCCACATCCAGAATAACGCAGCAGGGCCACCGAGGTGCAAGGCCAGGGCCACACCGCCAATATTGCCGGTTCCGACTGTTCCTGAGAGCGCCGTTGCCAGAGCCTGAAAATGTGACGTGTCTCCAGCAGCGCCATCCTTATCGAACTTGCCAGTGGTGATACCGATGGCATGTTTGAAGTAGCGTATCTGGGGAAAGCCAAGATAAAGAGTAAAGAAAACACCGGTAGAGAGAAGCAATGCCGGAAACCACATCGCGCTGCCAAGGTAACCGTCTATGAAAATTAAAAAATCATTAACCGCGTCCAATGTAATACCCCACTAATTATCTGTTTGCCGAATCTCGTAGCTAATGTGCAATTCGCATATTAATCGTCACTGATAGATATAGTTGGGCCATCGTTGCTGCTTGATACAACCAATAACTGCTGCTCAACCCTGCCCGCTAATTCCATATACGCTTTCGTGGCGACATGATCTGAATTCGATGCTACCACAGGATTGCCCGCATCAGTCGTTTCTCGAATGGTTAAATCTAACGGAAGACGACCTATAACTTCCACCCCATATTCGGCCGATAGCCTGTCTCCACCGCCGCTGCCAAAGATTGCCTCTTCGTGCCCACAATTCGAGCAGGTATGCATGCTCATATTCTCAACGACACCCAATATGGGCACATCAACCTTCTTAAACATCTCGATACCCTTGCGGGCATCCAACAAGGCCACATCCTGGGGCGTAGTTACAATCACCGCACCACTTACCTTCACAGACTGCGCCAGAGACAACTGAATATCTCCAGTACCCGGCGGCATGTCGACAATTAAATAATCTAGCTCAGACCAGGCCGTGTCATTCAGCATCTGATTAAAGGCAGAGATTATCATCGGAGCGCGCCACACCATGGCGGTCTTCTGATCGACCAAGAACCCCATAGAATTGCACTCGATGCCATGTGCCTTAAGTGGCAGCATAAACTTGTTGTCGTGGATCTTTGGCCGGGTGCCCTCGGGAACTCCCATCATTAATGGCAGACTGGGCCCATAGATATCCGCATCTAAAATACCCACGCTGCGCCCTAGCTTGGATAGCGCAAGTGCAAGATTTACTGCGGTGGTAGATTTCCCTACTCCGCCCTTCCCGGAAGCCACACAAATAATGTGGTTAATCTTTTCAATACTTCTCAATTTACCTTCCCTTACTGCCTTGTAACCCAATTGAGCATTATGCTGACTATCCTCCTGAGTCGCGAACTCACAACTCGCCGGAGAATCAATGCTGCGGAACGAGCACTGATTATCTTTGATTAGCTTCAAAAAATCCAAGACAAGACAGAGAAAGACCAAGGAACACAGACCTTAGAGTTCACGCTAACGCGGTCATTTAGGATTAGGAGGAATAATCTCGTCCAAATACGAGCCAAGAGACACAAACAATGCAAATTGAGAATGACAGGCAAGCTGCTTCACCGCTAGAATCCAGACTATGCAAAATACATTAAGGGTATCCTCTGTTTTCGCCTTGTTGGGCTGTATGTCGCTCCCGTTCTATTCGAGTGCCGAGCAACAAGAAGAGACCGAGGTCAAGTTCGCGTTCTACTCCTCAGCCTGGGGCGAAAACACCGACGACGGTCTACGTCTCGTCGCATTCAATCAAACACCGACCCCGATTAGACTTAATAGCATCGAACTTCATAGTGGTGACGAGCAGGCCGAAACCATTGTCATAGATATCGCGCTGGAGATCCCCTCTGGCGGCTATGCCGACAAGGAATTCGGCTACATCGATTTGCTCTCGGGAGATGAATGTATCGACCGCACAATGCAGGAAAACTGGAAGCTTGTAGAGATCTCTAACTACACCCTGAACCCTTCGGTAAGAAACCTTATAATAGAGAATACAGATTCATTTCGTATCTACCAGTGTGTTCAGACTATTTCTACTTCGTGGACAGACCTAAGCAGCAATCAACTGTATGAGTATGAGGAATGGGTCTTATTTCACTTTGAAACCCGAAGAGACTTATAACAGCTACAGTCAAAATTTCAGACAATAAAAAAGGGGGTCAGATGACCCCCTTTTTTTAACTAATTTCTAGGTTCTGCTATAGCAAGATGCCGCCATACTGAACGAAGAAAGGCGCGAATACCAAACTAAGAATCGCTGAAAGCTTGATAAGAATGTTCAGTGAAGGACCTGAAGTATCTTTCATCGGATCGCCAACAGTATCACCAACAACAGCCGCAGTGTGCTCGTCTGAGCCCTTACCACCATGATTGCCTGCTTCGATATACTTCTTGGCATTATCCCAAGCACCACCGCTATTGGAAGAAGCGATGGCGAGTACGCCGCCGGTAACTAGTGAACCAATGAGCATGGCCGCTACGGCTTCGACACCGAACAGGAATCCCACAACAAGAGGCGAGCCCATGATCAATACGCCTGGCGCGATCATTTCTTTCAGCGCGGCCTGAGTAGAGATAGCCACACACTTCGCATAATCAGGCGTGCCCGTACCTTCCATAATGCCTGGAATGGTTTTGAACTGATGACGCACTTCTTCGATCATCGCAAATGCCGCCGCACCAACTGACTTCATAGTCATGGCAGAGAACAAGAAAGGCAGAACCGCACCAACAAACAGGAAAGTGAAAACCAGAGGCTCTAATAAGCTCATGGAAATAGGCTCGCCCATCAATTTCTCAGCGGTAGTAATGAAGGCCGCAAACAATGCAAGTGACGTCAGTATCGCAGCACCAATCGCAAAACCCTTACCGATAGCCGCAGTCGTATTGCCCGCAGAATCAAGAATGTCAGTTCTACGTCTTACTTCTGACTCCAAGCCGACCATCTCGGCGATACCACCGGCATTGTCAGCAACTGGGCCATAGGCATCGATAGTCAAGGTTAGTACGAGGCTTCCCAGCATACCTAGAGAGGCAATCGCGATGCCGTACATGCCGGCAAGCTCCCAGGATATGAAGATGCTTATCGCAATGGCGATGTAAGGAAGAACCGTACTCTTATAGCCGAGTGCTAGGCCATAGATGATGTTTGTAGCAACACCAGTTTCGCAAGACTTCGCGACTTCCTGCACTGGAGAAAATTTCTCAGATGTGTAGTAGCCAGTTAGCAAGCCAACCGCCAGACCTGAAATCAAGCCTGCCAGGAAGCAGAAATAAACACCGACGTTGGTATAGTCAGCACCACCTAGGTTAAATTGATCTGGAATCAGAGCAAGAGTAAAGAAGTACATAACCACGGCCATAATGGCACTGGAGATGATCAACAACTTCATCAATGCTGGCGCGACGTCTTCTTCAGTCTTAACACCAACCAAGAGTTTAGTGATTAGGGCTATAGGAATACCTACGGCACTGATCAATATTGGGAATAACAAGGCGTCTGGATTACCGGCAAATACCACAGCACTAATAACCATCGCGGCACAGGTACTTTCCGCACAGGAGCCGAAAAGGTCGGCACCCATTCCTGCCACATCACCTACGTTGTCACCAACGTTGTCAGCGATTACCGCAGGGTTACGCGGATCATCCTCAGGAATGCCCTGCTCAACTTTACCTACAAGATCAGCGCCAACGTCGGCAGCCTTAGTAAAGATACCGCCGCCAACTCGCGCAAACAGTGCAATAGTTGAACCACCTAAACCAAATCCAGCGATAACTTCCATAAGGATGTGGTTATTCTCTTCGCCCAGATCTGCCAGCAAGAACTTCATCACTACGTAGATAATAACCAGGCCTAGAGTTGCCAGACCAACGAGGGCAAAGCCCATCACGGCACCAGAGTTAATGGCGACGTCATAGGCTGCAGAGATATCTTTCTTTGCAGAAACCGTAGTTCGGGCATTACCCTGAGTGGCAACCATCATGCCTATATAGCCTGAGGCTATAGAGATGGCACCACCGAATAGAAAGGCGATAGCCGTATAGATTCCCTCATGGATGTTCGGGGTATGTGTATCGTTAATCAGAACAGCGATAATAGCCGCAAAGACCACCATGAAGATGGAGAGGACTTTGTATTCCTGCTTTAGGAACGCCATGGCCCCATCTGCAATAGCGCCGTGGATGAAGGTAAGCTTCTTCGACTGCTCTTCTTCCAGCCCCAGATCGAGGGGTACACTTATAACCTTCTTCATATAGAAGAAGGCAATTCCCAAGCCTAGCAGCGACAGGACTGTAGTTACCGTAATTGTTATGCCCATCTAAATTCTACCCCTCAAAAATGGAATGTTTATTTTAAAGGCGCGCACTTTACCATAATGGACGCCGCAAAAAAAGGCGATAAAGACGCTGTGAAACCAGTATTTCAGTGCATATCGGAGTATTTGTAAGGAAGCTGTAAACACCCCTGTGTACAGACATCGCTGCAGACTCTAAGTAGCGGCTATAAAGAGGTTGGCTGCGGCTTATTTCTTGGATTTACGGCGTTTCTTATTCTTAGTCGGGGTCTTTTCGGTTTCACCTCGAGATAGCCGGAAAGCCTGACGCATGGCATCAAGCTTGGCTTCCTTGCGCTTATGCAGCTGGCTCTCCTTGCCAGCTTGAAAATCGACGATCTTATCAACCATAGTGGGATACAGCTTATCTCATCAATTATTGTGAGTTGGACTGGCGCAGCAATTCGTCCTTTCGAGACTCTAATTCGGCTATCAGGTCCTTAGCTAGGGGCTCCAGGGTATTTCCAGCCTCATCGGTATTCTCGTATTTATTCTGCTCGTCTTCCAGAACAACCAAGAGCTCTTCGGCGACCTCCACAGCCTGCGCCAGACTAGCAGTTCTCGATTCCTCATCGACCACATCGGTCTGAATTGAGGCGATCTGCTGCTCCAGAGCGGCTATACGGTCTAGCTTTTCCTGCCTCTGCGCTTCAACCGCGGCAATTGCAGCCAGCCGCTCGCGCTCGCGCTGTTCCTCCGCCTCTGCGACCTGACGCTCCGCTTCGGCGCGTGCTCGCGCCTCGGCTAGCTGGCGATCTCTTTGCGCCTGCACTCTGGCCCGCTCCGCCTCTGCCTGTTCTCGCTGCCGTTGCAGCTGCGCTGCTCGCGCTCGCTCCTGCTCCACCGCTACCTGCGCTGCCTCTTGCTCCATGGCTATGCGCTCGGCTTCGACAGCCGCTAATTCCGCCTCTCTTGCGCCCTGCGATGCGCAGGAAGCGAGAGTGAGCATCGCCACAGTGACGAGAATCGCGCGCGATTTCGATGCTATTGGGAAGAGACGAAATTCGCTTAGTTCCAACCGATACTTCATGACAATCTCCTTCTGGCTGAGCGCCTCACTTTATTGGCACTCCCGTCTATCAAGGGATACTAACGCCAAGCCCTTGATTAATAAATTATTTTCTATATAAATCGTAGAATCTGTCGACTTTGTCATACTTTATAGCGATAAACACGCTGTTTGTCAGTAAAATCAAGACTTAGGCCACTTATCGGCAGGATCTCAATACATTTCATCTCAGCAGCTTAATCCGGCGAGCAATAAGAATTCACAATGACCAGCCAAGTATCACTGGACTCGAGAGCCTCAGAACGCCCGAAGCTCCTCATACTCATGCTACGCCCACTGGTAGCGCTTCTATTGAGCGCCCCTGTCATAGTCCTGCTACTTTCTATAGAGACGACTTCCAGACCGGTTAGCGATCAGCAATTTAGCCCGCAGGAGCTTTCCAGAATAGAAAGCCTCCTACTGGAGAGCACACCACAAACCCCTGGTAATGCGAGCATGCAGCAGCTGCAGTTCGATGCCGACGAGCTCAATCTATTGCTGCGCTATGCCGTCAACGTAATGAACCTCTCCTCACAGTGGGCGGCGACTACACAACTGAACGAAAGTGCCATGGGCATGCAGCTGAGTCTGCGGCTGAGCCAAGGGCCCCTGCCCCTTTTCCTGAATGTCGAAGCCAACCTGCTTGAGCAGGACAAGCAGCTCAAACTACAGGCATTGAAAATCGGAAGAATCCGAATACCGGATAGATTTTTACAATTTACCCTGCAACGCTTTCAGGCGAACCTGGCTGCTGGCAATCTCGCCTACACGGATTTCATCGAACTAATAAACAATGTAAAGAGCGTTAACCTGAGCCAAGACCATATGACCGTCGCCTTGCAATGGGACCCTAAGCTTATCGGGCGCATAGGCAATCATGCTCAGCAACTGTTTATCTCGGAGCAAGATCAACAGAGAATAATTGACTATTATCAGATCATCACCAATATCGCTGCGGCCGTGCCAATTGATATTCGAGCCGTTTCGATCAATGCATTTCTCGTTCCTCTTTTCGCAGCGGCAAGAGAAAAGTCACTAGGGGGCAGCGATCCAATAGCCGAAAACCGAACCGCGTTCCAGACACTCGCCATCTATCTGAACAAGGAATCAATAGGCCAGCTCATCGGTGATGAAACCGCAAGAGATATCCCGCCAGCGCCCTTTATCGAGGTCCGATTGCAGAGGCGCCAGGATCTCGCGCAGCATCTTGTTTCTATCGCCGCAATTACGGCTTCCGCCGGTGCTGACCTGGCGCAGATGTTGTCCACCACTAAGGAAGCCTACGATGCCCGTTATCGTTCCGGCTTCAGCTTCTCAGACCTCACGGCAAACAGTGTCGGCCTCGCTATGGCCCAACTCTCTACCCGTGACGAGAGAACCGCCAGGGCCATGCAAGAACGCCTCGCTAATCTAGGCAGTGAATCAGACTATATGCCGGAGGTTGGCAACAATCGAGACGGCCTGTCTGAAAGCGCCTTCAATGCGATGTATACAGATAGCAGCAGCCCCGAGTACCAGCGGCGCATGGCAGAAATTCAGACCCTGATCAATAGCAAGCCTCTATTTGCCGGCCTGTTATAGCAAGCGCGTAATAGAACCATTCTGAAAACTCCAAAGGCGACACACATCGTGGTAGGTTTTACGGACAGACAATTGCAGGAAATACAGACCCTGTTGTTAGAGAAGAAGGCGCAGCTAGAACAGCAATTGCAGGATGCTGAGTCTGCGACCGGCGTGGTTACATTAGACCAAACTACAGTGGGAAGAGTATCTCGCATAGATGCGATGCAGCAGCAAAGTATGGCAGTATCGACTCGAGGGAAGGCAGAGGCAAGCCTGAGAAAGGTCATAGGCGCGCTAAGAAAAATCGATGCGAAGGACTATGGTTACTGCAGCAACTGTGACAAGCCCATCGAGTTCAAGCGTCTCGAAGTGCAACCCCAGGCGAGCTATTGCCTGATCTGCCAAGATAAACTAGATCAAGCCTAAACCAGACGCTATCATAGATCCAACAAGGTCTCACAGCTTCCAATATAGACAGTGCTAGTGTATAAAACCGCCTGCATTTCCTCCCTTGAACCAATCTGAGCCGATGTCATGACGAAAAAAGGCTTCAACACTACAAACCTCCACTGCGACCGCAGAGACAAGCCGGAACATGGCGTACTGCACAAAGCCATTCATCCGTCCGTGGCCTATGGCTACGAGGACGCTAGGGAGTTGGCCGACGTATTTCAGGGAAAGCGCGCGGGTTACAACTACGGACGCCAGCTAAACCCGACCGTAACTGCACTGCAAAACAGAATAACCGCCATGGAAGACGGCATAGCGACCGCCGCCTTCGCCACAGGCATGGCCGCCATCGCATCAACCATGCTCTCGCTGCTGCGCCAGGGGGATCACATCATCTCCAGCGCGTATCTGTTCGGAAACACCAACAGCCTGTTTGGCACGCTTCGAAACCTGGGTATAGAAGTCAGCTTCGTCGACGCAACCGACGTGCATGAGGTAAAGGCGGCGATCAAGGAAAATACACGCCTGATCTTCGTCGAAACCATAGCGAATCCGGTCACGCAGATAGCAGATCTGACCGGAATTGGCGCACTGTGTAAAAGTGAAAACCTGATTTATTGCGTCGACAATACGATGACCTCCCCGCACCTTTTTTCACCCAAGTCGGTCGATGCTAGTTTCAGCGTCAATTCCCTGACCAAATATATAGGCGGCCATGGCAATGCCCTCGGTGGCGCCATCACAGATACCGGTCTCTACGATTGGTCGAATTTCGCCAATATTTTTGATGATTACAAGAATCAAGATGTAAAGCTCTGGGGCATTACGCAGGTAAAGAAGAAAGGCCTGCGCGACATAGGCGCCTCTCTGGGGCCCGAAGCCGCTCACCACTTAGCCGTAGGCTCGGAAACGCTAAGCCTGCGCATGGACAAGGCCTGCAGCAACGCACAGGCAATTGCAGAGTTTTGCGCTGCGCACCCCAAGGTCAATCAGGTCTACTATCCCGGCCTGCCCACACATCCACAACACTCTCGGGCCAAGGAATTATTCAGCGGGTTTGGCGGGATCATGAGTATCGACCTCATCGAGGGCGTAGATTGCTTCGATGTACTAAACGCACTGGACAACGTAGTTTCATCAAGCAACTTAGGTGACACGCGCACACTCGCCATTCCAGTTGCCCATACCATTTATTATGAGATGGGTGCGCAGCGCCGCGCCTCTATGGGCATCGCTGATTCCATGATTCGCTTCTCGATTGGCATCGAAGAAATCGACGATCTACTCGCCGACTTCGAAAAAGCACTCGCCTGAGTTTACGGAGAACACGGTAATTATGATCAGTCTTATTGCGATAGATGAAATCGAGGAAGGGACATCAAAGGGAATCGAAGTTAACAACCTCTACATGTTCGCCGTGAAGAAAGACGATCAGATATTTCTGTATTGGAATCGTTGCCCGCATCTTGGCACGCCACTTGAGTGGGAAGAAGACAAGTTTTTGGACCCCGACGGAGCGCTGATTATTTGCTCCACACACGGCGCGCTCTTTCAGATAGATGGTGGTCAATGTCTTGCCGGGCCTTGCAAGGGCAAACACCTGCAAGCGATACCGTTTATTGCCGACAATGGCATGGTCATGGTTGAAGAATCTGCCCTGCGCGTGTCGACGCCGCTGCGCTAGACTCCTACTCTAGGAGCACCGGCAAGCTTTCATGCAGTTCTATTGTAGAGTCTTGCAAATCGAATTCGGCTGCATAGGCGAGAATCTCCACCCCCTTGGCCACAACCTCTCTGAGCAGACGGCCGTATTCGGGGTCAATATCATCGGCCGGGGCGATGCGCTGTATGCCGCTGTGTTGCACACAGAACAGAAGAACCGCTCGATGACCCTGTTCATGCATCGCCAGTAACTCTTGCAGGTGCTTCTGTCCGCGCGTGGTAACCGCATCTGGGAACGTGCCCAGGCCGTCACCGAGACCCAGGCTCACATTCTTCACCTCGACAAAACAGAGCGCATTGGCATCGCCAGTGGAACCTTCCAGAAGAAAGTCGATACGGCTCTTCTGCTCACCGTAGGGCACTTCACTGCGAATCGTCTCGTAGCCGACCAGTTCTGCTATTCGATCTTTTGCAATAGCCTCATGAACGAGCTTGTTTGCCAGCCCGGTATTGATTCCAACGATGTGCTCGCCATCCACCTCTACCAACTCCCAGGTGCAGGCGTATTTCCTCTTTGGATTTTCGGAATCGGAGTACCAGACCCTACTGCCAGGCTCCTGACAATTCTTCATAGAACCCGTGTTAGGGCAGTGTATAGTAATCAGCTCGCCGTTTTCTTTTCTTATATCTGCAAGAAATCGCTTGTAGCGTTTGACTAGAGTGCCTGCCTGTAACTTCTTATCTAACTTCATCAATTGTCCGTCCGCAGTGGAAAAACATTGCTCGCCGGCTCGAGAGGAGTAGCACTCACTTCAACAACGCCTTGCTGAGTCTTTCCACGCCCAGCACCAAACTGTCCATATCCGTGGTGAAGGCAATTCGCACATGGCGTTTGCTCTCGAAGTCCCCGAAGTCAGTGCCCGGAGTTAGGGCTACGCCATGTTCCTCTAGCAGATCGCGGCAGAATTCTTCACAGTCATCTGAGAACCTGGAAATATCGGCGTAAATATAGAACGCTCCCTGAATATTCTCTGATAGAGAGAAACCAATGTCTTTAAGCGCCGCTGTCAAGTAATCCCTACGCTGTCGAAATGCATGCCGTCGCTCCTCGAAGATAGTCTTCGCCTCGGGAGTGAAGGCAGCAAGCGCCGCATTCTGCGCAATGGAAGAAGCCGATATATACAAGTTTTGTGCAAGTATCGTTGCCATCTCGATATAGTCATCGGGCACGACGATCCAGCCCAGCCGCCAGCCTGTCATACCAAAATATTTAGAGAAGCTATTTACTACAAAGGCAGACTGATCCAATTCCAACACACTTGGCAGGTCGTCTACATAATGTAGGCCGTGGTAAATCTCATCTACCAACAGATGCTTTTGCTTCGATGCCGCCCAGTCACAGGCAGCCTTGAGATCCTCTCGCTCCAAAATAGTGCCCGTGGGATTGCTAGGAGATGCCAACCATAGACCGCTGGTATTGTTCTCGCAGTATTGATCCAATTGCGCCACGCTAGGCTGAAAATTCTGCTCTATACCTACCGGAATCAATTGCGGTTGAGCAGACATCATGTGGATAAAATTGCGTACACAGGGATACGCTGGATCGCTTATTAATACGCCATCGCCCGCTCGAACCAGCAGATTAGCCAACAGACTCAGGCCGCCGCTGGCACCGGGAGTAATAAGAATTCGCTCGGGGCTAACCTCGACACCATAGTTCTGCTCATAGTAGCCAGCCAGACTTTCCCGCAAAGGAGCGAGCCCCGTGGCAGCCGTGTATTGCGTTAATCCCGCATCGAGAGCCTTCTTACCGGCGTCTATAATAGGCTGCGCGGAAGAGTAATCCGGCTCCCCGACTTCCATGTGCACAATTCGCCGCCCCTGTGCTTCCAGCTCCTGGGCTCTGGCCATGACCGTCATGACACGAAAAGGGTTCACCTTAGAGAGTGGATCTGGACCCCGGTTTGGCAGACTGGACATGATGAGATTCCTGGCAGGACTTCGAATGGCTGGAGCCAATCATTATAGTGGATGAAATTTATCGACAGCTAGGTATTAATAAGGCCCAAGCCCAACTATGCCCACTTTTTAACAAACTTCTAATTTTGATAGCATCCCCATTGAGAATCTGGTAGCTTACCCAGCTTTCTGAAAATTGCACTTTTTCAAACTACAAAAAAGCGCAATGATCCACTAACCAACTCCGTCTGGGATTTGCCAAAAGAGTTCGTTTAATCAATAAATAATCTTGGTTCACGCGGCTAGCTTGCCTAAAAACTTGCGCAATTAACGTGTTGAACAAAGATATACAGAGGCATTAGCGATAATGGCTAACACTCAAAACTTAGAAGCCCAACCGGTTCTAAAAAACTTCGTTCCGTACAAGCCGAAGAAGAACGAAGTGTACATGAACGAAAAGCAGCGCGAGCACTTCAAAACTATCT
This sequence comes from uncultured Pseudomonadales bacterium, assembly GCA_905478195.1. Classification (GTDB taxonomy): domain Bacteria; phylum Pseudomonadota; class Gammaproteobacteria; order Pseudomonadales; family Pseudohongiellaceae; genus UBA9145. The sequence goes on from CAJQHM010000074.1 coordinate 32,068, forward strand.
TGCTAGATTGGCGTAACCAGCTAATGCAGGAAGTCGATCGGACTGTGCATCATATGCAAGACGATGCCGCCAACTACCCTGATCCTGCAGATCGCGCCACCCAGGAAGAAGAGTTCAGCCTGGAGTTGCGTACTCGTGATAGAGAACGCAAGCTTATCAAGAAGATAGACAGCACCATCGAACTCATCGCTCAAGATGACTATGGCTACTGCGAATCTTGCGGCATCGAAATAGGTATTCGCCGACTCGAAGCAAGACCCACGGCGAACAAGTGTATCGACTGCAAGACTCTTGATGAAATCAAAGAGAAGCAGCTAGGCAGTTAGAGATATTCATAAGCCGCATGCGCTAAATTGCGCTTGCGGCTTAGCCTGCCCGCACCACCTCCAAAGCAGCAAAGCCTTCTTGCCTCATCAATTGAGAGAGAATTACGGGCCCATTCCGTACTAAACTGCTACTCAATATGCAAAACCCAACAGACACCCAGAACCCGTCGAAGTTAGCTTCAGGCTATATAGGCCGCTTTGCTCCGTCGCCAACCGGCCCCCTGCATTTCGGCTCACTGGTTGCCGCCCTTGCCAGCTTTCTGGATGCCCGCGCCAACAATGGCAAGTGGCTCATGCGACTAGAAGACCTGGATCCACCCAGAGAACCACAGGGTAGCGCCCAGTTGATTCTGCAACAGTTGCTGGATCTCGGGCTAAGCTGGGATGGCGAAGTGCTTTATCAGAGTTCACGCCTGGATGCCTACGAAGAAGTCTTGCAACAGCTACAGGACAAAAGGCTTGCCTACCCCTGCAACTGTACTCGTCCCCAGATTAAAGCCATGGGCAATGTCTACGATGGCTCCTGTAGGACTAGAATCTCAGCACCGGCAAAACCCTATGCACTGCGCGTAAAGATCGAGGCCATAGAATTAGGCTTTGACGATGCCATACAGGGGTGCTTCGTCCAACAACTCGCAACCCAGCTCGGCGATTTCGTGGTCCGTCGCAAGGACGAACTCTTCGCCTACCAATTGGCGGTAGTGGTCGATGATGAATTTCAGAATGTTTCACACGTTGTACGCGGATGGGACCTGCTCGACTCAACACCGAGGCAGATCTATCTTCAGCAGCTCCTCAACTACAGACCCATGCATTATGCGCATATCCCGATTGTGGTTGACGAGCTGGGGCAGAAACTGAGCAAGCAGGCTTTCGCGAGTTCTATTAGAACCGACAAGGCAACAGAGCTAATTTTTCAGGGGCTAAAATTTCTCGGCCAATCGCCTGTTGACGAGATTAAAAAAGAGAGCCCGGAGTCACAATTGCAATGGGCCATAGAGAACTGGGACATACAGCGCGTCCCAAAAGTAGCGAAGCTGCCATTTATACTATGAGTAGATTCCAGCCCATCACCCGCTTAGCCATAGACTTGCTCAGACGCTCCTTATACTATCCTGCAGGTGTCATAGCGGAGAAGGAATCCTAGTGTATATACCCCGATCGATCTTAGTCCTTCTATTGATCGTATACCTGCTCTTCCTATTGAGCGCCGACTGGATCAATCAGGACAGCGGTGCCTGGTACCGTCCATTCATGGTTGGATTCCTGGTAGTCCTGATCGCTAGCTGGTCCCATCGGGAACAGGATTCCGATGAATTTTGAAATAAGCACTATTATTGCCTTGGGCAGTGGCTATCTTGCGCTTCTGTTCGGTATCGCCTTCGTAACAGAGCGCGGCTGGATTCCGATCAAGATCGTGCGCCACCCTATCGTCTATGTACTCTCCCTAGGAGTCTTCGCTAGTGTTTGGGCCTATTACACCTCGGTAGGCAACGCCCAGCGCGATGGCTACGGCTATCTCGCCAGCTTCATCGGCATCTCGCTGGCATTCCTATTCTCACCCCTATTACTACGTCCATTATTAGCACTCACTCGCACCTATCAACTAAGCTCCCTGGCCGATCTCATGGCGTTCCGTTATCGCACTCCCTGGGCGGGCACCTTAACCACACTGGTCATACTGATCGCAGTTACACCGCTTATTGCACTGCAAATAAGAGCGGTATCCGATACTGCCTACCTATTGTCTCCAGAGTCTGCACAAGGCCTGCTAGCAATTGGATTCTGTGTGGTAATTACACTGTTCTCTATACTCTTCGGCACTTCCAGAAAGGCAGGACGCACACAATACGACGGCCTGGTCATGGCGATCGCCTTCGAATCCCTGGTGAAGCTGATTGCGTTTCTGGCGGTGGGTGTCTTCGCGATATACGGCGCCTTCGGCAGCCTCGATGAGCTCGATCTTTGGTTGCAAGATCAACCAGAACTGCTGGCCAGCCTGAAGAACACAGACTACTTCTCCTCCTTCCATGTCATGGCACTGCTTTTCTTCACGGCAGCTATCGCGATGCCACACATGTTCTACGTAACCTTCAATGAGAACAACGGACAGAGAGCGCTGTCTTTTGCAAGCTGGGGCTTACCCTTATATTTTCTCCTACTCAGCCTGCCGGTTCTGCCCATACTCTGGGCTGGATTGCAGTCTGGCAGCAACGTACAGGTAGAATACTTTCCTGTAGTGATCGGCGCGGCTTACGATATGCCGCTAATCAGCATGCTCGCCTATCTGGGTGGGCTCTCGGCCGCGAGCGGCCTGATTATCGTGATTACTCTAGCGCTTTCCAATATGTGCCTAAACCATCTGATACTGCCCATCTATCAGCCGAAAGCAAACGAAGACATCTATCGCTGGCTACTATGGAAGCGCCGCCTTCTTATAACTGCAATCATATGGATGGGCTTCTTCTTTCACTATCTTCCAAGCCAACAAATAAGCATCGAGGTAATCGGCATTGTCGCGTTCACTGCCTGTCTGCAGTTTATGCCAGGCATCGTCGCTATTCTCTATTGGCCAGAAGCCAACAAGAAAGGTTTCCTCTGGGGGCTTGCTACCGGCGTACTCACCTGGTTTCTATTCCTCATGTTGCCACTGCTCTCCGACTCTGGCCCACTCGCCCTGACCTCTATTAACTGGCGTGAGATAACGGCGCTCTCCCTCATCGGCAACTGTATTATATTTGTTACCGTCTCCATACTTAGCACTAGCAGCGACGAAGAAAGAAGCTCTGCAGATATCTGCACCCTCAACACCATCAAGCGACGCAAACGCAGCGGCCTCGTTGCAAAATCAACCGATGACTTTATCAAGAGCCTAAGCAAACCCTTGGGAGAGAAAACGGCTGCGCGTGAAGTCGGACGTGCGCTCAAAGATCTAGACATCGGAGAAAAGGATCGCCGACCCTACGCCATGCAACAGCTCCGAGGGCGGCTGGAAGCGAACCTTTCTGGCCTGCTAGGCCCTTCTATTGCGAGAGAGATTATCGACTGCTACCTGCCCTACAGCATTGTCTCGCAACACGGCAGCTCCGATCTAAACGTTATCGAGAGTCGAATCGAAGCCTACCGCAGCAATCTATCAGGCATGGCAGCCGACCTCGATAACCTGCGGCGCTACCATCGCCAGATTCTATTAGACCTACCCTTAGGCGTGTGCTCTCTGAGTAGCGACAATGAGATCATTATGTGGAATCGCGCCATGGAACAGTTCACTAATTTAAACTATACCGATGTCGTCGGGTCTCAGGTAATCGATCTTTCGGAGCCCTGGCTAAGCCTTATTACAAACTTCATCGATGACGACGTCATCCACTCCTATAAGTATGCCTTCGAACTAGACGGCCAGAAAAAAACTGTTAATCTGCATAAGGCACTCATCGAAAAAACCATGGATCCCGACTCGTCTCATGAAGGCGTAATTATTCTGCTGGAAGACATTACCGAAACCGAAATACTTGAGGCCGGGCTAACTCACAGCGAAAGACTCGCCTCTATCGGCAGACTAGCCGCCGGAGTAGCGCATGAGATCGGCAACCCAATTACCGGCATCGCCTGCCTCGCGCAAACGATTCGCGACGAATATGAAGACGAAGAATTACTTAATCTCGCCTCGCAAGTGATAGAGCAGACCGACCGCACATCGACGATACTGCAGTCACTGGTCAACTTCGCCCATGCTGGCACGAATAAGACTCAATACGAGCGCGAGATAGTAAGCATTAGCGAATGCATGGCACAGGCACAGACCCTGGTTTCGCTGGATCGCAAGAGCAAGGAGCTGAACTTGCGCATCGAGTGTGATCCTGAAGCAAGAGTTCTCGGCGACTCACAGCGCCTATTGCAGGTATTGATCAACCTAATCAACAACGCCCGTGATGCAAGCCAATCAAATGGCGAAGTCCTCTTGCGGACACAAGTAAAAGGCGAGATAGTCGAAATCGCCGTAATCGACCAGGGAATAGGCATACCCCAGGCGATCAAAGATCGTGTCTTCGATCCATTTTTCACTACCAAAGAGGCGGGAGAAGGCACTGGACTGGGGCTTTCACTCGTTTTCAGCATAGTTGAAGACTTAGGGGGTGATATTGATATAATCAGCCCCGCAAAGGAAGGTGCAGGCGGTACACGGGTATTGCTGCGATTTACTTGCTACCATGGTGAACCTGCCGACAAGTGATGCCTGCGGCAATTAACATACAAATAATTTACAAAATATAAGTAGTCAAATGACAGCAATGAATCAAGTTCTAGTAGTAGAAGATGAAGTGGTAATTCGAACTGCGCTGAAGCGATTACTGGAACGCTACGAATACAAAGTAAGCGAAGCCGGAACCGTCAAAGAGTCACTAGACAATTTTGACATGGACGACTTCGACGTAATTATCAGCGATTTGCGATTACCCGGCGCGCCAGGCACCGACCTAATCAAGGCGACCACGACCCCTGTTCTAATAATGACCAGCTACTCCAGTATTCGCTCCGCCATCGATTCGATGAAACTGGGCGCTGTCGATTACATTGCCAAACCTTTCGAACACAAGGAACTGATAGAGTCCGTTGCCAAAATAATTCGCGAACAGGCTAAAGCACCACGCCAGGAGAGAATAGGTTCTGAAGAATTCGAACCACCGGTTCATGGAATGATTGGTAGCTGTTCACAGATGATGGAATTGTTTAGACGCATCCGAAAAGTAGCGCAGACTAACTCAACCGTTCTTATTAACGGCGAATCGGGCACCGGCAAGGAATTAGTAGCAAGGGCGCTTCACAACTTGAGTAATCGCAACGCCCAGGAAATGATCTCCGTCAATTGTGCAGCGATTCCGGAAAACTTAATTGAATCAGAACTGTTCGGTCACGAGAAAGGTGCGTTCACCGGCGCAACCGCAACCAGAACCGGCTTAGTCGAGGCAGCAAATGGAAGCACCCTCTTCCTCGATGAAATTGGCGAACTTCCCCTAGAGGCACAGGCAAGACTATTAAGGGTGTTACAGGAGAGCGAAATTCGCAAGGTCGGCTCGGTGCAGTCGAAAAAAGTAGATGTACGCCTAGTCGTAGCAACCCATCGCGACCTGAAGCAACTGGTAGTAGATGGCCACTTCCGCGAGGATCTCTACTACCGCATCAATGTAATGACCCTGTTGTTACCGCCACTAAGAGAGCGCGGCGATGATATTCTCGAACTAGCAGAAGCCATCCTGCAGCGCACCTGTAAACGACTTAAGACGAAGATACTAAGCCTGAGCGACGGCGCCAAACGCGCCATAGCCAAATATCCCTGGCCTGGAAATGTCCGTGAGCTTGAAAACGCGATAGAGCGTGCCGTTGTGCTGGCCGAAGAAAAGGTAATCGGTGAAGAGCTGCTAGCGATTGGTGACGAAGAAAAGCGAATAGTCGGGCAAGAAGCAGAATTACAGAATCAGCAAGCGAGCGCCGAACCCATTGAAGAGCTTTCTCTGGAAGATTACTTTCAGCGATTCGTGCTCGAACATCAAGAAATTATGAATGAAACCCAGCTCGCGAAGAAATTGGGAATAAGCCGCAAATGTCTGTGGGAACGTCGCCAGCGTTTTGGCATACCACGCAAAAAAAAGCAGGAAGCTTAGCCCAATCACTCCCAAGCCGCAGCAGGCACATGACGCATTACTGCAGCTCCAAAACCAAGGCCTTTGACGGGTGATATGACGAAGGTTATTTGTTACCGCTACCCTACTACCCAAATATTAGGGAAAATCAGTAACAGAAGTGGGTTTGCAGGAATGGAATACTACATCTTCAAACACTAACCACATGATATATATGCCTATTATCCACTTGGCACAGTAAATGCAGATATACCGTCATAATAATAACAATAAATAATAATAATAATTCTCAATAAAAACAAAAATAGCATTACTGAGTTATAAAACTAAGGTTAGTGCAATAAATAATAATAAGGTCGGGTTGTAGTTAATTTGGCATTTGCCATCGAGCTTCATGTTCACCACCTA
>CAJQHM010000075.1 GCA_905478195.1 uncultured Pseudomonadales bacterium
AGTAGCTAACTCGTTTTCAGCTACCAATTCACGATCAACATTACAAAAAGGGCATGACTCATCTCTTGCGGAATATGAGTCAAACCAACCGCGAAAGTCGGTAGAGTCTGTGTCACGCTTCATCGCATTGCAGGAGTAGCACAAAGCTTGAAGGTTAGATGGGTCGTCAGATCCTCCCTTGTTCCGCGGTAGGATGTGGTCTACTTCTAAAGCTTTGCGTTCTGCGCTTATTCCGCACAACTCACATCTTGATCTTGCTCGCTTCAATATACCGAAGCGGATTGAACCAGAGATATACCCAGAAGATTTCGTTCTGTGCGACCAAGCTGCATCTCCGCGTTTCGATAAGAATTCCTCAAGTTTGAGGTCGCAGATACTGATTAGTTCCAGGGCTTCTTCATCAGTGAGTTCCGCGAAGTCAGGCATTATATAGACGTCCTTGTCCTTCTGAACAATGCTGTTCTTGATAAGCACTTTGCCTACCATCTGCTTAACACGTTCTTTGTAATACTCAATCTGACTTATATCCCGTGCGAGTAGAGCCTTAGCGATCTGGGTCGTCGTTGCCACCCCACCGTTCTCAAGGATTGTTCGCAGCATCAACGGTTGGTAGACATGCGCCATCCTCATCTTTCGTGAGATGTAATATTTAAGTCTAGCAAACCCCTTCATATCACTGCCCTCGCGGCAATTGGCTTTAGCCAAGTAATAATTATCTGTTTTAGTTATCGCTTATCCCTTCTAGTTATCTCTTATCTCTTATCTCTTGTCTATATACCCTATGCAATGGGTATCCTTAAGCCCAATAAAGGTCTGCTGGAGTTTCAGGTAGGAAATCATAGCGTTCTCGATAATAAGCCATGAATTCGTCTACAAAAGGAAACTGGCACTCGCAGTGAAGGCGGGTTAGTTCGTTAATAACACCCTTTTGTTGCCTCTCACTAAGGCGTCCATCAGACACTTGCGACATCGCCATATCAACTACCCACACGACCTCTGTATCCGCGTCGTAGCGAACGAAGTCCACTTCTTTTAGCTCGTGTAACGCTTGGTCGAAATCTTCATCAGACAGCCCTGTGTGCTTAAGGGTGGCCTCACAAAATTGCTCATAAATTCCGACCATGCAATATGAAGGACTTGTTAAAAGATACATGCCTAGCAACTTAGCATTTGATGAAACGGCCCGCATTTTCTTAGATTTCCAAGTATTCGGATAAACCTTCGCGAATTTTCTACTCATTATCATCAGCTCCTATTAAGCTCGTTATCAGGGCCTGATATTCGGCCAAATCGACCCCATAGTAGGATAGAACTGATTCGGGAATAGGACGGGTAGACTTCGGCCTTACATCGTATAAAGCACATGATTTGACGCTACAGAGAGTTACTTGTTGTCGCCATGTGCCAGGTACGATTGAGTCATAAATACAGTCTCGGCACTTTTCATTTATGCATTTTCGGAGGCTCATATTTCACCTCCGCTTCGCGACTGCTCAATTCGAGATTCAATCCAGTTTTCTACATCGCTTTCAAGCCACCCTACTGCTCTTGAGCCAAGCTTAATGGGTGATGGAAAATCCCCCGATTGAATTAGGTAGTAGATATTAGTTCGACAATAACCGACCCTTTCATGAACTTCTGGCCATCGAATTATTCGAGACTTACTGTGAGACTTAGCATCCATGTTTGATACCTCTTGTATCTTGTTGAACATGGCACTAGCTTAGTCACATAAGAAAATTCGTCACGGACACGGATTTCAAAAATTTGTCCGAACTAACTAACTGTTTTTATTAGACTTCCAACGACTATAGCCCTTTAAGAAGGTAGCTATGTCCGTTGAATGGTCTCCAAGGCGTTTAGACAAGAATTCCTCCGCCTTGCCCTCTAAACTTTTTCTTTTTGAGGAATTTTTAGTTGCGTCGAAGAAAGCATACTCGGAGTGTAGGCTCTTATCATAATTTAGCTTTGCATAACTCTTCGTTGCCACATGCTCTTTGCCAAAAAAAGCTTTATCTAAGGAAATCTTTCCTCCAGCAAGAAAGTAGTCTCGTATGCATCGTTCCATGCAAATCATCACCTCGAGCGGAGGATTTAAGCCAACAGCGACATGTGTGTGGAAGCACTCCATTGGATTATCAAATTCATAATCTATCCTAGCTTGACTCTCAGCCTCCAAAGCCATGCCTTTTCTAGAATCAGCGGCTCCCAAGGCTCCAGCACTTTGACTTTGCGAACCCAACGATTCCTTCACTACTTGAGCTACATCATTGTGATTCCAAGTTTTAAGCTCTCTTGCTAGTGGTGCTGCTTTTTCAAACCTCGATTGCGACATTTCTCACTCCCTTTAATTCAAGGTTGGCGGATTCTATGTGGTTCGACCACCATGCCATCATCTCTCCGCGTTGTTGCAAAAATTCCGCATGGTTATAGGAGTCTCGCACCTTATCCTTATCTCCATGAGCAAGAGCCACCTCAATAATATCAGGCCTAAAGCCTTGCTCATTAAGCGTCGTACTTGCTAATGCCCGCAGCCCATGTGATACAAGCCTGCCCTTATACCCCATCCGTTTAATGGCCATATTTGCCGTTGCAGCACTAACGTGACCTTTACCTCTTCTGTCTGCGGGAAAGACATATTCTGACTGGTTTGAAATCACTTCCATCTCGGACAAGATTGCGAGGCACTGCTTGGTAAGAGGCACAATGTGTTGTCTGCCTTTCTTCATCCTTGTCCCTGGAATAATCCAAAGCGCGTTATCGAAATCAATCTCAGACCATCTCGCTCCTGCGGCTTCGCCTGGCCGAACCATCGTATGGAGTTGAAATTCTATTAATAACCGAGTGGTCAGCGTGATGCTCGCTCTCGACAATTGCTGTATAAAATCGGGCAACTCCGAAGGGGCTATCGTGGGGAAATTTTTATGCTTAGGAGATTTAAACGCATCCTTGATTCCATACAACCGATTTTCTTCTACCAGGCCAGTATTCTTGGCAAACCCCATAATTCGGATTAACCGCGAACAAACCCGTGAGACAGTCTCGCTTTTACCTTGCTCTGCAAGAGGACGAATCGCATTAATAGCCATCACAGGGGTAATGTCAGTAATCGGAATATGCCCCAAACTAGGCATTACATGCGTGGTCAATGAACTTTTAATATCACGAGCATATCGAGCTGTGATGTCGGTTCGCGTTTCTAGCCAAAGCTCAGTGACTTTCCGAAGCGTATTTGCAGCGACGCTAGCCTGCTCGTTTTTCTTCTTTGCGAGATACTCAGCAGGGTCATGCCCTTCAGCTAGCAGCTCTTGATAGATTTGACGTTTGTCTCTTGCTACTTTGAGAGATACATTTGGATAAATACCAAGCCCTTTATTCGTTCTTTTTCCACTAATCGGCTTATAGTAGTTGAAGACCCACTCCTTCGACCCGCTCTGCTTGACCCGCAGATACAGGCCTTGCCCATCGGCAAGGTTGTATTCCTTCGACTTGGGTTTAGCGTTTCGTATTTGAGTGTCAGTTAATGGCTTCGCTATTCGGGGCATAAGCGGCATCTAGCCTTAAATAAACATCAGTGTTACTACAGATGTTACTAAAACTATTGCATTCTAGGAAGTCTTGTTGAACCGCTTTGAACAATAATATGCTATATATATCGGGATATTTTAGTTTTACTGATTATAGCTGAAGACTACTGAACGAGTGTGTGGCGGAAGAGGCAGGAGTCGAACCCACCAAGCCTGTTATTAACAGACTTCACCGGGTTTGAAGTCCGGGCACCCCACCGGGGATGATACTCTTCCGCCGTCGATTCTAGCATAATCAGGATGAGAGTCACCCCGGGGCTTACATCAAGGAACGTCGTTCAGATCCCAGTCGTAACGCAGGTAGCGAATTCGAAGATTGCCCGCTCGCAGGCTGCCCACGGTCTGCCCATCCAGCCCCAACTCACTCGGGTAATTAGCTAGAAACTCCGCCACCGAATCGATTCCTCCCCAACCCCTCTCGAAATCCTCTTCGTACCAGTCGAAGATGCTGGAAACATACAGTCGCCCGTTGTCGAAATAGTTACGACTGCGATCAGACAGAAACAACTTCGTACTCTCCTCCAATTGCCTCTCGAGCCTGTCGCTCACATAGGCTTCGTTACGCAATGCAGGGCAGCCTATCGCGGCACAATTGACGGCAAAATGAATTCTGGGTTCCTTGTAGCGATCCCAGCCACGAATCATCTCATGCTCGATCTCGTCGAGCGTTACCGGCTCGCGAAACAGACTGGCGATGTCTTGATTCCAGGCCGAGGACAGCAGGAAGCCAATATCCCTGATTGAGTCGATATCGGGATAGTCATCCAGGATGAGATCGACGGTCAATGCGTTATAGGTGTTGATCAGGAAGGCGAGCTGGGATGCTGTATCCCAAACCTCGAAGCTGGCGCGGTCAACCGCCGCGAGCGCGGCGAGATAGGCACTCAACTGCGCCTGATCTCCGGCCATGCCAGCGTAGTCAAGCTGAGTAGCGACTCCAGCGCCCTGAACCTTTACATGCTTGCGCAGCAAGCTATCCCATTGACTGTGATCGAATTCGGCTAATGCGCTGACCGGCAGCAGCAGTAATGCGAAGCAAAATAATTTTAGTGCCTGTTTCAAGCCAATTTCCTTATCCCGGTTCTGTCTTAAGTGTGACGACTTTCCCATTCTATTCCTAAAGTGCTGGAAGCGCCCCGCTTACTGGGCTGGAGGCTATCATGGCCTGAGGAAATGAAGTATGCTTCAGCCACTAACGGCGCGCTGCACCCGTTGAGACAAGGCAATAATTCACACGGGTAAAGAATAATTTCCAGCGGTCAATATAACAAGAAAGGGTTTAGCCGATTCTATTTCAAAAATAGTTTATTCTTTGCCATTTTGGCACTGAACAATCGAAATAACCGGCCCGGATAACTTGGAGAAACTACATGTACCACGCTGAAATCACCGGCTGGGGAAAATGCGTACCACCTGCGGTGCTCAGCAACGATGACCTCGCCACATTCATCGATACTTCAGACGAATGGATTACCTCCAGAACGGGTATAAGCGAACGTCGCATCTGCCATACGAGCTTTTCAGACATGGCGATCGTAGCTGCAAGACATGCCTTGGCTGCTGCCGACATGGATCCCATGGAATTGGATCTCATTCTTCTAGGTAGCCTAACCAACGACAGCCTCTGCCCTAACACTGCATCACTGGTACAAGATGCCATAGGCGCCAGAAATGCTGCATCTATCGATATCAACTCAGCCTGTACCGGTTTTCTCTACGGCCTGCACATTGGCACTAACCTCATTAAAACCGGCGCTCACAAGAAAGTGCTGGTAATCGGTGGTGAGTTTATTTCTCACTACATGAACTGGGCCAGACGCGATGTCGCCGTATTGTTCGGCGATGCCTGCGGCGCGGTAGTGATAGAAGCAACTGACAAAGAGGTAGGCCTGTTGGCGGCGAAGATCGGCTGCGAGGCCGATGCAAAGTATGCGATACAGATAACCAATCTGGGTTCAGCCTATAGCCGTCTCAGCGATGAGTTTCTCTATGTAGGCTGGAACTTCGAAGGCCAGGAAGTTTTCAAGCGCGCGGTGAAGGCGATGTCTCAGGCCTGTATAGATGTTCTTGCCGAGACCGGCGTTCCGCTGGACGAAGTCAACCTCGTGGTGCCTCACCAGGCGAATAAACGCATACTCGATGCACTCGCAAAACGCGTAGGCATCTCGGAAGATAAAGTCTTCGTTAATGTGCACAAATACGGCAATACTTCGGCGGGCACGATTCCCGTGGCTCTCACCGAGGCGCTGGAAGAAGGCAGAGTCAAACCAGGCGACTATGTGCTGTCCGCCACCTTCGGCGCAGGCCTAACCTGGGGCGCAGGACTTATACGCTGGGGAGACCGAGTTACGCCTTTGCAGCTAAGCGATGCGCAGATGCCACCATGCGAGCAGACGGCCCTGGAGATTATAGAGCCCCATATAAAACGCTACACAGAGCACGCCGCAAGAGTTACAGACTGAGTTAATCAGCCGTACTCATCTAGAGACTCTGCGTCTATACTAAGCAGCACCTTCAACTCACCCGCCTGGATGCCATCGTGACTCTGTCTTTTCTCATCTGGAGTACTGTCATTGCCGCCCTTATTAGCTTCTGGTGGCAGGGGGACCGGGTGAAGAGCATCGCCATGACTCACGTGTACCGCTATTTCAAAGAGCAGAAGCTACAACTGCTGGATCAGACCATGGTGTTGAAAGGCGTTTGGCCGGTGCGCGATAGCGAAGGCTCGCTGCGACTTAGACGACGCTATAGCTTCGAGTTCACCTCCACCGGTGAAGTCCGATCTCAAGGCACAGTAGAACTTCTGGGCGCACGACTAGGCCAACTGCATCTTGACCCGCATCTAATACCCAAAGACGACGACCGATCGCTACACTAGTCTTCGATCGATTTCCTCAGCGCAGAAAAATACAGCAGCAACGCATCCGCCCTTGCGGCTACGTAGATAATCATCGCCCACCACAGACCATTCACGCCAAACCTATCCTTTAGTAGTAACCAGGCTGCCAGATAAACCGCGATGGAAAGAAAGGCGGCATTGCGCATCTGCCTGGTAAATGAAGCACCAATAAAGATGCCATCCAGCTGAAAGGCCGCAAAAGAAAAGAAGATATAGATAGCGGCCAGGAAGAGTGAATTACGGGCCGCGTCCTGAACCAGTTCGATGTCGGTAAGAATTGCGACGAAGATATCACCGAATACCAGGAGCAATAGCGCCAATGCTGCCGCAGTAACCAAAGCCAGAATGCTAGAGCGCTTTACGGCCATATCGAAGGAGTCTCTTCTACGCGCGCCTACCGAAGCTCCGACCAGTGATTCGACGACGAAGGCATAGCCATCGAGAAAAAACGCGGCGAAGGAGATGAGCTGCAGTAAGATATGGTTTGCAGCGAGCACGACATCACCGAAGTGCGCACTCTGATTTATAAAGAAGCCAAAGGAGAAGACCAATAACAGCGTGCGGATCATGATGTCTCTGTTCGCCGCCAGCATCTTCGTAAACTGAGCCATATCGAGCAGTCGCGCCCTGGGCCAGAAGTCAGCGCCCGGCTCGCGACGCGCATTCAGCTCACGCAGAATCAACCAAGTCGCGAAGATCACCGCAAGCCATTCGGCGATGATGGTGCCCAGAGCAATACCCTCGACACCCCAGCCCAGAACACCGGCAAAGACTATATCGAGACATATATTGAGCCCGTTCAGCAGCAGCTGCACCAGAAGCAACTGGCGACTATTTCCCAGGCCGATCAACACACCCGTCAGAGCAAACATCGCTAGGGTGGCAGGTGCACCCCATATGCGAATAGTAAAATATTGTTGAGTGACGGCCTCCACCGGAGCACTACCATCGAGTAGTGATAGCGCGACCAAACGGATCGGCCACTGCAGGGCTATAAGCAGCACTCCCAGTGCCACAGCCAATAGCAGAGTCCTACCCAGCACGGCGCGAATCTCACTCTGGTCACCGGCACCCAGAGCTTGCGCCACGGAGCCGGTTGTACCCATGCGCAAGAAGCCGAAGCTCCAATACACAAAAGAGAATATCAATGCGCCGAAGGCGATGGCGCCCAGATCGATTACGCTGCCCACGTTACCGATGACTGCCGTATCGACGAGACCCAGAAGCGGTGCCGCAGCATTGGCGAGAATGATAGGCCAGGCTTTCTCGAGTAGGTAGCTATAGCTTATTGATTCGGGTTTTATCATTGTCATCTTATGGCTCGCGCGACGTGCAACCGAGCAAGCATTCCACTCTAACCTTGGCAGCGCCTAAGGCAACGTGAGACTATTCGGAGCTCAGCGAAGCACCAGCACAAGGATTTATAAGGGACCCAGTAATGATTTTACTTCACCACCTACGTATCGGCCGCTCACTATTTACCGTGTGGCAACTGGAAGAGTTTGGCATAGACTACGAGATCAAAGTTTATCACAGAGATCCCAAAACGTTTCTTGCGCCTGCAGAGTTAAAGGCAGTGCACCCACTAGGCAAATCGCCAGTGATCGAAGACAGCGATATCATGCTGTCCGAATCCGGCGCGATAACAAGCTACCTATTGGAAAAATTCGATGTTGAGAATAAATTTTCGCCACCAAGGTCACAGTCTCAAGAGTGGGCGAAATTTACACAATGGCTGCACTACCCGGAAGGCTCCGTGTTTTGCCCACTACTGGTAACCATGCTGCTACTGCGGTCGAAGGAACCCCACGTCACACTGACTCCCTACAGCGAACGAGAAACAAAACTGCACCTGGGTCACATCGCAGACCAATTGGGGGATAGAGAGTACATTCTTGGCGAAGCCTTCAGCGCTGCCGATTTTGGTATGACCTACGTCGTCTCATTGGCAAAACGCCTGGGCCTCCTCGATTCCTATCCAACGCTGAATAGTTATCTGGAGCAAAATCAGGCCCGGCCCGCATTTAAGCGAGCGGTGGAAAAGGCTGTGGAGTAGCTCACTAGCTACAGACCGCAGCAAGCCCGGCTGCGCATTTCAGCGAAGCCGAATGCCGCGTATCTGACTACGAAGCTGGCCATTTGCCTGAAACCCTAATGACAGGCCCCATATACTCATAACAAGCTGTAGCACAGCCAGTTCAGCCCTATCAGTCGGCAATCATAAGAAGACCGGCATTGGCATCATGAATATCATGCTGGTATCGGTCACTGAACGCACCAGAGAGATTGGAATCTGCAAGGCGATAGGCGCGAAGCAGCATCATATTCTCATGCAATTTCTAATTGACGCACTTCTACTGTCCTTGCTGGGTGGATTGCTTGACCTGGCTATTGGTTATGGCTTGGGAACACTGATCTCCAGAAGCATCCCCTCTTTTACCGCGGCTAGCATCCCTCTTTGGTCCGTCGGCCTGGCGCTAGGCTTCTCCGGCTTCGTCGGCGTGCTCTTCGGCATCCTGCCAGCCGCCAAGGCGGCCAATCTCGACCCAATCGATGCGCTGAGATACGAATAATAAATAACAGAAGAGGCCTGCAATGAAACTAGACCGCCCGCTGCTGAAGAAGATAGCCTTCGTCATAATCATTCTCGCCGTGGCGCCGTTTGCCCTGGAAGTGGTGCTGCTCGCCGATGTGGCCGGCGCCGAATTTGCCGTTCTCTTTCTTATTTACTATTTAAAAACAGATACTTATGCCTTAATCGAGCGCTAGCTGGAGTTTAAACGCAGCGTGCTCGCGGTTTGCTCACTGATCGCCGAGCTCTACTGCTTTAGACCACGAATCATGGCCTCGCACCTCGCTGCCTGCAGCCTACTCTTGCTGGTAACCAGCTCCCTGCTGCTTAGCGGCCGACTGTGGTTACCGCCCCTCTATCTGAGCTCCGGCTTGCTAAGTTGATCCAGCTACTGCACTCGAGCTATGGAATGTGCTAATCTTCACGACAATTACTAATAATTGGATAGAGTAAGTAGTAAACAGTTTTGGCATTGTTAAAGCATTCTGCAGACCGCTGGCCGGTATTCTTCATACTCTCCCTCAGCGCATTAGATTTTGCTCTCTATTACCTAGTTAGCAATCCTTACGTACTGGGGGTCTATTTCTACTTAATGATTATTCCCAAGTCGCAAATCTGCGCATGGAATCATCACCATCAACACGCACCCACTTTTATTCAGACACCACTAAATCGGCTACTGGAATTTTTCTATGCGCTACACACCGGCGTGACAACCAATTTATGGACCCTGCATCATGTGCATGGGCACCACAATAATTTCCTAGATCAGAAGATGGATGAGAGTCGCTGGACGCGAGGCGATGGCACGCAGATGGGCGAACTGGAATACAGCTTGAAGATTGCCGCGACGGCTTACTATCGCGGCTACCAAGTTGGCAAGAAACATCCCAAGGAACAGCGCGATTTCATCCTCTTTTCTATTATCACCTTCGCGATCCTCACAGGTCTTGTAATCTACAAGCCAGCCGCGGGAATATTGCTTTTTATACTCCCCATGATCATGGGTTTATTTATAACGGCCTGGGCAACCTACGAGCATCACGCCGGGCTGAATACAAAGAATGAATTCGAAGCCTCTTTTAATAATCTGAACTACTGGTACAACCTGTTCACGGGAAACCTTGGTTACCACACGGCGCATCATTATAAAGGCGGGCTGCACTGGTCGAAGCTACCGCAGCTACATGAAAAGATTAAAGACAAAATCCCGGAAGAGCTTATTCGCAAGAGCTGGCTCTAAGTGCCAGGAGAAACAGAATTGAGAAATATAAAAAGGGGCCTGACTGGCCCCTTTTTATTGCTAGTAACTCACTATTACTAAACTAGAGGTACATACTCTAGACACACACCCTAGTCACAAGCACTAACAATGTGATTGCCGCTATTAGGAGTTCGCAAGCTGATGGGGCTGCCAGATGTAGCCGTAATTTCAACTTCTATACGACTGCCAGAGTCTCGGCTTTTACAGCAGAGCGCGAATTGCTCACAGTAATATTACCGCCGGAAATATCTGCCTCAACCGGCCCCTCACTGCCATTGATAGTGATATTGCACCCCTAAGTATCGCCACTCACTTCACCGGTAACTTCACCTATGTCTATGCTTTCTCCGGAAGTATCGGCCAATACATCACCGTCGACCTTCTCGATATCGATACTTCCGCCTGAGGTTTCCATGTTCACGTCGCCGCCAGTTACGACGCTGACGCTTATACTGCCGCCGCTGGTATCAGCCTCTACTTTGCCATTAATATCGCCAACATTGATACTGCCACCGCCGGTGTTAAGTTCAACGTTGTAGTACACAGGCACATCGACAGCGAATCCGTTAATCGAACGCCGCAGCTAGAATAGACCACCGCTGAAATCGGCGACAACGGTAACATC
>CAJQHM010000076.1 GCA_905478195.1 uncultured Pseudomonadales bacterium
TGGCGGCGATATCTTCCGGAGTCAGAAACTCCTTGTCGGCAAATTGCCGGGGGCGCTGCATAGGGACGAATGAACTAAAATTCCATACACCACTCAGGTCGGGCTGTCCGTATTCCGTTCGCGGTACTACATAGTCACTGTCTTGTGCCTGCACACCAGTCACGGAAACACTTAGCCCCGCCGCCGCAAGAGCACTGAAACATAGATTTCGAATTTTCATCGCGTTCTCCCCTAAACTGCCAAATTACTAAATAACTGCTGTGGAGTGTAAACCAATTAAGGGCTGGCTTCTATTAAACACCTGCCCTATAAACACCTATCCCAAGTTTCTCATCGATACAAAACTTCTACAGCCCCTCAGCAATCCAGGTAGCACTATTTCTTGGTCTTAGCGCGTTTACCCTTCTTCGCGGCGGCCCGCATCGCGGCGCCATAGGCATTGGATGCCCGGACGCTTAACAACTCACTGTCCTCCATCGCCTCTTCCGGTGCCTGAAAGTAACTCATCTTGAATTCCTTTCCGCTCTTGTCATAGCTAAATGCCTGCAACCCTAAGTCTTCAAAGTTCTGCAGATTCTGGGCATCAACTTTAAGATAGAGTTCGCTGTCTGCGATAAGGCCGAACATCAAGCCTTCCATAAATAGCCCAAAGCCACCGAACATAAACTTTGACTTCACCGGACCGATGGCTTGCAACAGATCGACAATGTGCGCGACATACTCTCGCTGTTCCTTACTTAGCGCCAATTCGCCAACCCTCTGACACTTGCCGACCCTGCCTTTGATGCTATGATAGTCAGCTTTTCCGCGAACAAATTTCGCGGGTGCTTGTAGCCAGAAGGAGAGCCCTAACATGAACGGAGCAACCGCATTAATTGAAACATTGGCAGACTGTGGAGTCGAGCTTTGCATCGCAAATCCCGGCACTTCAGAGATGCATCTTGTTCAGGCTCTAGACAGTGTTCCACAGATGAAGTCGGTACTCGCACTCTTCGAGGGCGTCTGTACCGGCGCCGCCGATGGCTACGCAAGAATGACCGGCAAACCTGCTGCTACACTGCTGCATCTTGGGCCAGGACTGGCGAATGGCATCGCCAACCTGCACAACGCGCGCCGGGCAAATTCGCCGATGATTAACATCATTGGCAATCACCCAAATTATCATATCGGTTTCGATGCCCCGCTTACTTCAGATATCGATACCCTCGCCAGGAATTATTCTTCCTGGATCAAGTCTTGCAGCACCAATGAAACACTTGCACAGGATGGTGCCGATGCCTATACCGCGACCCTCAGGCAGACTCCCGGCTCTGCCGGCCAGATCGCCACCCTGATAATGGGTGCCGATGCGGCTTGGGGAGAAAGTACGAGGCCGGTAATGCCGAATGCCCTACCCCAACGTAGCAAGATCGATGAGCAGACAATTCAGAAGCTCGCCCCGCTATTGGAGAAAGGTGGAAGCAATATGCTGCTTCTCGAACATCATGGAACCGACCCTGCCGCTCTCGCGCTAGCCAGCAAGATTGCAAGCAAGACTGGCTGCCGCCTGATGACTGGCACCTTTCCAGGACGTGTTGATGGTGGACCAAGTGCGGCGGCCGTAGAGCGCCTGCCTTATTTCCCAGAACAGGTATTGGCAACATTAAAGGGCGTAGAAAACCTAATTTTAGTAGGCGGTCAGATCCCCGCCAGTTTCTTTGCCTATAAGGGAGTGCCAGGGCAACTCATCCCCGAAGGATGCAAAGTCAGCCGTCTGAGCCACATTGAGGAAGATGCCATAGATGCCCTGCAGCGCATGGCAGAGCGCCTGAGCGCACAGAACGAACCGGTAAAGAACTTCGAAAGAGTTGAGATTGCCAAGCCTAGCGGCGAACTGGACACGAGATCTATTGTTCAATCTGTAGCGGCTACCCTGCCTGAGAATGTAATCGTTGCCACCGATTCCGGTGGCGGTAATGCAGCCTATCCCTACTGCCAAAACTCGGCGGCAAATACCTGGCTCAGCCTAACTGGCGGCGCAATTGGTCAAGGTGGCCCCTGCGCAACGGGTGCCGCCCTAGCCTGTCCGGACCGACAGGTCCTGGCATTGCTTGGTGATGGAGGCGCGGCCTATACCAATCAGAGTTTCTGGACTCAAGCCAGAGAAGGCCTGAATGTAACAACGGTTGTCTTTGCAAACCGCTCCTATAATATTCTTAACGTCGAATATGCACGACTAGGCGTCACCGAGATTGGAAATATTGCCGCCGGTCTGTTTGATATTGGCAATCCAGAGATCAACTGGGTCGATATGGCTAAGAGCTTCGGAGTGCCGGGCGCGACTGCGAATACTGCCGAAGAACTGTCCAGCTTGCTGGAAAAGAGTTATGAGACACCCGGCCCGTTTCTGATTCAGGCAAACGCTGAACTGCAGAGATAACAATTCACTGAAAGCAATAGCTGGGCTTGTCCTAAGCCCAGCTAAAGTTACGTTGAATCCTGCCCAGTTTCTCATAGAAGGTAGCAGACATCGCTGAATCATCCTCCTTCTCCTTGTTCGGGAACAAGATGGAGATCATTGGAATACTAAATAGTGGCAACAATAGTGTCACAAAAGACGGATCGCGCCATTCACCAAGAGCCAGACAGAGTTCATACCAATATTGGGCAAAGCCACCCACTTCAGCATTATCTGCACCGGAAAATGCGTTGTTAAGTAGCCACATCAGAAGCCCACCTACAAAACCAATCAGTATTCCCCAGAAAGCAGCCTGTTCAGTTGTTCTCTTCCAATAGAACACATAGGTCACCGCAATCGCTGGCGGCACCACCATGGCGAAGCCGAGCAGCAGAAACTGAAGGACCGAACCGAAATTAAAATACCAGGCACAAAATGCGGCACTAGAGCCGTAAATGATAGTGACGAGCTTGTAGGCACGCAGCTTTTTGTCGCTGGAGTAATTTTTGGATGCCGGTATCCAATCATTGACCAACATGGTTGCGCTAGCCAGCAAAATTGGGGCACCTGAAGATATTACCGCCGCCAAGACAGCTGCCAGTGCAATACCGCCAAGCAATGGCCCGGTATCTATCGCAAGCTGCGCGATATTCAGATAGCCCGAGAGTCCAGACTCAGAACCATAGCTCACCATGGTAAGAATTCCGATAAACCCTGCCACTAATGGCATCAAGGCCGCAATTACCCCGGCCAGAAAAAAGCCCGGTATCAGATATTCCTGCTTCGCCGCCGAGCTCGCATAGTTCGCATACACCGAAGCCGCCGGTGTGTGAATCGTGGCAGATATGAACAGGGCGATAATCGTTGCCCAGCCTATGCCGGTAAAACTCCACCACGAGGGAATGTCTTTACCGGACTCCGCCAGCATCACCTCAGACTGAGCGACAACAGAATCCCAGCCCCCCAGATTTTGCATAGCGACAAAGCCAACGGCACCCAGGCCAAAGATAATCACCGTGCAATGCACGATATTGGTTATGGCAGTACCCTTTAAACCCCCGGTTACTGTGAACAGCACAATCACTACTCCACCTATGATCACACACAGCCAGAACGGCCAGCCGGTCACACCGCTAACTATAGTAGCGATAACATAGGGCTCAATAATATTCACGACCAGATACTCAGCCTGCACACAGAGGCTGGTTAGAGACTGACAACGGCGCGAGCCGAAGCGCCTATCGAAAACTTCTCCCACACTGGAGAGTTTGAGCTTGCGGTAGGGGATTGCGAAGAACAGCCCCACCAGAAATAGGGCGGCGAATGAATTCACTCCGTACCAGAGGTGGCCAATGCCCTCGCTGATGACATCGCCCGCCACACCATAGGTTCCAGCGCCACCGATGCGCGTGCCAGCCACGCCGGCCGCAAGCATGCCTACCCCCAGAGTGCCTCCGCCTATTGCCCAGTCGGCAGAACTTCTATTGCCACTACTGATATAAATACCCACGGCGATGAAGAACACTAAATACCCGAGGATCACATAAGCAGACAAACCCATTTATTACTCCGACTCTTTTTTCTACTTGTTCACTAAACTGTTGAGCACCCATCGAAGGGACAATTACCAGCCGCACTGATTTGCATCAACCTATTTTTTCTACCCCAAGGCATACTACACGACGGCAATAGTAAGGCAACTAAAAGGCGACAACAAACTCAGCAACCCATAGGGCTCGCAGCTATTCCCCTGATAACTGGCTGATGGTAACTTGCGCCCTGACGCATCGAACTAGAGGAGGAAGAACTATGTCTGATATCGAACCGGGTTCCGATCAATGGCTAGCTCAGATCAAAGAAGAGATCATCGATCCAGATCGCGCGATCATCGATCCTCATCACCACCTTTGGAAGAAGCGCTTTAATCGCGACTATCTGCTACCGGAATTATGGGCCGATGCCGGCTCGGGGCATAACGTCGGCAAGACTGTCTTCATGGAGTGCCGAGCGTTCTACCGACGCGATGGAGCGGAACATCTGAAATCGGTGGGAGAAACAGAATTCATAGCGAAGCTAGCGGCCGAGAGTCGGGCAGATACTGAGAACAAGGCGAGAATTTCTGGCATAGTCGCTCACTGTGACTTAACACTTGGGGGAGATTCTACAGAGCTCTTACTGGAAGCCCTGGAGCAACATCGCAGTGCAGGCGATGGCCTCCTACGCGGGATTCGCCATTCGGCCGCGCGAGACCGACGCCCGGAAGACTTGCTTATCGTGAGCGCTGCACCTCCCTATCTTCATGGCAAGGAATCGTTTCGTAAGGGACTGCGCATCATAGCAGATCAGGGCCTAACCTATGATACCTGGCACTATCACCATCAGAATCTAGACTTCCTGGATCTCGCGCGTGCGGTTCCTGAGTGCACAATGATTCTCGATCATTTCGGTACACCCCTGGGAGTCGGCATTTACAAGCACTGTGCAGATGAAATCTTTGGGGAGTGGAAGCAGGAAATCGCAGAAATAGCTCGCTGCCCCAATGTCTATGCAAAACTAGGCGGCCTGGCAATGCCCGACAATGGTTTCGGATGGCATCTACAAGACAGCCCCCCAAGCTCCGATGAATTTATAAAGGCACAGCAGAAGTATTATATGCACGCCATCGAATGCTTCGGCCCCGAGCGATGCATGTTTGAGAGCAACTTCCCCGTAGATCGACTATCAATTAATTACCATGTCTTGTTTAATGCCTACAAGAAGATGGTTGCAGATTTCAGCGAACCGGAAAAGCATGCCATGTTTTATGGCACTGCAGAAAAGGTATATAGCCTCCAGGACTAGACATGTCTTACCACAGCTTGATTTTCGATCTGGACGGCACTTTGACAGACCCGCTGACCGGCATCGTGCGCTGCATGAACTATGCGCTGAGCAGTCATAATTACCAGCCAAGGTCGGAGCAGGAAATCAAACCCTATATAGGCCCACCTCTGGAAATAGCACTAGGCGAGCTGTCCGGCAGTGATGACGAAGACCACATCAAGGAACTAGTGTCGACCTACAGAGAACGTTACGGCGAATTTGGCTATGCGGAGAATGTCGTCTATAACGGCATCTATGAGCTGCTGGACACACTTAGATCTAAGGGTTACCGGCTAGGTGTTTGCACTTCAAAGTTTGAGAAGTATGCCATTAAGATCTTGCAGGAATTCGAACTCGACAAGTACTTCGAATTTGTCAGCGGATGCGGAAATTACGAAATGACCAAGTCAGACCAGCTGCGCGAGCTATTAGGTAAGGACATAGTGAAACAGAATTCGCTAATGATTGGCGATAGAGACATCGATCTGATATCGGCACGGCAGACAGGGCTAAGTTCCGCCGGCGTACTTTGGGGATATGGAAGCTCTGAGGAACTAGCGAAAGAAAAGCCTGCCTTTATCGTCGATACACCTGCGCAGCTGACAGCGGCGCTAATCGACAGGATGTGAAAAGTTATTTCTTGCGCAGCCGTTTGATAACGGCGCTACTGGTTAGCACCACGGTGTCACCAACAAACAGTTCGCAGCGCGAGAAGACTATGGAGCCGCCGCGGTTCACCAGTTCACCACGTCCTTCAACCAGATCACCCTTAAAGGCCGGCGCGATGAACTCGCTATTGCAGCTTACCGTCACCACGCTCTCGGTCTCACCCCCGTTGGCGCATAGGCAGAGCGTGTAGTCTGCCAACGCCATCATCACACCTCCATGCAAGGTATCGTGGGCATTGCAATGATGCTCTTTAACGCGAAAGGCAGTTCTGGGGTTTTCGCCATCCATGATGAAGAAGAATGGCCCGATATAATCTTCGGCCTTATCTCCTTCCCAATGACGATAGTTGGAATCAATTGCGTAGTCTTCTGCTTTTAAACTCATATCTACTTCTCTATTCGGTCGTCTTATTCGTCGTCATTGTCAGGCACTGCTAGACCCACAACTGCACCAGCAACCTTAAACGGCACTTTCGCTATCTCAATCGTCGTATCTACCGCCGCACCAACTGCCATTCCGACACAGGAAGACAACAGCAGACACAGCGCAAAAAGCAATGGAATTCTTAGTCTCTTTCTGTGCATAGCGTACCGGTTGAACTGTTTCATAAATTAAGTTGCCAATAACCCACATCCACGAATTCGCCAAACTTGAAACCAATCTCGGAAAACTGACCTACCTTTTCGAAACCCAGACTCTCATGCAAAGCGACACTGCCTGCATTCGGAAGCGCGATGCTGGCAATTAGACTATGTATCGGCGTATTACCTAATTCATCAACAAGTTGCTGGTATAGCCTTCTGCCACGTCCCTTGCCAGTAGCATTATGATGCAGATAGACCGTCACCTCCCGCGAGCGGTCGTAGGCAGCTCTTGCCTTCCAAACCGAGGCATAGGCATAGCCCAGCACAATACCGCCCTCCTCCAAGACCAGCCAGGGCATGCTCGCACCCGCCGCTGCGATCCGCCGCCCCATGCCTGCATCACTGACTTGCTGCTCTTCGAAGGTGCAACGGCTATGCACGATATACCAGTTATAGATGGCTGCGATAACAGGCGCATCTGCAGTCTCTACAGGACGTATCTGTTCTAACTCATTAATCCGGTTCATAGATAGGCTCAGTATCAGCGTTGTCCGGTAAAGGGCTGCGCGTCTTCGATGCCGGCTCCTGCGTTAACCAGCGCCGAGAAATCCTCAGCCAGGTGCTTACTCTTCTCGAGAACGGTATTCCAATAGGCAAGGCGACTGTCATAGTCGAGGGTCTCGAAATCGGCTCTGTCGGGTATCTTGCCATGGGGCAGATCAGCTACAAATTCCGCAGACGGCACCACCAACACAACATTCTTAAAGTTTTCGAGGTTTACTCTGCGCCAGGGCACACGCTTGTCAAACCAACCGGGAATCACTGTGGGCGAAAAATGCGGGTACAAGACCAGCTCATTGCCAGCGGGAAATGGAAAATCGAAATGGTAATCGGTTATGCCGCCATCCCAATATAAACCCTGATTCGCACCGGCTATATCACGCACACCGTTGAGCACGAAGGGAATCGATCCACTCGCCATCATCGCGTCCACCAAGTTGTCTTCATTCATCCCGACGATGGCGGTCTTTAAGTCAGCGACATTTCGCCAGGGCGACATTTGTCCCATATTGCTGAAGATATTGCGCTCGAAGAAAAGCGAGAGCGTCCTCCTGCTAAGGGTATTGAGGAGCGCACTACTCATTAATTGCAACATGCGGGCAGTCTTTAGCTGCGATGAGCCGATTCCTCGCGCCCGGTCGGCGATGATATGGGTCCTGAACACCTCATTATGAACGATCTCGGCAACCCCGTTAGCACCGAGCATATCGGCGAGCATCTCCCTGGCCTTTTCAGTGATCTCATCGGTGGTGGGTTGCTCGGAATAGCGCTCTTCGCTATAGCGTTTCGCAAGTCGCTCGATGGAGGCCACCGGATTCTTTGTGGCAAGACAGCACATTCGCCATGCGCCAGCAGAAGAACCAAGCGTAATCAGCTCGCGCTGACGCCCGGCAAAGAACTCACCGAAGAGATAGCGATCTAGCCCATATAGCACAAACCATTTCGGACCACCGGAGGCAGCCAACATGATGCGAAATTGATCAGCGTTAATGCCCTCACTGCGAATACGTTGCAGTGCGTGGCTGCCGGCGAAAATTGAGAGAGATGACATGAGGCGGTAATGATATAATCGCCAGCGTTTTCACGCCATAGCCATTGCGCATCGCTTGGGGCGCAGAAAACCTAGCCACTTACTGAATCATTACCACATCACTGCCGAACTGCGTAAACAATACTATGCCCAGCAAGCTGCTCCAAGAGCGCAAGACCCTTCTCTATCTGTTAGCAATAGGCAATACGATTGCCTTCGCTACCTGGCAAGTAATGCTGAACAACTTTGCGGTTGAGCGGGCGGCTTTTACTGGCGAAGAGATCGGAATTCTGCAAAGTCTTCGCGAAGTCCCCGGATTTCTTGCCTTCACAGCCATTCTGGTGATGCTATTCATAAGACAGCAGACCTTTGCCATACTGGCCTTACTAACTCTCGGTATAGGTACCGCTATTACCGCTTTCTATCCGGCGGCGCTGTGGCTCTATTTCAGTACCGTGCTCATGTCCATCGGCTTCCACTATCTGGAAACTTTGCATAACTCACTCAGCCTGCAGTGGCTCAGCAAGGACGAAGCTCCGCGAGTAATGGGCAAGATTCTCAGCGTGCGCGCTCTGTGTAATTTCGCTATCCTCGGCACACTCTATATTTACCTGATGTTCTTTGCCGCGAATTACAATATTATCTACCTGCTAGCCGGCGGCACCGCTGTGGCCATCGGTGTTTTCTGCTGGGTCGCCATGCCCCATTTTGAAGACAGCGTCGTACAGAAGAAGACCTTATTCCTGCGCAAGAAATATTGGCTGTATTATCTGCTAACTTTCTTTGCCGGTGCACGGCGTCAGATATTTGTCGTATTTGCCGGATTCCTCCTGGTAGAAAAATTCAATTTTCCAATCGAAGACGTGGTCATGTTGACGCTAGTGAACGCAGCACTGACCTTCTTTCTGGCACCGAAGATTGGCCGCCTGATCAGCTACATCGGAGAACGCCGCGCGCTAACACTGGAGTACATTGGCCTGATCGTCATCTTTGTCAGCTATGCCTTCGTAGACACCATAGAATTCGCGATCGCGCTCTACCTGCTAGACCATATGTTTTTCGCCATGGCCATCGCCATCAAAACCTATTTTCAGAAGATTGCCGACCCGGCGGATATCGCTGCAACCTCCAGCATTAGCTTCACCGTCAATCACATAGCCGCCGTTGTGCTGCCAGCGGCGTTGGGACTGGTCTGGGTGATCAATCACAGCGCCGTCTTTCTGGTCGGTGCAGGTATAGCCTGCGGCTCATTGCTGCTTTCCCAGCTCATACCAGACCATCCGCGGCCTACAGCTGAGACCCGCCTCGCGGCGCAGCAGCCGATCTAAGCCAATTCATGGCTTCCTTAACGTTAAATAACGTTACTTCACTTATTTCGGCCAGCTCTTTGCCGTATCGTGCCAGCCTTATCAGCATGTATCACCAGTGAAAAAGAGATTACCGTGGCCATTCGAATCCATCTGCCAGCAGTCTGTACCTCTATCGTCTTTACCCTAGCGACACAGGGAGCCTTTTCTCAAAGCACTGAGCAGATCGAAGAGGTCATAGTCTGGGGACGCTCCCTGCAACTGCTGGGGACTTCTGACTCAGCCTCGCAAGGTATCGTCGGCTACAGTGATTTTTCTACTAGACCGCTGTCCCGAGTTGCCGAGCTGGTAGAAGTCGTGCCTGGCATGATCGCCACGCAACACAGCGGCCCCGGCAAGGCGAATCAGTACTTCCTGCGCGGCATCAACCTCGATCATGGCTCGGATTTCTCGACCTACTTCGATGGCATGCCAGTTAATTTCCGCACCCATGCCCATGCTCAGGGTTATATGGACCTGAATTTCATCATTCCCGAGATCATCGAGAGAGTCGAATTTCAGAAAGGCCCCTACTTCGCCGACACCGGTGACTTCTCTCTGGCTGGTTCTAATTCGATGAAGACCTATGACGCGCTGGAGAAAAGCTTCACGGAAATAACCCTCGGCCTGAAAGATGAATTTCGCCTGGTTACGGCTAATTCCTATCAACTGGAGGAAGGCACCCTACTCGCCGCCTTCGAGCACCATCAGTCTAACGGACACTTCGACCTGGACCAGGACGTGCGCAAATACAACGGCCTGCTTAAGTACACCGGCACCATCGCAAACATTCCCAGCCGCATCACCTTTTCTGCCTACGACTCACAATGGATCTCTACCAATCAGGTGCCGCAGCGTGCCGTCGACAGCGGGCAGATCTCTCGATTCGGTTTCATCGACCCCGATCTGGGTGGTGAGTCTCATAGATATTCTCTGAGCGGAAATTTTGAGATCAATGGCTGGGATCTCAATCTCTATGCTAGCTCCTATTATATGAGCCTGATTAACAACCCCACCTACTTCCTCAATAATCCTGCAGACGGCGATGAGTTTGAGCAGGAAGATGAGCGGCGGCTATTTGGTGGCTCGCTGCGCAAATCTAGTGAGTCTGAGATATTTGGCCTGCCTGCCACCCAGACCGTGGGTGTCGATGTTCGCTATGACGATGTGAACGAATTAAACCTGTTTACTACTATTAGCCAGCGCCGCGTCGGCAGCATTCGTGAGGATGAGGCAGAAGAATTCAGCACCGGCATCTTCGCCGAGTCGCAGATTTCATTGACGGACAAACTCCGCGCCACCATCGGTGTACGGGTAGACTTTTATTCATTCGAGGTGGATGCGCTGCGCGCAGCAAATTCCGGCAGCGATCGGGACTCTCTCTGGCAGCCGAATATAGGCCTGGCCTATAGAGCAAGTCAGAATCTGGAGCTCTACCTCAACTACGGACATGGCTTCCATTCGAACGATGTGCGAGCCGCGGTAAATACAATCGACCCTATTACCCTGAGCCCCACCGAAGCCCAAGATGTCCTGGTCGAAGGCAAGGGAAGCGAGATCGGCTTTCGCTATGACACATTGAATGGATTCAATATAGCTATCGCCGCCTTTGAGTTGCGCACGGATTCGGAATTGGTATTCGTCGGCGACGCCGGAACCACGGAACCTAGCGACCCCACCAGCCGACGCGGTGTTGAGATTAATTCTTTCTGGGAGATCAGTGAAAACTGGGTATTCGATTTCAGCGCAGCAAAAACCAGCGGCCACTTCCGCGGACTGCCCTCGAATGCCGATAGCATTACCGATGCCCATGAAGAAGTCGTGGCCGCCGGCCTAACCCATGTTGGCAATAACGGCCTAACTGCCAGCCTACGCCTGCGTCACTTTAGCGATGCCGCCCTGACCGAAGACGAAGCCGTGCAGAAAGATGGATCGACACTGATCCATGCCGGCGTATCCTATGCGTTCGACAACTGGGAGATCGGTATCGACGCACTCAACCTACTGGATGCAGAAGACGATGACATCGCCTATTTCTTCGAGTCACAACTCGCAGGCGAGACTGCCAGCGTAGAAGACATCCATTTCCATCCCTCTAACCCACGCCATATTCGTCTCTTGTTGAAGTATCGCTTCTAAAACGACAGACAATAAAAAGCCCGCTGGCATCGCTGCGCGCAGGCTTTTCGAATGCCGTGCTGAACCTGCCCGACCTTGAATTCATCGGTGAGCAAGCCCGCAGTAATGGGTATGTTTCATGCGAACAATCAGGGCCGAAGGTCCGTGAACAGGGAAAATGCCCGTTGCTGCGGGCGGCTAGGCATCACCCCTGAACCTGCCACCATAACCCGGGTGGCACAGTCAATTAATCTATTGCGTTAACTCGATATTCCCTAAGGATATCTCAGAATCTAATGACCTTGTTCGAACACCACTGTAAAGCTCACGGGAACCGCGCGGCTGATACTAGGCAGACCGGCTACTTCACGCAACTTCTCTACACCCGCAGTCAATGCAAACGCATCAGACATTACGATAATAGGCTTCAGGGTTGATACGACAACGCCTTCTCCTGTTCGAGTAATCTGCACATCGGCAGCCAGGGCAACGCTCTGACCGTGCAGGGACAATTCGAAATCGATCTGTCGCGCAGTCGATGCACCCGCATCCATATCGGTTAGCGCATCGCGATCGATGCTGCCGCTGATAGTTGCCTCGGGAAACATATTCGTCTCGAATAGCATTTCTTGCATGCGCTCGTTACGAATTTGAATCATGGTATTCACACTAGCCAGCTCAATAGTGATTTCAACATCACCGTTGTCGCCGATAGTGCCGGAGAGTCTGTCGAAGCTGTGCGCTTCTGCGACATGCTCAGCCTTAACAGTAACGAAACTAAGACTGGATGCTTCATTATCCAATGACCAATGAGCCTGCGCGGCGCTCACAAATAAAACCGAGCTTACCAGCGCTGCTAACCCAGCCTGTAGAAATTTCGAGATCATACTTACACTCCTCTTTGTCCTGTCCCGTCGGCAAACTGGCCGAACTAGTTTATTTATAGGTATGGTAACCACTGAGCGGATCAATCTCAGCAACTGCCTAGCTTACTGCAAATCACAGACAATAGACCATCAAAGTTGCAGATATTTCCTGTATCACAGTCATACTACCCACAATTGGCACGCAATTGCGCTTTGAGTGCCGTGCGCTAACAGTTAGAATCGGTCTCTCTTTACTGCCGGGGCTCATCATTTCATTTGAGCCATCCATTACCCCAAGGCAGATCTAAGGTAACTCACTATCAATCGAGTCGAAACATAGCCAGGCATGAAATCGAACAGTAGCAGCCCAATCGTAAAGCACCTGGTCTTGGTCGGCGGCGGCCACAGCCATCTTGCCGTACTGAAAAAGTTAGGCATGGATTCTGTCTCCGGACTGAGCATTACCCTGATAAGCCGCGACATAGAGACGCCCTACTCCGGTTCACTTCCCGGCTACATCAGCGGCGTGTACAGCCGCGATGATATTCATATCGATCTAAGACCACTAGCACAGTTCACCGGCGTGAGACTGATACACAGTGAAGTAAGTCATATCGATTTCGAACAGAAGACGATTCACCTAGATGGCAGGCCAGCTATCGAGTTCGACCTCATCTCTTTAAATATTGGCTCTAAGCCGAATGCGACAAAGATTCCTGGCGCGACAGATTTTGCCATAGGCATTAAACCCATCGACCAGTTTCTGCGTTACTGGGATATCTTGCGCACAGACATACTCAGCGCTATAGATACCCAGAACAAGCACTATCGCTTCCTCATCGTGGGCGGAGGACCGGCGAGTATCGAGCTAGCCTTTGCCGTCCAACATCGAATTCACAGCGAACTAGCGATAAAGAAATTCGATAGTTCGCCACTTGAGATAGGCATTGTTACGGCAGAGGACGAGTTACTCAGATTCCACAACAACAAGGTTCGACATTTTATCAAAGCAGAATTAGCCAAGCGGGAAATCGCTGTCTACCCTGAACATGAAGTCATCGAATTTAGTGATGGGAAAATTCATTGCAGCGATGAGCGTGAAGTCGAGGCCGACGCCATAGTCTATGCGACGGGCGCAAGCATCCCGCAATGGCCAGCGGAATGTGGCCTGGCGATAAGCGACGACGGCTTTATCGAAGTAAACGATTTTCTGCAATCCACCAGCCATGAGTTTGTATTTGCCGCAGGTGACGCAGCAACTATTAAAGGCGAGCCCAGACCGAAGTCTGGAGTCTACGCCGTAAGACAGGGCAAGCCCCTGGCGGAGAATCTGCTACGCTATGCCACAGGCAAGAGCCTAAAACCTCATCGCCCTCAGAAGAATGCGCTGGCCCTGATCAATCTTGCCAATAGAAAGGCCATCGCCTCGCGCAACAAGCTATTCTTCCAGGGCCGCTCAGTCTGGTCGCTGAAAAACTCTATCGATACCGCATTTCTGCGCAAATACAGCCAGTTTCCGACTATGCCAGATAGCCTGGACATAGCGAACGGCCTGGTGAGCGAGGAAACAGAGCAGCAGCTGCGCAAACATGCGATGCGCTGTGCCGGCTGTGGCGCCAAAATAGCCGGAGACGTATTGCAGGAAGTGCTGCAGGAATTACCCGGCCAGCACAATGATGACGTACTCTCATCCGGATCGGTCAGTGAGGATGCCTCACTTATTCAATTAGAAGATGGTCGCGTTCTACTGCAGAGCGTCGATCAGCTCAGCGCCTTTATCAATGACCCCTGGTTATTCGCCAAGATTGCCAGCAATCATTGCATGAGCGATATCTATGCGATGGGTTGCATGCCGCACTCGGCTCTCGCCATCGTCGGAATTCCCGCGGCGAGCAAGAATATTAGCAAGGCCACACTAAGAGACGTCATGCACGGTTGCAGCGAGGCATTAAACGAAAACGACTGCACTCTAATCGGCGGCCATTCCGCCGAGTCCAAAGAGCTAGTGTTTGGCCTCTGTGTCAACGGCTTCTCAGAAAGAGGTGCCCTGCTCGGCAAAGATGGCATGCACACCGGCGACATTATCATCCTCTGCAAACCCCTGGGCACGGGCACGCTATTAGCCGCCGATATGCGCTTCAAGGCTCGGCATCGCTGGATGGAAGCCGCACTGCGGCAGATGTTGCTATCCAATAAGAAGGCCGCTGAATGTTTTATTCAGCACAGAGCAACCGCCTGCACCGACATCACCGGTTTTGGGCTGGCCGGTCATCTCTTCGAGATGCTTGAGTCGAACAATATAGAAGTGGAATTGAGCCTGGCCGATCTGCCGGCATTAGATGGCGCATTGGAGACACTGCAGCAGGGAATATTCAGTTCACTTCACGCGGATAATGCCCTGGTAAGAAATAATATATTCAATAGTGAAGCATTTCAGGGCAACCCACGCTTCGATCTGATGTTCGACCCGCAGACTGCGGGAGGCCTGCTAGCGAGCGTCCCGGATGTAGAGGCAGAAGCTTGCATCAAACGGCTACGCGAATGGGGTTATCCCGAGGCTAAAGCTATCGGCAGAGTCGCTAAAACAGCAGCGCAACTACCGGCACTGATTCTAAAATAGCGGCGAACAGCGATTATTGACTAACCCTAAGCTCAACCGTGTTGCCCGCAATATCTTTCAAATAGATCGAACGACCCATTCCCTGCGCGCCATAACGCCGCTGAAAATCGTCGACCTCAACACCGTGTTCTTGTAGATACAACTTCAGCGCCAGCTCATCGACAGGCTCAATCTGCAGACAAAAGTGATCGACATTATTTCCCGTCTCCCCGGGTGCCGGTCCGCCGACTCTTCCCAATTCGCCCCCAACATCCACTATATCTATGAGCGAGCCACCGGCTCTGAGTTGTGTTAGCCCCGTCTGCGCAGGCGTCTCTCGCTCCAACTCACAGCCCAGCACATCGCAGTAAAAATCGATGAGCTCCCGATAGAGATCGGTGCGCAATACGATATGGTCGATGAGTTTTGGTTTAATCATTATTCGCCTAAGCCTTCCTATCACATCACAGCTCGAATCCAGCCTACAGAATCGCCGAGCCCACTCGCTGGAAGATGAAGACCAGCTGCGTTATAGTCCTGAGCAGAATCTATACCCCCTAGCAAGGTAACACAATGAACTCATTCCATGTCGTCTATCGGACAAGTGTCACGACCCTGCTCCTATTAATCGCGGCCATTAGTTCAGTTAGCGTTGCCCAAGATGACGGCGCCGCATCGGTATTGCAACGTTACGGCAACCTGGATATAGAGCGCACCGGGCCCACGATCGATGCCGAGCTTGCACAGAAGTATCTGCGTCGCGGCAATACTTATAGCAACCTGGAACGCTTTGAGGAAGCCATCGACGAATACAGAAAGGCTATTAGCGCGGACCCGAATCTTGATGGTGCGATTCGTAATCTTGCCAATACCTATTACTACCTGGAGCGCTATGAAGAGGCGAAGCCGCTGCTGGCCAGATTCATCCGGCTACAGTCGAGCACAACGGCATCCTTGATCGCTGCGGTAACAACCCTGGGTGAACTAGAACGGCGCGATGGAAACTTTGACGCATCGATAGACTATGACCTGCGCGCAATCGAACTTGATTCGGACAACGACTCGCAAGTGCACATCATGGCTAACACCTATAACAATGCTGGCGAAGCCGACAAGGCAATTGCTGTCTATCAGAAGGCGATCGAAGTGATGCCCGGCAATGCCTTCTTCGACCGCAGCCTGGGTCGTATTCTGGAACAGGAGGATCGCATCGAGGAGGCTCTGCAGGCTTACGAGTCTGCGGCAGCGAAAAACCCGGATTCAGACTTCTATACCAATCTCGTCGAGTCGCTACGCAATCGCCTGCAACGCTAAACCGCGCCCCAGCGAGCGGACTATTGGCTCGATTCTTCAGAGTCCAGAACCAACGCTTCTCTTTCCGCTAATGACAATTCAGCGAGCCGGCTAACCTGGGCATAGAACTCGGGAAAGTTCTGATTCGATTTCTCGAATACACCCTCGAACAAGGGCAGCAAATCGTTGTAAGAAGCAATCGTGCCTAACTGCGCATTGTTTAGCGAGCTCGCGAACCAGCCATCATATCCCGCGTAACCCTGCCACTGGCGTTTCAAAGCCCCATAGTCATCTCGCAAGGACTGCTGCAGCTGCGACTTGCGTACGCGCATCGACTGTTCGGCGAGCTCTTGCTGATAGAGCATCTCGAATCGATCTCTATAACCCGTAACCAAATCGACGAACTGTCGCTGCCGCCCATACTCCAACAAGGCAGCATCGATGTCGGACACCGCTGCGCTCTGCGCAAGCCAGCGCCGAACCCCCTCTCGCTCTACCGCCGTAGCAAAACTCTCGTTGAAAGTGGTATCGCCGCTTACATAGACAAGCTGATGCGCCAACTCATGAAATATTAGGCCCGCCAGTTGATGATCAGCCCGATCGAGTACAGTGCTTAGCAGCGAGTCCTCAAACCAACCCAGGGTTGAGTAGGCATCTACGCCCCCGGTATAGACATCGAAGCCTTCCTGCTCCAGCTTCGCAGCATAGTTCAATGCGGATTGTTCAGAGAAGTAGCCACGATAGGACACGCAGCCAGCGATTGGATAACACCAGTTCACCGGATCGACGGAAAATTCTGACGCGGCGAAAACATTCCAGACTACGTGCTCACGCTCGACATCTACATAGCTCGAATAGTGATCCCCCACCGGCAAGCCCAGCTCTGTCTCGGCAAACTTCCTAATCTCAATGACCTTCTCAAACTTCTCAAGCAGCTGTGGCGGCAACTCTTCTTGCTGCAATAGCCGCCGAATATCTTCCCGCCCGAAGACTATGGCAAGCTGGCCCCGCGCCGCCTGCGAGTAGTAACCCACCGTCTCGCAAGATACCAGAGCGATAGACAGCAGCATCAGCGCAAGCGCCTTCACTGCATTCGACTTGTAGAGTTTGCCTGACGCTAGCAATTCATTCTCCCTGCAGCGTAGCAAGTACAGAGCGTGAACCCGCAAGTTCCCGGTGTTCGCCTAGATAGATTCCCTGCCAGATACCTAGCTGCAATCTTCCCTGCGTTATTGGTATGGAGAGTTCACAGCCAAGCAGGCCAGACTTTATATGAGCGGGCATATCATCTGGCCCTTCCAGGGTGTGTTCATAATAGGGAGCATTTTCTGGCACCAGCTGATTGAAGTGTGACTCCATATCACGACGGACCGAACTATCGGCGTTCTCATTAATGCTTAGCGAGGCGGATGTATGCTGCAGGAACAGATGCAGCAATCCAATATTAACAGTAGCAATCTCGGGTAACACTGCCAGCACCTCGTCGCTGACCAGATGAAAGCCGCGTGGTCTTGCGCGAAGTGCTATTGGTTTCTGCAACCACATAGCTCAGAGACCAGCCAGTTCGATCTCAAGCAATTCGATCTCAAACAGGTGTGCCCAGTGCTTGCCAGTAACAAACAAACGTTTACCCTCGGCATCCCAGGCAATGCCGTTTAGAACGGCCTCGGAACTTCCCAGCTGCGTCTGCTCGGATAAGCCGCTTAAATCTATGATCGAATTGACCCCACCAGTTGCCGGGTCGA
The DNA here is from genome assembly GCA_905478195.1 of uncultured Pseudomonadales bacterium. Taxonomy (GTDB): domain Bacteria; phylum Pseudomonadota; class Gammaproteobacteria; order Pseudomonadales; family Pseudohongiellaceae; genus UBA9145. The sequence goes on from CAJQHM010000076.1 coordinate 18,111, forward strand.
TGCGCAGAATATAATCGGTCTGCCAGACATTGGCCCAAACTTCGCCATTAATATATTCCAGCTCGTTTAACTGACTGATAGCATTGCCTGCATATTCCACCTGCACACTGCGCTGCGGTGCAAATGTCTCAGGATCCATAAACTGCAGGGTAGCCGTGCCATCACTTAGTATTAGATGCTCACCATCGTAGGCTAAGCCCCAACCCTCCGTCGCATTGTAATGAGAGCCCACCGAATCGAAGCTCGACTTGTCATACACGAAGACGAGATGAGACTGCCATGTGAGCTGATAGATTTTCTCACCGACGATTTCGATTCCTTCGCCGAAATAACGCTGTGACAAATTCTTACTCATCAGAACTTCGCCATCATCGAGATTGATCTTACTTAGGGAGGACTGGCCATTCTTTCCAGTCCCTTCAAATAGAAAACCTTCGTGATAGAGCAAACCTTGGGTAAAAGAATTGATATTGTGCGGATAGGTATTAATTACCTTGTAGCCATAGCGGGGAACCTGCTCCTGTGCCTGCAATAGAAACGACGCGCAGCACATCAACAGGAACAGTAGCGTTCTTGATCGTCTAAGGCGAATAGTCAAATTTTCTCCCATGCTATAGTATTGCTCGGACTCATGAATAACAGCTGAATGATCGGAGCGCGTATGGCGGATGACTGTCTGTTTTGCAAAATTATCGCAGGGGAAATACCCTCTAACAAGGTTTATTCCGACGATGATGTGTATGCCTTCCACGACATAAATCCCGCGGCCCCTACGCACATCCTCATTATTCCCAAGAAACATCTGACTGATGTGTCGGCAAGCGATGCCAACGATCAGGCATTGCTGGGAAAACTGCTATTAAAAGCGAATCAAATTGCCGCCGAACAAGGGCTCAGCGAAGATGGCTTTCGCTATGTGATCAATACGGGAAGCGACGGTGGACAGACCGTCTACCACCTGCATCTACACATTCTTGGTGGCCGCGCGCTGAATTGGCCGCCAGGCTAAAGCAATAATAGCCCCGTCAGACTCTAACTAACTGCGCAGCCGCTGCAGTTGGCTGTGCTGCGCATCACACACACCCTTCTCCGTAATAATCTTACTAATCAGACGTGCCGGTGTTACATCGAAACCGAAGTTGCTTATCGCCGTGCCTTCGGGGCAGAGTCTGATCTTACTCAGTTCGCCTTTTTCATCGACTCCGCTGAGATGACTGACTTCTTCCGCATCCCGCTGCTCTATAGGAATTTCTTTGAGACCCTCTGAGAGGGTAAAGTCTATGCTCGATACCGGCAACGCCACAAAGAAAGGCACGTCGTTGTCGAACGCCGCCAAGGCTTTTAGATAGGTTCCGATCTTATTGCACACATCCCCGTTAATCGTGGTTCGATCGCTGCCAACAACACAGCAGTCTACCTGACCATGTTGCATCAGATGTCCGCCCGCATTATCGACGATCAGCGTATGCGCGATATCGTGTTGTGCGAGCTCCCAACAGGTAAGCGATGCACCCTGGTTACGGGGCCGAGTCTCATCGACCCAAACGTGCAATGGCACTCCTGACTCCGCCGTCTTATAGATAACCGACAGCGCCGTTCCCCAATCTACCGTTGCCAATGCGCCGGCATTGCAATGCGTGAGAACCTGCAGCGGCTTACTCTTGTCATGTTTTTCATTCCAGATCTCCTGCAGCAGGGCTGTGCCATGCTCCCCGATTTGGGCACAGATCACACTATCTTCACGCTCCATCGCCTGCGCCTCCTGCAAGGCTACTTCGACTCGTTTCTCGACGACGGTGTGACGCAACGCTGCATTGACTCTATCCAGCCCCCATCGCAGGTTCACCGCAGTCGGTCGCGTCGCTGCCAGCTTGTCCATGGCGACGGCCAGTTGCTGCGGATCTTCAAGCAGCGCCAGATAGATGCCATAGGCAGCGGCTACACCAATCAAGGGCGCGCCGCGCACCTGCATCGACTCGATGGCATGACAGGCATCTTGGAGTGTATTTAGGGTAATGATTTCAAAGCGATGAGGCAGGCGAGTCTGATCAATAATATTAACGCTATTATCACTCTCTTCGAACCAGATGCTTTGGTATTGCTGCCCGTTAATTTTCACTATCGCCTCGATAGAATGTAGAAATTAGATTACGCGCTCATTGCCGCCATCGACAGGCAGCTGTGCCCCGGTGGTCTTGGAGAGCGATTGCCCGGCAAACACAGTGACCGCCTTCGCCACATCCATTGCGGCGACCTCAGTTTTCAGCACATTCGACTGCTTATATTCTTCAACGCTAAGGCCATAATGTGCGGCGCGACTAGCCAATACTTCCTCGCTCCATATCGCCGTATCATACACAGCATTAGGGTGCAGCACGTTAACCCGAATACCCGCTTCCCCCAATTCCAGAGCGGCGATGCGCGCCATCTGCGTCAGGCCAGCCTTGGCTACCGAGTAAGCCGCAGCGCCAGGCCCGGGTGCCGGTACGTTTTTAGAGGCAACTATGACAACCGCAGGGTCTAGGCCATTGCGCAGAAATGGCACGGTGGCGCGCAGTAGTTTCATGTGTGAAGTTTGATTTAGCTGCTGCGAAAATTCCCAGTTGTCATCACTCATTTCTTCCAGGGGCTGGCTGGCAGGAAAATTTCCCGCATTGCTTACTACGATATCGATACCACCAAACTCGGCCACCATCTGCTGCAATGCAGAATCTATCGCCTGCGAATCGGTGACATCACAGCGCACAGCCACTACTGCACCGTCAGTAAACTGTTCGGCAAAACCCTCGGCGATATCTAGCGCCAACACGACGGCACCGCGGTCCGTGAACTCCTCGACACAGGCCTTGCCTATACCCGACGCAGCCCCAGTCACCACCACTACCTTGCCCTCGAACTCCGGTGTGTGCGCCGAGCTTTTCAACTTCGCCTGCTCCAGTTCCCAGTACTCCACATCGAACAGATCTTGCCTTGGCAGTGCCTGCCAGCCACCCAGAAATTCGGCTTGTTGAATCGACTTGATCGTATGCCCACAGATGTCCTGCACAATCTGTAAGCGTTTCTGATTGGGCGCCAGATAGACCATGCCCTTGTTACGCCAGACGCCATAGCGCGGCATAGTATCCAGACACTGATGGGATGGGTCACTGTGCTTCTCGAAGTACTCCAGATAGTCGGCCTTAAACTGTTGCAGACCGGGAAGAGGATCTGCATCGAAGACTGCCGCGAAGGCTTTGGCATGAATCGTATGATCGGGCGTCAGCGGGCCGCGAGTCGCCAGGTCCTGACAATTCTCCAGATTGGCGAATCCGGATGCCTTCTGCGTTGTCTCGAGCCGAAGCAATACAGGTCTATCCATCATCTGCGCGGCTGCCTTCCGCAGGCGGCTAAGCTGAAGACAGTCTTGCCCGGTCGCCTTATAGCTGGCGCTGGCCAATCCACCGGCTCCAGTTTTCTGCTGTAGAAACTGTTCTGCCTTGCTAACCAGTTCGATCATAGTGCTATAGCTGGTCTTTGCATCTTCATCGAAGGTGAAAATACCATGGTGTAACAAGACGATACCCCGCAAGGATGACCACTGAACCTTTGCTGTGGCCTCGGCGACCTGCTGCGCCAGAATAAAGCCGGGCATCATATACGGAAGAATCAGAACCTCATCGCCATAGATCTCCCGCAGCAGCGACTCCCCATAGGGGCTGTTGCTTATGGCAACGACGGCATCCGCATGACTGTGATCTACATATCTGTGGGGAATTAACGCATGCAGTATGGCCTCGACCGAAGGCGTAGGTGCGGTCGGGTCCAATAGCGCAAGCCGCAGCTGACGCATCATCTCGCTATCGCCCAGTGCCGTGAGCTCTCCAAGCCGCAGTAGGTGCTCCATCTTTACGGCAGGAAAGCCCGGGGCCTGAATGGTGCGCAGATCCCAGCCGGAGCCTTTAACGAAGAGAACCGGTTCGACCTCGCCAAAGATATTCTCTAGCTCTCCTTTCACCGAGGTATTACCGCCACCATGAAGCACTAAATCGGCGTCCTTCCCTAAGAGCTGCGAGGTATAGACGCGCAGGCCCAGATTGCTATCTTGCTCGGTGTGCGCGGCCGCCTCAGATTCTATCCAGCGATTTTTCATGATAAATAACAACTCAGTATAGGCTTATAAAATTCAGGTCGGAGCAAGAGTCCGACCTCAAACGAAAAACGCACCATCGGAATCGATAGTGCGTTTGATAGTTCTCTCGTCTGTGCGATTGCAGCAAACAGCTGCAACACAGTGCGTGTTAGTCGCTAGGGCTCGACTATAGATATATTCGCCATACCAGCCTGCCGTGCCGCATCCATGATCATTACCAGGGTAGATACGTCGGAGTCGTTGTTAGGCTGGATAATGACAGAGGCTGCCGGATTTTCGGCCTTCAGCTGATCGATATTGGATCGAATGAAATTCGGGAGAATAGGCCGTGGATTGCCGTTAAGGATAATCTCGTTGTTAGAACCGATTTCAAACAGAATATTCTTCTTCTCATCATCTGGTGGAGGCTGGTCGGTGTTGTTATTGTCGCTACTTGCAGCACTTACAGACGTTTCAGATAGAAATGTTGCTGTTACCACGAAGAAGATCAACAGGATAAAAACTACATCCAACATGGGGGTAAGGTCGATCTTGGTATCGTCGTTCTTACGCTTTCCGGCTATTTTTTTCATTATTATGTCCTAACTACTAGTGTCTTAACTACCCGTGTCCCAACCACTCGGAACACCGCATAAATTCCGGGATGATTCCTACATCGAAGGAATCCAGTCCCTGAGTATAGCAACCATGTCAGCAGAATTAAAAGCCAGATTTCACGCGCCTATTCCAGCCCATAAAAAAGGGAGGCTAAAGCCTCCCATCTCTACTATTACCTGGCCATCACGCCTATTGAGAGAAATGAACTCTTAGGGTGGAATAGGCATAAGCAACTGATTTTAATAACTTTAATTCAGAATTCTGCAACAGCGTTCGCCCCTATTACTTCTTCAGGGAAGATACGGTGAACTTAACAAGCTCTTTTAACTGCTTCGGTGTCTTGCCATCGCGGCTGTTTACGCGCATGCCGTGCAGGCTATTCATCAGCACATCCGCTGCAAATTCGACGCTCACACCCTTCTTAACCTTGCGATTCTTGTGGGCCTCCTTCAAGCGCGCCACCAGGGCTTTGCGGATGATGGCGAGGGAGCCACGAACGACCTTGCGCATCTCCTTGTCGTAATTGATGCTCTCACAGACCGAATTGACCAGCAGGCAGCCCATGCTGCGGTGCTTATTGGTTACATTGAGCACTGTCTCATCGAAATAGGCTTCGATAGCCTCCCAGGGACCCAATTTTGAGTTCTTAAGAGAGGCTGCTATCTGCTTTTCAACGACTTTATTGTATTGGTCAACACAAGACTTGAAGAAGGTATCCTTGTCACCGAAAGAATTATAGAGAGTTCCTCGATTGATACCTGTGCAATCCAATAATTTTTGCACTGAGCTTGCTTCATAGCCTTCTCGCCAGAACTGCTCCATTGCATGGGTTAATACTTTGTTTTCATCAAACTCAACTGGTCGTGCCATATTCTGCTTCTCTGTCTTTGTTCTGCAAGTAAAAGATTAGTCTGTATCCAACGCCTAGCCCTAGCTATTTTTTTGCGCGGCTTTTCACCAACCTAGGAGGAGCGCTATTGTAGTACAGCGATTCCCTTTTTACACAAAATGCAGAAGAAAATTTCCCATTTTTGACCCAAAATTAATAGAGCTTTAAAAACACCTGAATAAATAGCCTCTTAATAGTGCACGAATGTGATCTGCATCACGGTCTTTTCGCCTAACGATGAGCTTATGTAATACCTAGCGCATAGGCGCACGAGCTTTTCTGATCAGAAAATGAAGGCTTGAATGGCGATTCAAGTAAGAGAAAGCTAGGAGTAAGAGGCTAGCCGCGCTACATAGCGCTGAATGTCGTTACAATTAGACCGATCAATCCACCAAACACACAACCCCAGACAACTAACCAGCCCAGGTGCTTACGAATCATCTGTTGGATTATTTCTTTGACCATCTTCGGTGTCATCTGATTCAGCCGATCATCGATCATGAATTCCAGCTTATTTCGAATCGCCTCATCGTCCATCGCCGAGCTTAGGGCCGCCTGAATATGCTCTTGAAAACTCTCATCTCTCAGCTGCCCGGTAAAAAAGTCACGCATTTGCTCTACGAAGGGTTCCTTCAATGCGGCAAGAGCATCTCTGCCCCCTAACATGCCCACCATGCCTCCAAATGAGGAGTTCATGATCACATCTAGAAGCGACTCGAAGGCCGAGTCCAGATCTAACTCATCGATGACTTTCTTAAGCTGCCCAGCCATCTTCTGAGAAATATCCCCAGCGCCATGAAAAAATTCTTCCAGATCGGCCTTGTCGAAGAACTGCTCCATGATTAGCTCTCGAATTCCGTGTTTAAATTCTTCGAATCGAAGCGGAATGACACCTGAGCCGTAGATACCGGGCACACGCTCAAACAGCATATGCACAGCCAGCCAGTTGGTGATGCCGCCAGAGAGAGCGAACAGACCCGTGTTGAGCACATAGATCTGATAGGGTCCATCCACCAGCAAGCCCACTGCTATCAGGCAGGCAGCGATAAAATTACTCAGCACACTCTTATTGATGACAGGCCTCGTGGAAGTTCATGATCGTGACAGGGTTAAGATTGAAATTGAAATCACCGGCGCATGTTAATAGATCAGCACCGGTTGGGGCAAGTGAGGACAAGCCTGGCCTGCTAGCTACTGACCGAGCTGCACTCGCTGCATGTCGGCCATCTGTCTATAGCTGGAGGTAATGACTCTGTCACCCTGCTGGAGGCCATCGATCACTTCAACGTAGCGATTGTTTCGCCTTCCCACGCGAATATCGCGCCGATTGGCATAGTTGCCCTCAGAATCGACAACAAACACCCAATTGCCTCCGGTATCTTGAACAAAGCCGCCAATGGGCAGCAATAGAGACTCGACGGGACTACCCAGGGGTAGGTTCATCTGCAAGCTTTGGCCACGCCTGACATCGCTTGGGGTAAGTCCATCGAACACCAGATCTACCTCAAAGGTACCATCGGTAACCTCAGGGTAGACTTTTAGCAAGCGCGCAGTATATTCGCGCCCCGACAAGGTGAAGCTGGCGGTCTGATCAGCAGCAACTCGGGAGACATAGAACTCATCGATCTGCGCGACTATCTTGAACTGATCGATCACATCGATCTGCCCTAGCCGCTGCCCCGACTGTTTGCTCTCCCCTATTTCCACCAGAAGCGATGTTAGCTGGCCGGCAATGGGCGCTCTCACTAGCAGACTCTCGAAGCTACTCTTGGAAACCTCCAAGTTTTCTTCCAGCTTATCAACCTGGGTCGCAATCTGAATCAGACGGGTTTCACGAATTCTGTTTTCCAGTTCCTGTCTCGCCTGATGATTGGCCAACACCTTGGTCTGATAGCTTAGCTCATCAACGATCGCATCGTACTGCTCTATAGAAACCAGACCATCTTCAACTAATCGTTAATGGCGCGTCCTCTGCCGCTCCAGAACAATAATCCTGTACTCGGTATCAATGATCTGCCGCTGCGTACTCAGCTTCGTGGTTTCGAATCCATCGGTGATATTATTCTGCAGATTCAACTGTTCTGTAATATTGGTGTCGTTCTGTGCTGCGCTGAGACGCAGATTGGTATTGCTGAGTTGCAGCAAGGGCTGTCCCGCCTCGACGAAACTACCCTCCTCTACAAACACTTCCTCCACAGCGCCGCCATTCACGGCGTCTAAAAATACGCTATTAAATGGCTGTATCGTGACGCGTATAGGAATAGCATCTTCGAAGGCGCCATATTCAACGCTAGAGACGATGAGCTGATCCGCAGAGACTCTGTAGGTACGAATAGAAGCATCTACCAGCAGGGTGTAGGCAAACCAGGACGCCGCCAACAAGGCTATAGCAATCAATACCCATTGCCAGCTGGGCATCTTCTTTCGTTGAATAACTCGATCCATAGACATAGCTTGGAATTATAACCTCATATCGCCTAGTAACTGTTCCCTAGCAACCCGTCTATCCCTCTATTCATAGCGTAGCACCATAGCCGGTCGCACATGAGCACTTTTCCATGATTGTGAGATTACCGCCACAACGGCGATGAACACCGAGAGGAAGAAGCTGATCAGGAAAGGTAACAGGGTAAGATCGGACTGGGCTGCGAACAAACTCGTGTACACATTGCCGATGACATAACCCAGAGGCCAAGCGAAAGCATTCGCAATCATGACCGGTTTTGCAAAATCTAACAGCAACATGCGCAGCAATGTTCCGCTACTTGCCCCCATCACCTTACGAATACCAACCTCCTTACGCCGAATATTGGTAATAAAGGTAGCATTGCCTAACAATCCTATGCTGGCTTGTTTTTCATAACATATCTAATGTGTTTTATTCGAGGTGCTTATTGGACAGCGTTGCCGGCTCGTTCCGGGCTGTCCGGCGAGCCGAACGCCTGTTTGAATTGAGGCTCCAAATCTTCC
>CAJQHM010000077.1 GCA_905478195.1 uncultured Pseudomonadales bacterium
GTGAATCTTGCCGAGCAGGACGGCCTGTTAGATCAGGCGCGACGCGCCGATGTCGCTCTGGACAGAGGTGAGTACTGGGGTTGGATGCATGGCATGCCTCAGGCGATTAAAGACCTGGCTAATGTTGAAGGAATGATTACCACTGTCGGCTCGCCGATCTATGCAAACCGTGTAGCGAGCAGCGATAGCTCGTTGGTCGCCAGTCTCAGAGAGCAGGGTGTTATCTTCATCGGTAAAACGAATACACCAGAATTTGGTCTGGGCTCGCAAACTTACAATGCTGTTTTCGGCGCTACCGGAAGCGCCTGTAACCCACTGCTCACGGCGGGCGGGAGTAGCGGCGGGGCTGCCAGTGGCTTGGGTACACACATGCTGCCAGTTGCCGATGGCAGCGACATGATGGGCTCCTTACGCAATCCGGCTGCGTTCAATAATATTATCGGCTTTCGGCCTTCCAAGGGTCGGGTAGGGGGCGGGGATCCTTTCTATCAGCGCCTCTCAACGGCGGGTCCAATGGGTCGAAATACCGAAGATACGATCCGCTTTCTGCATACCATCGCAGGGCCGGTTAGCGATCAGCCCTACTCGATTCAAGAACGCCTTCCAGAGGCGGAGCAATATACGCCGCTTAATCTTCGCGACATTAAGATTGGCTGGATGGGAGACTTTGAAAAATACCTGGCGATGGAAGCCGGGGTTCTCGAGGTGTGTGAGTCCAGTCTGCGCCAATTGGAGACCGCAGGTGTCACAGTAGAACCTTGCATGCCTGAGTTTGACATGGCGGAGTTGTGGCGTAGCTGGACAGACTTAAGACACTGGTCGCGCACTTCGGCACAAGAGATGTACAACGATCCGGCCAGGCGTGCGCTGCTTAAGCCGGAATATATCTGGGAGATTGAACAGTCTCTGGAGTTAACCGCAAGGCAGGTTTATGAGGCGGGTAATACCAGAGGTCGATGGTATCGCGAAGTAGTGCGCCTGTTAGAACAATACGATTTTCTTGTATTACCCAGCGCGCAAGTCTTTCCATTCTCGAAAGAAATTCACTGGCCAACCGAGATAGCGGGCCGCAAGATGGACACTTATCACCGCTGGATGGAAGTAGTCATCGGCGGGAGTCTCGCCGGTAATCCGGTGGTCAATGTGCCGGCTGGGTTCGACGCCCAAGGCAGGCCCATGGGTATTCAGGTCATGGGTCGTTTCGGGCAAGACCAGAAGGTGTTGGAATTCGCCCTGGCCTATGAGCAGGTGACAGACTACTTGCAGCAGCGGCCTGTGCTTGTGGAGAAGGTCTAGATCCTTTTTGGGGACCGTGGTTTATTAATTATCGTTTATTGAGAGCGCAGTGATGTGGCAGCGGGCCTCTAGCGGCGCTCGACGCACGCTGTAAATACATCCCTGTACGCTCGAGCTCGGCGTCCTGCCTCGCACCGCGTCAATCGCCACTACAGACCCGCTGCCTTCTGGCAACAGTTACATACTTCCGACTAAACACTGCAGTAGACTTGGATAGTTTCGTCGATTTTTAGGGTAGCCTGAAGGCTTCTATCGAATCGGTTGCACTTATCACAACGTACTGATTGCCGTCCGCCCCCAGGTAGGTCATCGGGTTGGCATTGCCTCGTTTTGGTAGAGACGTCTCCCACAATTGGTTGCCCGTCGCCGTATCTAGCGCGCGCAGTCGATTGTCATCCGTAGCCGCAATGAATAGCAGATCTCCTGCCGTGACCAATGCCGCCGCGCGGCCAGGTCTTCCCGTGGCCTGCTTGCCCTGCGGCAGCACGTCGCTAACACCTACCGCGCGCTGCCAGGCAATATTGCCTGTGCTTGTGTCTACTGCTGACAGGGTTCCCCAGGGTGGCTTCTGACAGGGCAGCTGCATGCCGTCGATATTCACCTGGAAATTGCCGGGCCTTGGGCCGCGGCGTTGCATCGGGTATTCGGCACCCTCTTCCGATTCTTCTACCCAGCCAAAGCTGCCTATGTCTCCGGAGAAGACGAAGGCATATTTAGTTGCTGGGTCGAAGGATACGCCGCCCCAGTTAGGTCCGCCGGTTAGTCCCGGAAACAGAAGAGTCGTTCTGTCTCCCGCGCCGTTGGGCCTATAGGCCCAGGGAGTGAAGGGCCCCTGGTTTACTATTCCGCCGGTACTCGCGAGTAGCTCGGAACAGGCCGCGGCGTGCTCGGCTGAGGTGTCATTGGCTGTGACCAGATCCGAGGCATCAAAGCTGACTCTAGCGAGTGCGGGAGGATTGCTTGGGATAGGCTGGGTTGGTGAAGTCTCTTCCCCCGGCACATCGCTGGCTGGCATTGGGAGTTCTTCGATATCGAAGATAGGCTCGCCAGTCTCTCTGTTAAGTAGATACAGATACCCTGACTTGGTGGTAAGTCCCAGTGCAGGAATAGAAACACCGTCCTTATCGATGTCGAACAGGGCAGGGGGTGCCGGTGGATCGTGATCCCATAGATCGTGATGTATGGTCTGGAAATGCCAGCGGTATTCGCCGCTTCGAATATCGACTGCTACCAGAGAGTTCGAGAAAAGATTATTCCCAGCTCTATCGCCGCCGTAGCCAAATGGAATCGGTGAGGCGAGGGGGAGATAGATCAAACCCCGTTGTTCGTCCACGGTAAAATAGAAGGGCCACGCATTAGCGCCCAGTCTGCCCTGCCAGCTATCGCCTTCCCAGGTGTCGTGGCCCAGGCTGCCGGGCTGCGGAACAGATTCAAACTCCCACACCTTCTCGCCGTTACGGGCATCGAAGGCTCTGGCGTTGCCGATTCCTCCGGCTGCGCCACGGGGCGTATTCGCCCCAACTACGACCGTATTCTCGAAGACCATAGCGACGGAGTTATAGGGTATCTGCATGTTGATCTCGCCGGACTCGCCAAATTCACTGGCGAGCTCTCCGGTTGCGGCATCGAGCGCGACGAGTCGACGACCAGCTGTATAGAGAATTCGGGGCCTCGAGGAATTATCTCCGGGCCAGTAGGAAACGCCGCGCCTGGAGGCGGCGCTCTCGGTCACGCGGTGGGTCCATAACTCTTCGCCTGAAACCGGGTCTAGCGCGATAACGCGATCGGCCGCAGGAAGATACATGACGCCATCGACGACGATCGGTGTAGCTTGGGAATTGGGTGCGCGCGGATTCTCATCTGCGTTGAGTGCGCTAGCGAGCAGCGAGTAGGACCAGACACCTTGCAGACGCGTCACGTTGCCCTGATTAATCTGTTGCAGAGGCGAAAAGCCGGTGCCCGCGAGGTTGCCGCGATATTGAGTCCACTGGGAGCCTGAAGATAGCGCATCTGGCGCCTGTGCACACCCGGCTGTAATAAAAAGACAGCTGAACAAGCCGCCCAATAGTGTGGTGGTTCGCGAAAATTTCATGGTGCCTCCTGTCTCTTCGCCATCTAGTAGTCGTAAAGTCTGTGCGAAATTGGCGAGCAATTAGTCTACTGCATTCCTCTGTGTTTGTATTCCAGCCAAATCAACACTCGATTACAGCAGTAAGACGGTTTAACTCAATGCCGCAAAAGGGTAATCTTGCCCAGCATTTCTCGCCATCACATTTTTTGCACTAAGAGCTATTTTAAGGAAGTAGATTACCCATGAGTCAATTGTTGCAGCCGCTTACTTTTACCCGAGGACCTACCATGAAGAATCGCTTCATGCTGGCTCCCCTGACCAATTCCCAGAGCCACGAAGACGGTGTGCTTTCGGACGATGAATTTAATTGGTTGACCATGCGGGCTCAGGGTGGCTTTGGTTTAACGATGACCTGTGCAGCACACGTGCAGGCGATTGGTCAGGGATTTCCCGGCCAGCTCGGCGTGTTTGCGGATAAGCATATTGAGGGGCTGAGTCATCTCGCGGCTACCATCAAGGCGCATGAGAGCATCGCCATCTGTCAGTTGCATCATGCGGGCATGCGTTCGCCTGAGGAGTTAATTGGCACCAGGGCGGTGAGTCCATCCGATGATGAGAAAACTGGCGCGCGCGGCTTGAGCACCGAAGAAGTAGAGCAGCTAGTACAGGACTTCATCGCGGCGGCAGTGCGCTGCGAGAAGGCGGGGTTTGATGGCATCGAAATACATGGCGCCCATAGCTATATACTCTGTCAGTTCCTAAGTAAGGAAAACAATCGCAGAAAAGATCAGTATGGTGGATCGCTGGAAAACAGAAATCGCATCTTCTTCGAAATAATCGATGGCATTCGCGCAGCCTGTGCTGAGAGTTTCATGGTGGGGGTGCGTCTATCACCCGAGCGCTTCGGTCTGGAGCTGCCGGAGATTCAATCGCTGGCACAGCAACTTATGAGCGGGGGTCAGATCGACTTCCTGGATATGTCTCTGTGGGATGTATTCAAGGAGCCCATTGATGAGGCCTTGCAGGGTAGAACGCTGATGTCCTTCTTTACCGAGTTGAACAGAGGCGAGGTTCGTCTGGGCGTTGCCGGCAAGATACGCACGCCAGAAGAGGCAGAGAAGGCTCTTGCTGCGGGTGCGGACTGGATAATGCTGGGGCGTGCCGCGATTCTGCACCATGATTTCCCCAATCGCTACAGAGAAGACCCGAACTTCACCCCCGTTCAGACACCGATTTCCCGTGAGCATCTAGCCGCCGAAGGTCTTTCAGATGCATTCATCACCTATATGGCCAGCTGGGAAGGCTTTGTCGAAAAAGAGTAGAACGGGTGGGCTAGAACAAAGACATTGGGCGTAGCTTAGGGCTTTGAACCATTTAGCTGTAATGGTGGCTTACGGCCAGGAGCAGACGCAAAGTAATGTGAACAGACAGTTAGCACCTTGTCATCTTCGTGAGTGAGTTTTCAGTTGCGCAAAAATCGCATTTTCCGCGATCTGAATCAGTTTTAGATTTCTCAAGCCCTAGAAGCGAGTCTTTAATCAATGCGTAGCGCTTCCGGCGTGATTACTGGCGCTAAGAAAGGTACCTTGAAGAGTAAAACCGCATGGACTGAGGGGCACTTGTCGCCTCCTCGGCATGCAGGCTAAAGCCGTAAAGTTTTGCCTCTCAGATTTCGTTGGAAATCATCTTGCGAACATGCATTATCCATACTGCTATCAACACCAGCAGTGGCGCCGACAGGGTGATCAACAGGGATTCCACCATAGTGAAACCTAGCGGCATGTCTGGGGATAAGCCACATATTCCCTGAGCCTCAAATAAGAGGGGAATCCACCGATCCAGCGGCATGAACTCCGGGAATCCGGCACCCATGGTGCAACTGGAAACAACCGTGCCCAGCTCGACGCCATAGGCGTAGTAGCTGGTGTAGAGCGCCCCGGCCAGCATGACGATGGTGAGGTTCAGTGCCATCCAGCGCCACCAAATGCTTTTGACCATGACCAGTCCCAACAGAGCGAAGATGATGGAGCCCATTACCCAGGCCCGCACCTGTACACACAGCGCACATGGATACCACATTCCAGGACCATACTGATAAAACAGCGCGATACCTTCCATCAGCACCAGGTAGAGAACACCGGTCAGCCAGAAATAGCGGCTTTCGGCAAAGTTATAGAGCTTGTTCACAGATTAGACCCTTCGAGCGTAGCGGTAATATCCTAAATAGATAATTCATTCTAACGGATTTCTTTCAGGAATAAATGGGAGCTTTCCAAAATTGCTTTCTTTATTCTTACTCTCACCCTAAGGCTATAGCGCGCACCACTCACAATCTTAAGTTGTTAAGTTGTGGGTGTCCCCTATATGCTCCCTCGAAATGCTTACCCCTGGAGCGGGTTCCAGTTTCTTGTTAGTTAATTGGTGGGAGATACGAGCACAATAGCACTATCGTCCTAAATGTCTGCTTTCGGCCAATAGCGGACCTTTCACTGTGGGTTGGGTGGTGCTAATCGCTTGAGTTTTTCGAACCAGTTCTGCACCAGCACAATCTCATTTTGGAAAGTACCGGATGGTCCACGCGACATAAGAAAACGTCCATCGGATAACAGTCCATATCTTTGGCCGGCATTACGACTTTGGGAATAACCTTCTACTACGCCAGTCTGACTTCGCGTGGCCATAGGGAAAAAATCAAGGGGTTGGCTAATCTGAGTTCTATTCTCTGTTTCAGTAACGGTAACCGCTGACATCTTAGCGTCTATATCGCTTTATCCTTTGACCGGGCGTCGAGTAAGGCCAGCCAGAAGAGAGCGCAAGACGCCATAAACCACTGGATATTTACTCTGACCCCATTACTGGGCTGGCGCTGAAGTTTGCTCAGCGGTATTCTAGCTGCTTGATGAATACGCTTCGAAGCAAGGCAGATACCCTATGTCCTCCGTTATCTATCCCGTTACCAATCTGAAGTCTGTTGAGCAGATTAATATTGTCAGAGGCAAGGGCGTCTATGTCTATGACGATGCCGGCAATCAATATCTGGAGGGTCTGTCGGGGCTTTGGTGTTCTGCCCTGGGCTATGGCAATGAAGAGTTGATCGAAGCCATCAGCTCGCAGCTACACACTCTCTCCTATAGCCACCTGTTCGGTGGTCGTACCCATCCCGTTGTCATGGAACTGGCCGATCGGCTCGCTGCCATGGTGCCGGTTAAGGATGCTAGGGTGTTTTTCAGTAATTCGGGCAGCGAGGCGAATGACTCGCAGATAAAGATGCTGCGCTATTACGCCAATGCTATCGGCAAGCCTGAAAAGAAAAAAATTATCGCGCTAGACCGAGGCTATCACGGTGTGACCGTTGCCGCGGCAGCGCTTACCGGCCTGCCGGTAATGCACAGCCACTTCGACCTACCTGTGGATGCCCTCGGCATTCTGCGTGCCGATTGCCCGCATTATTTTCGCGGTAGAGTCGATGCAGAGACCGAAGAGGAATTCGTGGAGCGCCTGCTGAAAAACTTGCAGCAACTCATTCACGACGAGGGCGCCGATACGATCGTGGCCTTCGTTGCCGAGCCGCTAATGGGTGCCGGCGGTGTGGTCGTCTCACCACAGGGCTATCTGCCTCAGGTTCAGTCCCTATTGAATGAGAACGATATTTTCCTCTGGGCCGATGAGGTGATCTGCGGTTTCGGCAGAACGGGAAATGACTTCGGGTCCACCACCATGGGAATACAGCCAGATATTATGAGTCTCGCGAAGCAACTCTCCTCCGCCTATGTTCCGATTAGTGCCGCTGTTATTCCCGGGGCTATGTATGAGGCGATGATTGACCAGAGCGCCGAGGTCGGTGTCTTTGGTCATGGCTATACTTACACGGGCCATCCCGTTGCCTGCGCGGCGGCATTGAAGGCATTGGAGATTTATGAGCGTGACGGGCTTTTCGCCAGAGCAGCGAAGCAGGGTGCGTACCTGCAGTCTCGATTGCAGGAATTTGCAAGCCATGAGCTAGTGGGTGAGGTGCGTGGCAAGGGGCTTATCGGCGCGGTTGAGCTGGTAGCCGACAAAGGAACTGGCCAGGCATTTGCTGACGGCAAGGTAGGGGCCTTTGCACAACGCGCCTGTCAGGATGAGGGGCTGTTGCTGCGAGCCGTCGCTGGAAACTCCGTCGCCTTCTGTCCGCCGCTGATAATCAAAGAAGCACAGATCGATGAGATGATTGAGAAATTTGCCAGGGCTCTGGATGCCTCACTTGAATTTGCCAGACAAGAGAAGCTGATACGTTAGAACACTGTGCATAAAATTGAATAAACTAGGACACAGAAAACATGACGAAAATTAAGTATGTAGTTCTCCTGACCAGCCTGTTGGTTTTTCTTTCATCCTGTCGGCCGGAGCAGGAGGCCACTGCTGTCTCTGTAGAGAAGATTGCCGCGGATCTTATATTGAATAACGGCAAGATTGTCTCTGTAGATGACACCTTTAGCATTCATGACACCATCGTTGTGAGTGACGGGCGAGTAGTGGAGCTGGGCGATGCGTCGCTGCTGGACAAATATTCTGCAACTACTGTGCGCGACCTGCAGGGCAAGACGCTTATCCCCGGTTTTATTGATTCCCACACGCATATTCGTGGCCGACCGCGACGCTATATCGAGCTGAGCGAGGTCGGCTCTATCGCCGAGATGCAGGATCTTATTCGTGCCAAGGCTGCAGAACTGGGTGAGGGCGAGTGGATTACCGGCTATGGCTGGTCGGAAGATGAGCTGGCGGAGGGGCGCAAGCCGCTTCGTGGCGATCTAGATATCGCAGCACCGAACAATCCGATCACCTTTACCAGGGCGGGAGGCCATAGTGCAGTTGTTAGTACGCTAGCACTGGAGCTCGCAAATATTACTGACGAGACTCCCGACCCCGAGGGCGGGGTTATCGAGCGTGATGAGAATGGCGTAGCGAACGGAGTGATTCGCGAGCGTCAGGAAATCGTTGGCACCCTGGTGCCCGACTCAACCTACGAAGAGCTGATTGCAAGCCTGGAGATTAATCTTGGTGATCTTCTGGCGAAGGGAATTACCAGCATCACAGATGCCTCTAAACGCCCGGATGAATATGCTATGTGGGAAGAGTTGTACGCCAAGCCGGGGGTAAATTTACCGCGCTCTGCGATTCAGTTTCAATGGTTCGAACCCGAGGCGATTGCCGAGCTGAAGGCTAGAGTCGGCGATGGTAATGAGTATCTCAAGATCGGCCCTATCAAGATATTTGCCGATGGTGGCTTCACTGGCCCCGCAGCCTTCACTAAGGAGCCTTACCTGAACCAGGGTGACTATCGTGGTTATCTCAATATGCCAGAGGAAGAGCTGGTCAGCCTAATCAACGAGGTGCACGATGCTGGCTGGCAGATGGGTATCCATGCGATTGGCGACGCCGCTATCGAACTGGTGGTAGATACTCTCGCCGACGCGCTCACGCGCAACCCGCGGGAAGATCACCGCAGCTACCTTAATCATTTCTCGATGCGTCCGTCCGATGCAACCATGGAGAAGATGGCGCAGCACGGCATACATATTACGCAGCAGCCCAACTTTACCTATACTCTGGAAGGACGTTACGTGGCAAATCTGGATGGCTGGCGACTAGAGCATAACAATCCGGTGCGCTCACCCATGGACCACGGCATTCATGTCGCTATTTCCAGCGACATCTTGCCCATTGGGCCGTTAGTGGGCATCTACGCAGCTGTGACCCGAAAGGGTATGAGTGGCAGAGTCTTCGGCGCAGACGAGGCCATTACTATCGAAGAGGCGATCCAGGGCTACACTATCAAGGGCGCCTATCTGGGCTTCGAGGAAGACATTAAAGGGTCACTCGAGCCCGGTAAGCTGGCGGATATGATTGTCCTCTCTAAAGACATTCTTACCGTCGACCCGGAAGAGATTATGGGCATAGAGATTGAACAAACCTATGTGGGTGGCAATCTGGTATTCCAAAACTAGCGGCCTGTGTGTTGGCCTTGCCTGCTGCTACGTGCAGCAATAAAAAAGTTAAAGAAGTGCGATATAAAAATAATAAGTAAAAAAGGAGAATCCCGTGAGCAGAAGATTCCTAAGTAGAGCCGTTGCAGTTACCTTATCGCTGGCCGCTGCACCCGCGCTGATGGCGCAGACCTCAAGTATCCCGCGCACCGAACATGGCGTGCCAGACTTTCAGGGCACCTATACCTTCAGAACTCTCACGCCACTGAACAGGCCTCCCGAACTTGCCGACAAGGCGACGCTTACCGAGGAAGAGGCGGCGGAATGGGCTGCATTTGAGAATAGACGACAGAATCGTGATTTGATCATCGATTCGGTCGGCGGCGCGGGCTATCCACCGGGGGTAATCTCCTATAACGAGTTCTGGTATGAGCGCGGCGTCGACACGATCGCCGATCGCAGAACCTCCTTGGTTTACGACCCGCCAAATGGTCGCGTGCCGCCGCTGAATGCAGTGGGTAAAGAGCGTGCCGCCGAGAGGTCGGAAAGACTCAGACTAAGTGAAGGCCCGGAAGCGAGAACGCTAAACGATCGCTGTCTGCTGAACGCTCGCACCGGGCCGCCGATGATATCCGGTTCCTATAACAACAATATGCAGCTGGTGCAGACTAAAGATCACGTGATGATTCTGAGTGAGATGATTCATCACGCGCGCATCATACGCTTCGATGATGAGCACCATACCAGACAGCTGAAATGGGAAGGGGACTCGATCGCTCATTGGGATGGAGACACGCTGGTTATCAACACGCAGAACTATTACTACCCCAATGGCTGGAGGAATACATCGAAGGCGATGAAGGTCGAGGAGCGTTTCACCTGGCTCGATGAGAACACCCTGGACTATGACTTCACCGTCGAAGATCCGAATACCTGGGACGTATCCTGGTCGGCAAGACTACCCATGCGTCGCATCGAAGACCCTATCTATGAGTATGCCTGCCACGAAGGCAATCATGGGCTAGCGGGAATTCTGGCCGGTTGGAGACGCTACGAATCCATGGGTATGAATGGTGATGGTACACCGAAGGAAGACTAGCACTAAGTCGGGGACAGACGCGTTCGTTGGCATTGCTAGCGCCCGCGTCTATGCCTAGTGGCTTAAACATTCAAGATGCCTGCACTCGCCACGATGTAACGCCCTCCGCGCCAAAACCTATCCTATCTCCTATGCTATAGTCGGGCAGCGGTTAATCAACGAGCAGACAGAAAGCAATGACTGAAGAAAAATCTAGCGCCTTCAGGGCTCGGCTCATAGGCGTCGCTGACAACTCGGTCACCATGGAGGTATTGGATGGTGAAGCGAGGAATTCGGATGAGCTGGTGTTTTGTGGTAGTGCCCAGACGCGAAAGGTCTTAAGCCTGCGCGATCATAACAGCCATATTATGGCTGAATTGGAGTCTCCGATAGAGGCGCAAGCCGGCGAGATTATAGCGCGATCAGTTGAGCGCCCAGAATACGTCGATCAGTTTGAAGCCGAAATTTTCTGGATGTCCGAACAGGAGATGTTGCCCGGGCGCAGTTACTCGCTTATCTGCGCAGGGCAGTCGGTCGAGGCAACCATTTCCAAGCTTAAATATAAGGTGGAAGAAAAAAGCGGCAAGCACATCGCCGCCAACAGCATAGCGCTGGATGAAACATTCATCGCCAATCTTTCTCTCGATCATAATATTGCCTTCGACCCCGGAAGTTCTGGTCTGGAAACGTCGCGGTTTGAGCTTAGAAGTAGTGATTTCAAAGTACTGGCGCGAGGCGAAATACGACATAGTTTAAGGCGGGCCAGTAATGTCCACTGGCAAGCACTAGCGGTCGATAAAATCGCGAGGTCAAAGCTTAAGAATCAAACCCCCAAAATTATTTGGTTAACCGGTCTTTCTGCTTCAGGCAAATCGACTATCGCCAATATTATCGAGAAGAAGCTG
>CAJQHM010000078.1 GCA_905478195.1 uncultured Pseudomonadales bacterium
GGCGAATTGATAAAAGGCCGTAAGCCGCGCAGAGACAGCAATTGCAGGATCAAGCGCAATTGGTATAATGCCCGGCTTGTTTGGACTAGGGCAGTTTTTCATCTATTTGCGGTATACCTAAAATTTTAGGGATATACTGCGAACGGGGAAGAATGAAAGAGGCGCCGCGGCTGACGCCTTATTCGCTCATCAACCAAGCACAGCTCGATAAATGCCAGTGTGGTGAAATTGGTAGACACGCCGGATTCAAAATCCGGTTCCTTCACGGGAGTGGCGGTTCAAGTCCGCCCACTGGTACCAATCGGCTAAGTGCGGCTATAACGGCGGCCTGAAATACAGGCAGAAGTTGCCGATATAGCCCTTAGAAGTGCTTAGGCCCAAGAATTCAGGCCTATTTTGTCGAAAATATCAGCAACAATACTCGGCTAGCCACGAGTAAATTTGCGAAAAGGCCAATATTGGCACTTTTCATCAAGGGGAAGATAATGAGTTTCGATGAAGAAAATAATGGGACTAATGAGGACGAAAAGCCCAAAACGTTTATCGGCTTGGAATTGGGTGACGGCCTGGTATATGGCGTTGTTATCATTCTCACTCTGATTTTTATTCGCCAGGTTTCTGTCGTAGTCGCTGCGCTAAACTAGAGGCGACTCCAAGCCTCGCTGGCATATGATTGCAGCGATTTCGCCTCTGCAAGCCCTCCAAGCTAGATTCCACCTCTACCTAGTGCGCCGCACCTTGTCCGACAAAAGGGCCGCATGGTAAATTACGCGCCTCTTAGAGTTAGAGCCATCAGTCAGTCTTGGAAAAATTCTGTCTGTTGCCTTCTATCAAAATAAACTAAATCGATATTCACTGGGTGCTGACCCCGTGACTATCTGGCAAGGAATAAACATGACCGCATACAAGATTGCACTATTGGACGGAGATGGAATCGGCCCAGAGATAATGGCCGAAGCTGTTAAAATTCTCGATCTGGTCGGTAAGCGCAATAATATCGAATTCGATTTGCAGCATGGTGCGTTTGGCGCCCATGCCTACTTCGACCACGGCCATTCATTTCCCGAAGCAACCAAAGCACTCTGCGATTCTGCAGACGCCATCTTGAAGGGACCCATAGGACTCAGCCACGAAGAATCAAAAAAGATTCCAGTGGATATGCAGCCGGAACGCGGCGCATTGCTACCTCTGCGGCGCCGCTATAATACCTTCGCGAACATCAGACCTGTCTTTCTACCAAAGAGTCTCGCTCACTTCTCTCCACTGAAGCCAGAAATCATTGGCGAGGGAATTGACTTCATTATCATACGAGAGCTCGTTGGCGGCTTGTACTTTGGCAAGAAAGAGGCTGGCATCAACGCCCAGGGAAAGCGCTATGTCAACGAGTCCTTAGAGTATGACGAAGACCAGATTGCGCATATTGCCAAGGTAGCCTTCGAAACCTCGATGAAGCGCAAGAAGGTATTGCATAACATCCACAAATCGAACGTACTGAAATCCAGTGTCCTGTGGAACGAAGTCCTCGAAGAAGTCGGCGCGGACTACCCCGAAGTTGAAATAAAGAATATTTTGGTTGACGCTGCAGCCACCTACCTCTGCCTGAACCCCGGACAATTCGACGTTATGGTGATGGAAAATATGTTCGGCGATATATTGAGTGATCAGGGCGGCGGCATTCTTGGCTCGCTAGGCCTAATGCCCTCAGCCTGCCTCGGACCTGAGAAAGCCTATTATGAACCGTCTCATGGTTCTGCCCCCGATATCGCGGGCCAAAACATAGCAAACCCCTATTCGATGATTGGCTCTGTAGCTATGATGCTAGAAATGAGCTTTGACCTCGAGGCGGAAGCACGTAACGTGTGGCACGCCATGCAAAGTGTTTTTGCTCAAGGAAACTCAACACCCGATCTTTCCAAGCCGGGTAAAGGAGTCAAGATGATAAGCACTCAGGCTTTTGGAGACTTGGTCGTAGAAGAGTTAGATAAGACCCCTATTCCTGCCTAAGCGAGAATAGGGACAGCGAATAGCCGGCTATTTATCCGCCTGCATGCGTAGATTGATCATGCGCATCGCAGCCTTAACACCTGCGAGCACCTGGTTCGAGTCGACACCACGGGTCTTGAATTCCTGCTCCTGCCATTCCCATGTGATGATACATTCCGTCAATGCGTCGATGTTTCCACCGCGGGGAATGTGCACCTCATAATCCAATAGTGCCGGCATCTCGAAACCGCCTTCCTTCAGCAGCTTCTCGATAGCATCGAAGAAGGCAGCGAAGCCACCGTTGCCCGATCCGGAACCCTGCAACTCTTTGCCTTCCAACTCGACACGAATACTCGCGGTACTCTCAACGTTTAAGCCGCTGTTGATGTAGCAGTTAAGAAGCGTGATGTTATGAAAGTCTCGGCTCTGCATTACATCGGCGATGATGAAAGGCAGATCTTCGGAGGTGATGATATGTTTGGAATCACCTAGCTTGACGATTCTTTCCAGGACCTTGGCCTGATCGTCTTTTGATAAGCTTATGCCCAGCTCATCCAAATTATTAATCAACGATGCTTTGCCGCTCATCTTCCCCAGGGCATAGACTCGCTTACGCGCAAAACGCTCGGGGCTTAGCTCGGTTACATACAGATCCCCTTTTAAGTCTCCATCTGCATGTATTCCCGCCGTCTGCGTAAACACATCGGCTCCGACCACAGGCGTGTTTGCCGCAATCCATTTGCCGGAAAAATTTTCAACCATACGGCTGAGCAAACCGATGCGAGTCTCATCGATAGACAGCTGCATACCCATCTTGTCTTTCAGCGCGACGGCAACTTCGGCAAGCGATGCGTTTCCTGCGCGCTCACCCAAGCAGTTAATGGTGCAGTGAATCGTATTGATGCCAGCATTCACTGCCGCCATTACGTTCGCCGTCGCCAGGCCGTAGTCATTGTGTGGGTGAAAATCGAACTCCAATTCCGGAAAGCTTTTCATCATGTCACTTAAAGAGGCAGCAACCTCATCTGGCGACATTAGTCCGAGTGTGTCTGGCAAGAGATAATGACCTATGCCAAAATTTTTCGTGCCTTCCACCAGACCCATTACATAGTGTCTGCTGTTCGCATAACCATTGGACCAGTCTTCCAGATACATGTTTACACAGAGGCCCTGCTCCTTCGCGTAGATAACTGTTTTTTCAATATCGTCAACGTGCGCCTCTAGTGTCTTGCCCAACTGTTCGCGACAATGCTTCTCGCTGCCCTTGGCCAGCAGGTTAATAACCTTGCCACCAGCACTGACGATCCAATCGACGCTACGCTTGTGATCCACAAAACCGAGCACCTCAACTCGATCTACCAGCCCTACGGTATCTGCCCACTCGGTAATCTGAGACACGGCGAGCTTTTCGCCGTCAGATACGCAGGCAGACGCGACTTCTATGCGATCCACCTTGAGGGACTGCAGAAGTGCGCGGGCTATGTTCACCTTCTCATTGACCGAAAAGGAAACTCCCTGGGTTTGTTCGCCGTCTCGCAGAGTTGTATCTAGCAAACTGATATGACGGGTTTGCTGCTGGGCAGTCATGCTGAAATCCTGATGAAAATTAAAAACGAAACGTCCGCAGACATTCTGAATATGGGCCATAGATTCTGGCGGGGCTGGGATTCTAGCAAAATCTACGGGTATAGATAAGCCGAAAACTCATTAAATACGCTAACTTGCACTTGATGAGGATCGTTATATACTGCGGCATTCATGGGAAATTGAACATCTGAGGTTCCGTATGACGATCAAAATCTGTGTGCCCAAAGAGGTTCGCGAAGGCGAGCAGCGGGTCGCGCTAGTGCCTGATATCGCAAAGCGACTGGCGCAGCAGGATATACAAATATCTCTGGAATCCGGCTCAGGGGAACTTGCCGGCTATACCGACAGCTATTACGAGAATGTGGAGATTACCTCCTCTTCCGCGGAATTGCTCGCTATGGCGGATATCTGCCTAATGGTGAACCCTCCCACGGATGAACAAATTGACCAGCTAAGGGTAGGATCGGTCTTAATCGGCTACCTCAATCCCCATTCCGATCTTGAGCGCTTCAACAAACTCAAAGCAAAGAACATCAGCGCATTCTCGGTAGAGCTCATTCCCAGGATATCCAGAGCTCAGGCCATGGACGCACTCTCCTCACAGGCTTCGATCGCAGGCTACAAGGCAGTTCTGCTGGCAAGCAACCTGCTGGGCAAATTCTTCCCCATGCTAACCACCGCTGCCGGCACGATTCGACCATCGAAGGTCCTGATCATCGGTGCCGGCGTAGCAGGTCTGCAGGCGATTGCCACGGCCAGACGCCTGGGCGCTATTGTAGAAGGCTACGATGTGCGAGCAGCAGCGAAGGAGCAGGTTGAGTCCCTGGGTGCGAAATTCGTCGATATCGAGATCAAAGCCGAAGGAAGTGGCGGCTATGCACGGGAGCTCACCGATGAAGAGCGCCAGCAACAGCAGGCAATACTCGCCAAACACGTTGCTGATGCTGACGTAGTAGTGAGCACCGCCGCAATACCAGGTCGCCCCTCTCCAAGAATCATCAGTACCGAAATGGTCGAGGGCATGCGCGGCGGCTCTGTTATTGTGGATCTCGCCGCCGAGGGCGGAGGCAACTGCGAACTCACCCAGGCCGATGAGACTATTCTGCACAAGGGTGTAAAAATCTACGGTCCGCTCAATGTGCCGAGCATGGTCAGCATTCATGCCAGCGAATTGTATGCGAAGAACCTGTATAACTTTTTGGAACTATTAATACAGGACGGTGCTATCAATATAGATCTCGAAGACGAGATTCTACAGGGAAGCCTGATCACCCATGGCGGCGAGATTCTCCATGCCGGCATTAAAGAACAGCTAGAAGGAGTATCCTCATGATCGAAGGTCTCGCCGCTATCTACATCTTCATGCTTGCCGGTTTCACTGGCTATGAAATCATTAGCAAGGTGCCTGTAATTCTGCACACGCCTCTCATGTCTGGCTCCAATTTTGTTCACGGCATCGTCCTGGTTGGCGCGATGGTCGCACTGGGCATAGCAGAGACTCCTACAGAGCAAGTAATTGGCTTTATCGCCGTCTTACTGGGGGCTGGTAACGCGGTGGGTGGCTATGTGGTCACCGAACGCATGCTGGAGATGTTTAAACCCAGCGAAAACAAAAACAATGGCGAGGGCTCTTAGATGGAAACTCTAATCCAGGCAGCCTATCTAATAGCGGCTGCCCTATTCATTCTAGGCCTAAAGCAAATGAGTTCTCCGGTTACCGCCAGGCGCGGCATACTCTGGGCCGGTGCCGGCATGGTACTGGCGACACTGGCCACTTTCATGGCTCCGCAGATACTCGACAGCGATCAGGTCAGCACCAATATTATCCTCATTCTTATCGCAATTGCCCTCGGTGGTGGCTACGCCTGGTATAGCGGCAAGAAAGTCGCGATGACCGACATGCCACAGATGATCGCCATGTATAACGGCATGGGTGGTGGCGCAGCTGCTGCAATTGCCGCCGTGGAACTATTGAAGGCCAGTAACGAAGCGGCTCACGATGTCACTGGCACAGCGACCGTTGCCGATATGCTTGGCGCCGACGTGGCCATCCTCGGTATTCTGGGGGCAATTATTGGCACTATCTCGTTTAGCGGAAGCATCATCGCCTGGGCCAAACTCGATGGCCGCCTGAACCGCAGCAAGCTGCTACCGATGCAGCATATGATCAACGCCCTACTCGCCGTGGTGACCGTAGGCTTTGCTGCTGCAATTTACTTCACCAATAGCATCGACACGATCATCGTGTTCTATGTTCTCGCTCTGGTGTTAGGTGTTTTTATCACAGTGCCAGTCGGCGGCGCAGATATGCCCGTCATCATCTCACTTTTTAATGCCCTAACCGGACTCGCTGTGGGTTTTGAAGGCTACGTGCTGGGCAATGCGGCAATGATTATCGCCGGTATCGTAGTTGGCTCGGCCGGCTCCTTGCTCACACAGCTGATGGCGAAGGCGATGAACCGTTCGGTTGCGAATGTATTCTTCGCCGGCGTCGGAACAGACGCAGCTGCAGCTAGCGGCGACGGTACCGAAGGCGTCATGAAAGAGATTCAGGCGCAGGACGCAGGCATTCTTATGGCTTTCGCCAGCCAGGTTGTCATCATCCCTGGTTACGGCATGGCGGTCGCCCAGGCCCAGCATAAAATTTGGGAGCTCACACAAATCCTGACGGAAAAAGGCGTCAGCGTGAAATTCGCAATTCACCCTGTGGCCGGTCGCATGCCGGGGCACATGAATGTACTGCTCGCAGAGGCGGGCGTACCCTATGACATGATTTATGACATGGAAGACATAAATGCAGACTTCAAGAACACGACCGTAGCTTTGGTAATCGGCGCGAACGATGTCGTTAACCCCTCGGCTAAAACCGATAGCAGCAGCCCCTTGTTCGGCATGCCGATTCTCGATGCTATCGATTCGGACAATGTTATCGTTATTAAGCGCGGACGCGGCACCGGGTTCTCTGGAGTAGAAAACCCACTGTTCTTTGCCGACAATACGAAGATGTTGTTCGGAGACGGTCAGAAGGCAGCGTCAGAACTGATACAAGCCGCAAAAGAACTCTAGAACACTTGAGATTCTCTAGCCTTTGATCAAGTCAGAAAAAAAAGATCCCCAATCATCAGGCCCCTTTCCAAGAGCGGGCCTGATGCGTCGTATGGCAGCGCTGCTCTACGACGGCTTCCTGGTAGCGGCGATCTGGATGGTGCTTGGCTTCGCCCTGCAGTTATTCGTCGGACCCGAATCCAATCAGCTAGTCGATGGCGTGGTACAAACCGACCCCGTCCTGGACGCTGTCCTGTTCGCACTGATGATACTTAGCAGCAGCAGTTTCTATATCTGGTTCTGGAGCAGAAGCGGTCAGACTCTGGGCATGATCGCCTGGCGCATAAAAGTCGAATCCCTGGACGGCGGCAGAATCAATCTCAAACAGGGCCTGATACGCTTCTTCGCGGCCTGGCCTGCATTCTTCCTCTTTGGCCTGGGCTACCTCTCACTCTATCTGGATGCCAATGGCGATGCCATTCACGACAAGATGTCCCAGACCAAGGTTGTTCTCCTACCCAAGTCGCACCGGCCCTTCGATTGAAGCCGCCTTCCAGCACGGTGGGTATTTTCCCCTGAACTGCCTATTTACTTTCATGATTCGCGATTACGGCAGGAATTTTTCCTCATAATCTGCAAAGCTTTCCATGTCGCTAACCATAGGGTCTAGAACTAAGTAAGCATTCACCAATAAATTGTTGTCCTTTTGTGTCCATTGGCCCGGGAGATTCGATGGTATTTTAGTGTGACGATTTGCTGAATTGGCGATTAGCGAACGCGCCGCATCAAGGTGAGGCCCAGCGCGGCACAGAGAAGAATTGGCGTCAGCACTGCAAGCAACGGGCTAAACCCATAGAGCAAACTCGCTGGCTCCATTAGGCGCTGTATGATCGTAAATCCCAAGCCAATACCCATCGCGACAAAAACCCTGAAACCCATGGTCGATTCGCGCAGCGGTCCGAAGACAAAAGAGATTGCCAGAATTACCAGCACGAGAGTCGCAACTGGTTGCAAGAGTTTTTTCCAGAAGGCAAGGTGATACGTTGCCGCATTCAGACCCTCGGATTCGAAGAACTGCGCAAATCTATACAGCCCCGTTATCGATTGGCGGTCTGGCTCTATAAGTAACACCGAGAGCAACTCGGGAGAGAGATCGACCAGCCAATCCTCCTGCAAACACTCTTGCGCTATGATCGAGCCAGGAGTGAAGCTACTCTGCTTAACATTACTCAACTGCCAATAGCTTGAGTCTTCGTTATCCACATAGCGGGCAGACTCCGCAAAACTACTAGCTACGATAGTACGATTGCCGCCTATCTCATAACGCGTTACGCCATAAAGCAATTCGCCACCTGGCGCGATGGCATTGATATGAATATATTCGTCGCCTACCTTGCGCCATGTCCCCTGCTCCGAGCTAATTGATTCATTCGCACTCTGCTGAACCGCCTTATTACTCTGCGCCAATTGCTCGAGGGGAGGTGCAATATATTCGCCTAGTAACAGGCTAAATAGCATGATCAAGCTGGTTGGCTTCAGCACAGACCAGACTATCCGCCAAACGCTGACGCCGGCAGCCTGCATTACCACCAGCTCATTATTAGAGGCTAAGATGCCTAGCCCGATCAAGGCGCCGCCCAGAGCGATAAAGGGCAGTAGTTCATAAATTCTGGTAGGCAAGGTAAAGGCTATGAAAGCCAGCGCATTTATCATCGAATAGTATTCATCGGTATCGCCAATCTCATCCGCCAAGGCAAATACCACATCGACCGAGCTAATGAGCATTACTACAACAAGCATTGCCAGTAGCACGGTATTGCGAATATGTTTGTCGATCTTCACCATGACGAGGCTCTACGCTCTCCTGCGCTGCTGATTGTTTGATGTCATTTAGACGTACCCAAGGTAAATAGGCTTCCAACATTGGGAAAGCGGTAACAAACAAACGCAACACTAATAAATAGCGCATGTACCCACCACATTCCCAAAAAGGCAGGAATACTCTCTTGCGCAATCATGTCCTTACTGAATTGCAGCAGCACGAAGTATGCCGCATACAGTAGCGCCGCTGGCACCAGCTTGCTATAGCGTCCCTGCCTCGGGTCAACCTTGCTAAGCGGCACGGCAATGAGAGTAATTATGGGGATAAGCAGCACTATCGATATTCGCCACTGAAGCTCCGCTTTGTGCTCGGGCAGGCTCGAACCGACTAACGCGATGGTAGTCAGATACTGCTCCTCAAGTACGGGCTCTATACTAGCCGTGTCGGGAAGGAGAATAGACTGCACATCGAACTGGCCAATGTTAAATTCTAAAGCGCCAGGAGTCCCATCATATTGTAAAACATTCTCCAAACGCATAAAGCGCGCGCCACTCGCCCCATCGATCTCTGGTCGCGCCGATTCTGCGACTATTATTCTGGGACTGCTTCTCCCGGACTCATCGGCTACACCACTTACCGCAACAAAAACATTCTGCAGCTGTCGTTCACCCGAAGCTGAAGAATCAATACGCTCTGCATAGGTCACTCGATTGCCTTCGCCAAAACTTTGAAATTGCCCGGCGACTATGAGATCCAGCTCGGTTAGCTGATCCGCACTCTGCTTTAGTTGTTCCGTATTGCGCATGCCCCAAGGCGCCACCTGCAGACTGAGTATCGCCACCACGACTAGCACGATAGATGACGTGCCCATAGTGACCAGAAGCAGCCGCCGCTGACTAAATCCGCTACCGATGAGGATCACCATCTCATTCTCTGCGTACATACGGCCATAGGCCAACAGAATTCCCAGGAACAGCGAGAGCGGGAGAATAACTAACAGAAAGTCGGGCAGGCGGTAGAACATTAATAGAAACAAGGTATCCGACGCCAACTCTCCGGCGACAGCCTGGGAAAGATACTGAATAAAACGGCTGGTTAGCGCCACCACCAATAGAATTAGAGTGACAGCCGCCATGACCTGCAGAATTTGCTTACTAAGGTAGCGGAATATGATCAAACCGGGGCTGCATCCGTGTCTTGAAGGAGGCAACAGTTTACTCGAAAAGACGCGGTAAAGTCAGGTAGGGAGCGCCGAATCAAGCGACCTGCGATTCCTGTTGCCCGAGAAGAGCCTTGAAGGCGAGTGGCACCTCAATTATCTGAT
The DNA here is from genome assembly GCA_905478195.1 of uncultured Pseudomonadales bacterium. Taxonomy (GTDB): domain Bacteria; phylum Pseudomonadota; class Gammaproteobacteria; order Pseudomonadales; family Pseudohongiellaceae; genus UBA9145. The sequence goes on from CAJQHM010000078.1 coordinate 9,762, forward strand.
GTTTATCGAAATCGAAGAACACGACTCCCATCTTGCCATTGCAGACAACCGTTTCGAGCGCACTGTTGGTTACCTGGAGGCCAATGTCGAAGCCATAGCGATTAAAACCACTGACACCCACATCGATGACTAGCATGTCATTGGCGAAGGATTCTGAGCGATATTCAACCGCTAGGTCGGTCACTACCATGCCGAGGCCGAAGATATTTCCCTCGGTGAAACCCAGACTCGCTAAAAATTGCAGTCTTGCCTCATGCAAAATTTTCACCATAGCAATACTATCGAGGTGTTTTGCATAGTTCACATCACTAATACCAACACGACGTTCCATGCTGAACAAAAATTGATCAGGTTGGGCTACCTTGACTCTAGGCATGACTACTCCTTTACACGTTGCTACACCAATCACTACTGAGACAGGCATGTGTCAATTTGGTTCAAGATTTTAGTCAATTTATCTAAAAAAAGTGAAGCTTTTTACGGTAGATCTTGATCTTATTTTTTTGCAGACACGCCATTGTTGCTTAAGTGTCTGAATATCTTTAGGATTATCGATCCACAGAATTCAAGCCGAATTATCGGCCCTAGCAGGGGTTCATCCAAACATGAAGTATTCAATAAAAGCAGCTGCCGTTGACACTATTAATGCCGACTGCATCGCGGTCGTAGTCTGGAACAAGGGCAGCTTAAGCGAAGAAGCGCAACTAGCTGACAAGGCCAGCAATAAGGGAATCAGCAAAATTGTCCGTTCAGAAGATTTCACCGGAAAACTGGGCGAGACACAAATCATCCACAATCCAGTGGGTTTGAAAAGTAAACGTCTGCTGCTGCTCGGTGGCGGCGAAAACAAGAAACTGAATAGCAAGAACGCCGCCAAGATGCTCTGCGCTGGGCTTAAGGCTATCTTTAAATCGAACGCCACTAGCGCCCACTTTGCCCTGACCAGCATAGAGGTCAAAGGCGAATCGACTAGCTGGCTGAGTCAGCGACTCGCCCAAGAAGCAGAGTGCGAAAGCTACAAATACGATGAGACTAAAAGCAAGAAGAGCAAGGCGGTCAGCACCAAGCTGATTAGCATCTCTGGCGCTAAGACGGCTCGCAAAAAATCTCTGGAAACCGCCATGAAGAGTGGCGCAGCCATCGGTACCGGCATCAATCGCGCACGCCACCTGGGCAATCTGCCCGGCAATATCTGCACCCCAAGCTATCTTGCCAGCGAGGCCGTCGCTCTGGGCAAGAAGCACGCCTCTCTCACGGTGAAAATTCTCAGCGAGAAGCAGATGGCACGCCTGAAAATGGGCTCCTTGCTATCTGTTTCGGCAGGCTCTGCCGAGGAAGCTAAGCTGATCGTAATGGAATACAAAGGCGCGAAGGCCGACAGCAAGCCCCACGTCTTGGTCGGCAAAGGTGTCACCTTCGACACCGGTGGCATTAGTCTAAAAGCTGGCGCAGCGATGGACGAAATGAAGTTCGATATGTGCGGCGCGGCGAGTGTTATTGGCACCATGGCCACAGTCGCTCAGTTGAAGCTCCCGATCAACATAGTCGGCCTGGTAGGTGCTGTAGAGAATATGCCGAGCAGCACGGCGACCAAGCCTGGCGACATAGTTACCAGCATGGCCGGTAAGACTATTGAAGTCCTCAATACAGACGCCGAAGGCCGTCTCGTACTCTGTGATGTACTTACGTATGCAGAACGCTACAAGCCTCGCAGTGTTATCGATATCGCCACACTAACCGGTGCCGCCGTTGCCACGTTCGGCTCACATGTGAGCGCCCTTCTCAGCAACGATGACAAATTGGCAGCATCCCTGATCCAATGCGGACAGAACAGCCTGGACCGCGTCTGGCAGTTACCACTGTGGGAGGAATATCAGCCCCTGCTCGATAGTAACTTCGCCGACATAGCGAATATTGGCGGGCCTAGGGCAGGAACTATCACCGCCGCCTGCTTTCTCTCCAGATTCGCGGAGAAGTTCAAGTGGGCTCATCTGGACATCGCAGGCAGTGCCTGGAATTCTGGCGCTCAGAAAGGTGCCACCGGTCGTCCCGTGGCTCTTCTAGTTGAATACCTGAGCCAGCAGAAGGCCTAGCACAGCAGACCATGACTCAGGTTAATTTTTATACGCTACCGAGCCCCGAACTGCAGTCTCGTCTGCAGTTCGTCTGCCGGCTAACCGAGAAAGCCTACTCGTTAGGGCATCGCATCCATATACTCACCGACTCACAGCAGCAGTCTAAGGCACTGGATGACATGCTCTGGCAATATTCCGCGAGCAGCTTCCTGCCCCATTGTTCACTGGATAGCGGCGGCGACAATGGAGAACCGGTAACTTTGGGCACCGAATTGGCAGCCGCCACACATGCCGATGTGCTGATTAATCTTAGCACGCAGCCCTGTGCTAGCGAGGGTCAGTTCAGCCGCATAAACGAAGTTATTAGCGCCGACAACGAGAGCCTGGAACAGGGCCGTGTCCGCTATCGCTTCTATAAAGAAAAAGCGATGCGAATCGAGACCTTCAAGCTCTGAGCCTAAGATTTTCCGCTGAAACTTTTTCAAACTGCATCGCCGGTGTAAACCCGCGGTAGCGCGGTTCTTTCCAGCGAACAATCAAGACCGAGGGTCCGTGAGCAGGGAAGATCCGCGCTACCGCGGACGAAGAGATATCTTGTGCTCAATGCCGTTAGATTCAGCAAATTCCCGCCTGATCATGTATACTTGCGCCTTTTTTAAGCATGGCAACTCTACATCAGTATGGACAAGACCTACCAACCAAAACAGCTGGAAAATCAGTGGTATAAGACTTGGGAAGAGCGCGGCTATTTCGCTCCCCAAGGAGACGGCGACCCCTATTGCATCGTCATCCCTCCGCCCAATGTAACTGGCCGACTCCATATGGGCCACGGATTTCAAAATGCCATCATGGATGCCCTCATCCGTTACCATCGAATGCTTGGTCGTTCAGCACTATGGCAAGTTGGAACCGATCATGCCGGTATCGCTACACAAATGGTCGTCGAAAGACAGCTCAATGCAGCAGGTAGCTCGCGAGCGGAGCTTGGCCGCGAGGAATTTGTAAAGAAGGTATGGGATTGGAAGGAAGAATCTGGCGGTATTATCACCGAACAGATACGCCGTCTCGGCTCCTCACTGGATTGGACTCGCGAACGCTTTACCATGGACGAGCAACTCTCTTCTGTCGTGGAAAAAGTATTCATCGAGCTGTTTGATGAAGGTCTGATCTACCGAGGCAATCGTCTGGTGAATTGGGACCCTCAACTGCATACCGCCGTATCAGACTTGGAGGTGATTTCCGAAGAAGAAAATGGTTTCCTGTGGCATTTCCGCTACCCCTTAGCGGAGGACCCTAGTCGCCACATAGTTATTGCAACGACTCGCCCCGAAACCTTATTGGGCGATAGCGCAATCGCTGTTCATCCAGATGATGAGCGCTATAAAGATTTAGTCGGAAAGTTTGTGGAACTTCCTCTCTGCAACAGACAGATACCCATTATCGCGGACGACTATGCTGATCCGGAGTTTGGCACTGGCTGCGTGAAGATCACACCAGCCCATGACTTCAATGACTACGAAGTCGGCAAGCGCAATGATCTTGAGATTATTAATATCCTCACGAACAACGCCTGCATCAACGAGAATGCACCTGAAATTTATCAAGGCCTTGACCGCTTCGATGCGCGCAAGAAAATCGTCGAAGACATGGAGGCGCTGGGCTTAGTCGATAAGATCGAGCCGCATAAATTAAAAGTACCTCGAGGCGACCGCAGCGGCGTAGTTATCGAGCCCTATCTTACGCATCAATGGTATGTTGCCGTTCAATCACTAGCCGACCCGGCGATCAAAGCCGTCGAAGATGGCGACATAGAATTTGTACCCAAGAATTGGGAAAACACCTACTTCGCCTGGATGCGAAATATTCAGGATTGGTGCATTAGCCGCCAACTCTGGTGGGGACATCGCATACCAGCGTGGTATGACGACGAAGGTAAGGTATACGTAGGGAAATCTGAAGCTGAGATTCGTGCCAAGCACAATCTGGGCGATGGGATAGCACTGCGCCAGGACGAAGATGTGCTGGACACCTGGTTCTCGTCTGCGCTATGGACCTTTTCGACACTGGGCTGGCCCAATGAGAGAGAATTCTTCGACAAGTTCCACCCAACCGATGTGCTGGTAACCGGTTTCGACATCATATTTTTCTGGGTCGCCAGAATGATAATGATGACTCTGAAATTTACCGGCGAGATTCCTTTTAAGAAGGTGTACATCACCGGTCTGGTTCGCGATGAGCAGGGACAGAAGATGTCCAAGTCGAAGGGGAATATCCTAGACCCTATCGATCTGATCGACGGCATAGAAATCGAAGAACTGGTGCAGAAGCGGACTGCCGATATGATGCAGCCGCAACTAAAGCAGAAGATTGAGAAACATACTCGAGACGCCTTCCCTGAAGGCATAACCGGCTATGGCACCGATGCGCTGCGCTTCACTTTCTATTCTCTGGCATCCACAGGCCGAGACATTAAATTCGATCTGGGGCGCACAGAAGGCTATAGAAACTTCTGTAACAAGATATGGAATGCTGCGCGCTATGTCCTCATGAATAGTGAAGAGCAAGTGCTCGTCGATGGATCCACGATCTCGACCGAACACTTCTCTATTGCCGACAAATGGATTAGCAGCCGCTTCGAACAGACCGCGAGAAGCATCGAAGAGTCCATGGTAAATTACCGATTCGATCTCGCCTCTCAGGCCTTACAAGAATTTATCTGGAACGAATACTGCGATTGGTATGTCGAACTTTCCAAGCCCGTACTATGGGACGAAGAGAACAATCCGCAGCAGGCGCAGGCTACACGCTGGATGTTGCTGAGCATCATGGAGAAGAGCCTACGCCTCCTACATCCTTTCATGCCTTATATCACCGAAGAAATATGGCAGCGCATCGCCCCGCTTCTGAACATCGAGGATGAGAGCATAATGTTGCAGCCCTATCCTCAACCCGATGCCGGCAACGTCGACGACAATGCCGAGCTGAGCATCGAATGGATCAAAGGCATTATCATCGCCATACGAAACATTCGCGGCGAGATGGATATCTCTCCAGCGAAGGCTATCCCGGTATATCTGAACAAGGGAGATGAGAGCGACAGAGCGAGACTTATTCAGTATCACCACTATCTAGAGAAGCTGGCGAAGCTAGAATCTATTCAGTGGCTCGATGATGGGCAGGAACTACCTGCCGCTGCCACTCAACTCCACGGCAATATCGAGATCCTGGTTCCAATGGCCGGTCTAATCGATGTGGATGCAGAACGTGCACGACTAGAGAAAGAAATTGCGAAACTCGAATCCGGTATGAAGGCTGTTTCTGCGAAATTGAATAACAAGAAGTTTATGGACAATGCGCCAGACGCTGTCGTAAAAAAAGAACGCAGCAAGGCGGAGCAGATGTCCGCCGCGTTGAGCGCATTACAGGAAAAGCTGGAACAGTTGCTGGCTATGTGATCTGGACCGAGGAGAGGATTCTGGCGCCAGCGGCTTTAACTACGCAGCTCACGAGGCATGCTAAAGACGATGTTCTCCTCAACCCCCTCTAACTCTTCTGGCTCTTGATGGCAGATCTCGCGCAACCTATCTACAACTTGCAGCACCAAAACCTCAGGCGCTGATGCGCCAGCTGTAATACCAAATTTAAATTTGCCATCGAACCATTTCGGATCGATGTCATCCACACTATCGATCAGATACGATTCACAGCCCAATCTTTCTGCCAACTCTTTCAGCCTATTCGAGTTTGAACTGTTTGGAGAACCCACCACCAATAACAGCTCGCACTCCAGGGCAAGTTGTTTTACTGCATCCTGGCGATTCTGCGTGGCATAACATATATCTTTCTTGCGCGGCCCCCTAATCGAGGGAAACCTCTCGCGCAGCGCATCGATGACCTTGGATGTATCATCCATAGATAGCGTAGTCTGAGTGACATAACTCAGATTCTCCGGGTTATTCACCTGCAGCTCGTTCGCATCCTCTACCGACTCAACCAGGTAAATCTGCCCTCCGGCAGATTTGTCGTATTGACCCATGGTGCCTTCAACTTCCGGATGAAATTGATGCCCAATCAACACACACTCCCTACCGTCCTGACTAAATTTGGTAACCTCTAAATGCACCTTGGTCACTAGCGGGCAGGTTGCGTCGAATACTTTAAAGCCCTTATTCCGCGCCTCGTCTTTTACGGCTAGCGACACACCATGCGCACTAAAGATAACAATCGACGGACGCCCTCGTTCATCGGTATTAGGTATATCTTCCAACTCATCGACGAAAATGGCCCCACGCCTGCGCAAAGTATCTACAACAAATTTATTGTGTACCACCTCATGACGCACATAGATGGGAGCGCCAAATATATCCAGCGCGCGATTCACAATGTCTATCGCACGATCTACTCCCGCACAGAAGCCGCGCGGATTTGCCAGACGAATAGATGTTGTTGCGGAATCTTTAGAAACCTGAATATTCAAAATGACCTCAAGCTAGAATTACCTAGACTCTAATCTCTACGGTTTCGACATCTGCATCGATTACCGAAATTATTCGCGCAGTGAAGACGATATTCTTTCCTGCCAGAGGATGATTGAAGTCCACGACTACGGTCGATGCTGTAATTTCTGCGATCACCCCTGGCAGATCGTTGCCGCCTGCATCTTTAAAAGAAACCACCGAACCTACCTCGGTAGGAATCAAATCATCTTCCAGTAAATTCTGGAATTTGGCAACGGGAAATCGGTGTATGTTAGCCGGATTGATTTCTCCGAAAGCCTGCTCCGGAGCCAGTTTAGCCTCGATCTCATCACCCGCGCTAGAGCCCAGTATTTTCTCCTCAAAGCCAGGCAACATACTGCCATCGCCCAGACGAAAGCTCGCCGCTTTCTTGTCGAAATTACCGTCAACTAACTCTCCGCTACTCAGGGCAAGAGAGAAGTGTAGACTGACGAGAGAGCCAGCCTGTATTTTTTGCTTTGGTTCGCGAGTCATAGCTAGATCCGAAGAAAGTAGTCTGCCAGCCCTTACCAGACTCTCGTTTTACACGAAGTCTCTAGGCTCGCCTTGTCCGTCGACGTTTACGACGCAACGCTGACATAGTGTGGGGTGAGCGGCACTCTGACCAATATCCTCTGTGTGATGCCAGCAGCGCTCACACTTCTCAAAGCTGGAAGCATTGACCTGTAGCTTTACATTGTCCAGGTCTGTAGGACTCGCCGTAGAGGGCGCATCAGTCAAGGCATGCACCTTCGCACTGCTCACGATCAATGCAAATCTAAGTTCTGATTCCAGGGAGTTCAGTTGCTTGGCCAGCGCATCATCACAATAGATATCAACTTCAGCGCTCAAGCTGGCACCGACTTCCTTGGCTGCACGTTTCGCTTCCAACTCCTTGTTTACAGCTGTCTTCACTAACAAGATCTGTTGCCAGAAAACATCTGGAAACGCGTCAAGCTCAGCAAAGTCTGCAACTGAATCTGAAAAATTGGAAAGAAACACCGACTCTTCTCTAGAGCCCGGGATATTCTGCCAGATCTCATCGGCTGTAAAGCTAAGTATAGGCGCTATCAAGCGACTGAACATTTCAAGAATATTGTACAGCGCGGTTTGTGCGGAACGACGGGCGACACTGTCGGCCTGAGTCGTATACTGCCGATCTTTGATAACGTCTAGATAGAAACCACCCAACTCGACCACGCAGAAGTTATGAATCTTCTGATACACATTCAGGAAATTGTAGTTGTCATAGTGCTCGATGACTTCTTTTTGCATCTGCTGACACTGACGCGTTATCCAATAGTCTACGGCTATCATTTCCTCTGGATTAAGCTGATCCTTCTCCGGGTCGAATCCCCTCAAATTTGACAGCATGAAACGTGCAGTATTTCTAATTCGGCGATAAGAGTCGGCGACGCGCTTGAAGATCTCATCTGACACTGTCATCTCGCCACGATAATCTGTTGCAGCAACCCACAGGCGCAGAATATCGGCCCCGTATTGCTTGAATATCAAATCGGGTGCTACCGTATTTCCCAGTGACTTGGACATCTTCTTGCCATCGGCGTCAACGAAGAAACCGTGGGTCAACACTTCCTTATAGGGAGCCGTACCATTCATCGCTACCGCCGTTTTTAATGACGATTGAAACCAGCCGCGGTGTTGATCGGAGCCTTCCAGATAGAGATCGGCAGGATAGCTCAGCTCATCGCGCTCACCGATGACCGAGTAGTGACTCACACCCGAATCGAACCAGACATCGAGGGTGTCTGTGACTTTTTCATAGTCGGCCGCATCTTCGCCAAGTAATTCGTCGGCTTCCAGTTCGAACCAGGCCTCGATGCCCCGTTTTTCTATTAGCTGTGCGACCTGCTCTATCAATTCCGCAGTACGTGGATGCAGAGCCTGCGTCTCTTTGTTAACAAATAAAGTAATCGGCACACCCCAGGTACGTTGTCGTGAGATACACCAATCTGGGCTTCCCTTCAACATGAGTTCGATACGCGCCTTGCCCCAATCGGGAATCCACTTAACTCCATCAACCGCTGTTAGTGATTTACCGAGCAGATCATTTTCGCTCATGCTAATAAACCACTGTGGAGTGGCGCGGTAGATGAGTGGCGTCTTTGTACGCCAGCAATGTGCGTAGCTATGATTTATCTTATCCAGTGCAACCAGCGCCTTTACCTCGCGCAGCTTCGCGATAATGTCTTCATCAACCTTGTAGACATGGCCACCGGCGAAATCGCCTGCGGCGGACGTAAAGACGCCATTCTCGTCGACGAGATTTAGGGTACCTATGCCGTAGGCTGCGCCAACATTAAAATCATCTACACCGTGATCGGGAGCAGTATGCACGGCCCCGGTACCCGCTTCGGTAGTGACATGCTCACCCAATATCAGTGGCACCAGCCTGTCTACGAAAGGGTGCAGTAGAATCTGTTTTTCCAGTTGCGAGCCTGTCGCCTCGGCGACAATCTCAAATGACTCGCAGTTGTAGCGACTCATGATTCTCTCGACCATGTCCGTTGCTACCACTATTAGCTCAGAACCTTGATCCAACTCGCAGCGTACCAGGGCATAGCTCAGCTCTCCGTGCAGACAGACCGCCTGATTCGAGGGCAGTGTCCAAGGCGTAGTTGTCCATATAACGACAGAGACAGGCTCATCGGCAGCGACCGTGGCAGAAAACAGCCCTAGAAATGTATCTCTATCTTGTGGCGTGAAACGCACATCTATCGCGAAGGAATCCTTATCCTGATATTCGACTTCAGCCTCCGCCAGGGCCGAGGCTCCGACCACACTCCAGTAGACCGGCTTATAGCCTTTTACCAGGTGGCCATTTTCAATAATTTTTCCCAATGAACGCACGATATCGGCCTCTGTCTCGAAGACCATCGTCAGATAAGGGTTTCCCCAATCGCCCAATACACCCAAGCGAATAAAACCGTTACGCTGGATATCAACCTGCTTCGCCGCATATTCCCGGCAGGCTTTACGAAACTCGGCGTGGGAGATTTTCTGGCCGGCTTTCCCCTTCTTCTTCTCTACATTGTGCTCAATAGGCAAGCCATGGCAGTCCCAACCCGGAATATACGGCGCGTCAAAGCCGTTCAGAGATTTTGCCTTGACGACGAAGTCTTTCAGCGACTTGTTGATCGCATGACCAAGGTGCAGCTCCCCATTCGCGTAAGGAGGACCATCATGCAAGATGAATTTCGGCTTACCACTATTCTTTTCGGCTATGCGCTTGTAGAGATCCAGCTTCTGCCATTGCTGCAAAATACCGGGTTCCCGCTGCGCCAGATTGGCCTTCATAGGAAACTCGGTATGCGGTAGGTTTAATGTATCTTTATAATCACTCATAGCTAGATCTATACGTTGTCTTAGTGGCTTCTGTAATGTATCTGTTAGTAGCTAAATATTCTTAGTTAGTAACACCAAAAATTTCTCTCACCTGCTCCACATCGGCACTTATCTGACTTTTTAGCTCATCGAGGCCAGAGAACTTAAGCTCCTCGCGGATTTTCTGTCTAAAGATGACCTCGATCGTCTTGCCGTAGAGATCCTCATTAAAATCGAGAATATGAGCCTCCAACAATGCCTCGCCCGATTCGGTTACTGTAGGCCGGTAGCCGATGTTAACCGCTGCGGGCCGATAATGATCCACCAGGCGCACTTCGCAGGCATAAACTCCATGCAGGGGAATACGCAGACGCTGCGGATTGATATTGCAGGTTGGGAAACCCAGATCGGCCCCTAACTGAGCACCTTGCACTACCTCACCCTTAATTGAATACGGTCTACCCAGCAACTGCTCTACGAGAGTGAAATCTGCATTTGCCAACTGTTCGCGGATAAAAGTACTGCTAATTCGATGACCATTACGTTCGTAGGCCGCAGTTTCGACTACTTCGAAGCCAAACTGCTCGCCAGCTTCTTGCAGTAGCGAAAAATCGCCCTTGCGCTGATGACCAAATCTGAAATCATTACCCACGATAAAGCTTTTCACCCCTAGCCCTTTGACGAGGATATCCGCTATATAGGCTTGTGCACTCAACTCGCTGAGCGCCTTATCAAACTTCAGCAAAAATACGAAGTCGATGCCGAAGCTATCCAGTAGCTCCAGCTTTTCCTTCAATATCGTCAATCTTGCAGGGCAGCTACGCGCATCGCTGGCAAAGAATTCCTCGGGGTGCGGTTCAACCACGATGACCAGTGAGGGCAAGTCGAATTGCTCAGCCTTCTGATTTAGCTGATCCAGAATAAGCTGGTGGCCCAAGTGCACACCATCAAATTTGCCAATGGTGGCTACACAGCTTTCCTGAAGCTGAGAGAAGCGGTTAGAGTCTTCGAAGATTATCATTGGCAGAGGCTACTACTCGGAAAAGCGCGGAATTATACTCCTTTATACCCAAACTTTGCAGATTTATGGACAAATCTATCTCGTGCACTGGGCTGCGGGGCAGTCTAGACCCCTGCATCGGTGCTCGAGGCAGGCTTTCCCTGTTTCAGGCCTGCTAGGCCTTTCCTGAAGAGAACGCGAGCCAACACCAGCAGGCAGATGATAAGCACGCCCTGCCCCACCAGCGTATTGACCACAGAAATAGTCTCTGGGCGGGACGAGATGAAGATCAGATTAACCAGCGTAGCTATGGCTGCCAGTGAAACTATAGCTGACCCGAATAATTGGATGATGGCGATAAATTTGTTCATCTATTTGTCTCTAGATAGCCCCTAAAAAGTCACTAGGCAGTATCTTGTAGTTTGTGAAAGTTCATGAATTGTTCATGGCCATCGGCGCCAAGAAACCGGCTTAGCGTCTTCGCATCAGTCTTGCGAGCATCGACGATAATAAGACCCTCGAGAGAGTCATTAAAATTTGGGTGTATGTTAAAACAAACCAGCTTACCGTTCACCGAGAGATAATGCCTCAACAAAACCGGAACAGCCTTCCCGGGATCACAGCGTCCAATTAATTTCCCCAACATCTTCACATTAGACAATTCCGCTAGCATCTCATTAGTCCAGACACGGTTCATGATCTTATGCGGTGTTATTGGTTTGACGAGTTGATCGTATTCACTTGCCTTGAAATTAGTCAACATAGTATCGGCGATAAGTGCGCGCGCAAGATCACTATACTCCCTCGATATACTCACAGACCCGAACAAAGTGTGATACCTGGGTCTTTCTACCAGGATTCTGCCGATCCCACGCCACAGCAAATTAAGCGATACTGGCTTTTTCTGATAATCAGGATGAATAAAACTCCGCCCCATCTCGATTGCCGAACCCAGCTGATTGATGAAGGCTTCATCGTATTTATACAGAGAACGACTATACAACCCCTTAACACCATGAGCGGCAACTATCTCATCCACGAGCCCTACCCTGTAGGCTCCTGCAATCCTAAGAGCTGTCTTATCCCAGAGAAATAGATGCAGATAATGCGGATCGAATTCATCAGAATCTTTGGACAGTCCCGTACCCTCGCCCACGGAGCGAAACGTCACCTCTCTCGCGATCGCGATCTGCTCCATGATGAGCCCCAGGCTTTCGAATGGCGCACAGTAGACGTCAAATTCCTCGTGTTCGATTAGCCGAAATTGTTCGAGGCTCTCAATCGTTTTAAGCAATTCATGGGGGCCGATAGTCGAGCTGCCATCCACTACAGACTGCTGCTTCGGGTCGGTCGACCGCAGCGGCTCTCGCACCAAGGCATTGGTGCTTATTCGCAGATAATCGGTGATCACTCTGGGACTTTGCAGAAGCCTGAGCTCAGCCGCAGGAATCGGTCGACCGAAGCACAGCGGCAAATTAAACCCCTGCTTATTGGCCAATTGGCGCGGCAGCAGAGCCGTCCGCAATCGAGGATGGACCATGCCCGCAGCATAGAATAAGCGGCTGTTAGTTCCCCCCACATGAACAGGCAAACAGGTGGCCTGATAACGCTTCAATAGCTGTCCGGCCAAGCGGTTCCATGTGCGATCCTGAATCCTGCGATGACTGTGTTCATAGGCTGACACCATACCCGCCGGAAAAATCAACACCGCTCCATCGTTTTTCAGATGCTTGTGGACCTGCTTTATACTCGCCACATTCCCAGCAGCCGCATCGCTAGACAAGACATCCACACCGATAAAAATATCGGCCAGTTCCGGTATTCTGCGCAGCAATTCATTAGTCAGGACCTTGAGGTCGGGGCGAATATCCGCAATCACCTTCGCTATCGCCACGCCTTCCAAACCGCCGAGAGGATGATTCGCCACGATAAGCACCGGGCCCGTCCGCGGCAGCTCATCAAGGACTGCACCGTTGATAAGCTCCAGACTTACACCTAGGGCGTCGAGGGTATATTGAAGAAACTCGTGGGGCGTGCAGTCCTGAGGCCGCGCATCATATATTGCACCAAGCTGGTCTAATCCAAGCGCTTTCTCGAGAACCGCAGACAGGATTCGTGGCTTAAAGGGCAGTCGGCAGGGATTAGTCATTTTGAGGATACTGCTTCACTAGATTATTTTCAAAGCGCCAGGCTCGGTAGAGAGCCATCAGGCCTGGGGGCTTGTTGCCCCTCTTGCGGCTAACATGACCAAGTTTAAACAGCGTATGGTATTGCTGCAACAGGGTTCTCACCGCCTTGCTCAGACCTGCATTTCTATCCCAAATATTAATGGATTCAGAGCTTGCTCCATTAATCTCTATAATATCGAAATCCGCCCCTGCACTGAGATTCTTTATATTTTTAAACTTCACATCCAGACGTCCGTAATAGAAACCCGGAATATCAGAAAATATCTTATCCAGTGCTTCCGACAGCCTCTGGTCGATTAATTCCTCGGCATCACGGAACACAGCGCCGCGGCAATGACTGGCAGAAAATACTAATCTATAGGGCTCTCCCCGCGGAATAACGTCATTCCAACGCGCGCTGTGTCTAGTCTCGTAGAGATGCAGCAGCTCGCCCGCACGGGGATCATCGGCAACGAGCTCTCTTAGCTGCTTCGCACCATCGCCCACTACATAGGGGGTGTACTTCAACGTAAGGGACGTGACTTGCCCTCGCGCCTGCTCGGGGTTACGCACATAGAATACGCCAGCCTCGGCATCCCACTGACTCAACTTCTGAAACTGAATACAGCCACCTACGGGAAAGCCACTCAGGTAGGCCCGCAAGTCCTTCTCATTGGCGAGTAACTTTACCCCCGCGCCGCGACACCCAATATTAGGTTTACCGACTACGGGATAACCCAATCCGGCCGCGATCAATGACTCTCTGGCGGTTGCTAACTGCTCCTCAATCGGAGTCTCGTCCACATCGATGAGTATCCACGAAAGTATCCATTGCCGCGCATGTTCCCCAGCCAGATCGAACACCGCCGACTTCGACACTCCTACCATTCCCGACAAGGGGACCCCAGGATTCGCGATCAGCGGAAGACTCAGGCTGCGATATCGAATAGAGAGAAGCGCCCATTGAATCGCTACCGGCACATAAATCAACCACATCGGCCAGAATTCGAAGAATGAGATTGCACGACCAGAGTTGTCGAGTGCCGGCATTCCTGCAGGCACGTAGGGGTTGGGATCTGTGTCTGATTCTTTCAAAATGTCTGGAGACTTCCTTCAATATTCGTGTAGCAGACCGGCTAGGTTCAAATTTGTTCCAACGAGCTATTGTCAGCACTGCAGCCATGGGTGCATATCTCAGGTAAGAGTATCGCATTAGCTTGGAGAACCCTCAATCACGCTAGCCTTCAGCCAATTAATTGAGGATGTAGTCACGAAGCCTTCTTTTTCAATAGTTGCCCGCAGGGGTGCCGATAACAGATACAGTAGCGAAGTTGTCTATGCCACTGCTATTATCAATTCTGGCAAGCCTTTGGAAAAACCAGCACCATGCTCGGAAAAATACTACTAACTCTTGCGGTGATCGTAATAGCCTTCTTTTTTGTTCGTCAACGGGATATGAAGAACAGAACAGACTCGGCAAGGCCCAAAACCCGCACTGCGCTTCCCAAGACTCCCGAAGCGCAGGAAGACAATACCCTGTCGGCAGATCTAAGGCTTGGCGCTTATATGTTTCTGGTACTGGTCATCGGCATAGGAATCGCTCTGTACTATTTTCAATGGCAGGACGACCATTCAATCCTGACCGTGCGCCTGCATCGCGAGGGGCAGGCGCGGCCGATTGAATATCAGATTTATAAATATCAGCTAGCTGAGCGCTCCTTTACAACACTCGATGGCATTCTAGTCACGGTAGCAAGCAGTGAACGCATGGAGGTTGAGGGTTTATAACAAACTCTCTAGGAAAAATAACATTAGCGAAAAATCCAACAAAGCGGTAACCGGGGGCGGCTTCAAGGCGATGCAGTATGTGATGTCCTGTGCGCAGAAAGTTGGCACTCGGAAATTGGCCGCAGCGGTAAGATCAAAAAACACCTGCAAGGCATGCGCCTTTGGTACCGGCGGCCAGCGCGGCGGCTTACACAATGAATACAGCAAACGAGTTGAGATATGTAACAAGAATATTCAGGCGCAAATGAGTGACATTCGTGACCCGATTCCGCCCCAGATATTCGAGCAGAATAGCATCACCGAACTCAGGGAGCTGAGTGCGAAGCAACTCGAAGATCTAGGCCGCCTCTCAGTGCCCTTGCATAAGTCTGCAGGGTCCGATCGCTATGAGGCCATCAGCTACGAGCGAGCCTATGCGCTCATTATAGAACGACTAAAACAGAGTGACTCACAGCGCAGCTTCTTTTATGCCTCTGGCAGATCATCGAATGAGGCCGCTTTTATTCTTCAATTATTCGCGCGTCTGTATGGCTGCAACCACATCAATAACTGCTCCTACTACTGCCATCAAGCCTCAGGTGTAGGCCTGGGAAATAGCATAGGCAACGGAACAGCGACCATACAATATGGCGATCTGCACAAGGCAGACTTGATATTTGTATTCGGCGCAAATCCCGCATCGAACCACCCGCGTTTCGTTAAGGTCTTGCTAGAGTGCAGACAACGAGGCGGACAGGTTGTCATAGTCAATCCGGCGCGTGAGGCCGGCCTGGTTCGTTTTGCTTCGCCCAGCAATTTCAAGTCTATGATAAGCGGCGGTGGCGAAGTTGCGTCACATTATATACAACCTCATGTGGGCAGTGACGTTGCACTGATTAGCGGAATGGCAAAACACCTTATAGCCTCCGGCTTGGTAGATCAGCACTATATAGACTCTTACTGTGAGCACTATGATTCCTATTCCAGTTTCATAACAGGCCTAGCCTGGGATGATATAGAGAAAGATTGCGGCATCGAACGATCTCAAATCGAAGCCTTGGCCGAAATCTATGCAAAAAGCGATAGAACCGTTTTTTCCTGGGGGATGGGACTAACCCATCACCACAATGGTAGCGACAACATTGAAGCTATTGCGAGTCTCGCCCTATTGCGCGGCATGATAGGCGGCGAGGGCAAGGGGCTGTTGCCGCTGCGCGGCCATAGCAATGTCCAGGGTGTGGGCTCGATGGGAGTGACTCCCGCTCTTAAAGCCGAAGTGTTCGCTGCAATCGAAGGGGAGTTTTCGGTAAAACTGCCGAACTACTCCGGCATGGACACCCTCGCCTGCGTCCAAGCGGCCGCAAAGGGTAAGATTGACTTCGCCTTCTTGCTCGGAGGCAATCTGTTTTCAGCCAATCCAGACACGGCCTACTCAGAGCAAGCACTAAGCAGCATCCCCTTCAAAGTCATGGTCAATTCCACGCTAAATCAGACTCATCTGAACGGCGTCGACGGTGAGAATCTGGTATTGCCTATTCGAGTGCGCGACGAGGAGACACAGGCCACGACGCAGGAATCTATGTTTAATTACCTGCGTATGAGCGATGGCGGATTCGAGCGTATCGAAGCACTGCAATCGGAAGTTCAGATCATTAGCGCTATCGCCTCCGGGGTCATCGATAAAGAAATTTTGGATTTCCAGGAATTCGAACGCCACGAATCTATTCGCAAGGCAATCGCCAAGTTGATTCCCGGATTCGCCGGACTAGCAGACATTGACCAGACCAAGACCGAATTCCATATCGAGGGGCGGCATCTAGCACAGCCCAAGTTCGCGACTAAATCTGGCCGAGCGAGTTTCTGCGTGCCAACGCAGACCGAATTGAATCTCAGACCTGCCTCGGCAACGAATGACGGTCAGCGCTTCACCCTCACTTCCGTGCGCAGCGAAGGCCAGTTCAATACAATTATTTACAGCGAGGAAGACATCTACAGAAGACAGTCTCACAGGGAGGTACTATTCATCAGCGCCGAAGACCTAGACGCACTGGAATTAACAGCTGAAGACAAGGTCGATGTGGTGAACGATACCGGCGCAATGAGGGGGCTGAGCATTGCGGTCTATGATATTAAGCCTGGAAATGTGATGTGCTACTTTCCAGAGGCCAACGTACTCGTTCCTCAATCTGTCGACCAGAGAAGTCGAACGCCCGCGTTTAAATCAGTATCCGTAGCGATTCTCAAATGCACCACTGCGATTCGATAGCGCCTTAGCCAGCCTAACTTCGGTGCCTTTGGTCCGAGGCCGGTCGCAAAGCAAACTCAATCATTCGATTCAGGTCGCCATCGACATTGATCAATACCAGTTCGTCATTCCCAAGCACGAATACTGACACCGCATCCAAGGAGTCACGCTCCAGATCCATTCCAACCAAAACCCAGACCTGCTCATCTTTCTTACGTACTCTTACTATAGTTTCCCAGTGCAGGTTCTCACCGCGCGAACGTAATGTTTCCGCAAAATCCAGATCCTTGAAGTCTATTTTTTTCCCGCCTGTCGCTACGTTATAGACAGCAACTTGCAAATGATCCAAGTCAGAAATGTTGGCCTCATCGAGAGTAACTACGTTCAAGAAACCGAGCAGTCCGTTACCTATAGATAGAGCAAACTCTTTCTCCAGGCTAATCTCAGGAACCTGCTCCACTATCGAGTTGCGTGTAGATCGGAATGATTTATCGCTAAATGACATGCATGCTGTCAATTGCATTAGCACTACAAGTATTAGGATTTTTCTCATGCTCGCGATCTCATTGTCTTATCAATTCTATCTATTACTGGCCGGCAACTTCGAGATCTACAAGTTCATCAAGCTCGAAGCGACGACCCAGGGCACTAATATCATCTGTACTGATATTGCCAACGATATTGACCAGAACGGTCTCTCCAGGCTCGGCCACCATAATAGCGATGCCGTAGATAACGTCAGCATCTTCAGCTAGTCTGAAATAGATATCCACATGGTTGCCGTCTTCACGGACCCGAACCACACGCTCCCATCCTTCGCTGTCCAGATCTTCCGCCATGACCGACATAGTTGAAGCAACCTCGTCGACATCGATGTTATCGCTTTCAAAAACATTCACGGTAACTCGCAGCAGCTTGGAGATGAAATCTGCAGCCTCTTCGTCTTCGCTACGAATAAGATTCGTTATCATATTAAGCAGCGGTCCCTTTAGGCTAATCTCTACACTAGGCTCTGTTGCTGCGATTTCCGTTAGGGCCGAAAAATCCACAAACCCTGGATGATTCTGCACATCGGAGTCTGCCGCCATGACTACCGGGATTAGGCTTAGGCAGAATAAAGGCGCTAAGACATTCTTAAAAATTTTCATACAAGTACCTCGCAATTAAATATTCTGAATTCAAGTAAACTTCAATCCGTAAAGTGCAAATCTAAATAGGTCCATTGTTTAAGGGGCTGTTCTCTCTTATACCTGCCTTCTGAAACGAGGCATTTATAGAATCCTGTATAGGGCTCACCAGAAAACGATCGCCTATCATCACCTCGGTACGCTGACTTAGCCGGTTCAGGTAGTCGATGGCCACGTTCAACTCGTCCAAGGCCTGAGAAATATCTTCCGGGCTATACTGCTCGACCGACTCGCTCGCAACTAATGGCTCAACACTACCGACCGGCGATGTGATGTTAGTGCCAATCACCATGGCGACCACAGCAACAGCCGCGGCAGGGAAGCCATAACGAAAGTAGGCTGGCACAGAATTTAATAACTCCCAGACCTGCGACGAGAATGACTCTGAAGGCACGCCGTCAGCCGGCTGCATTTCGGCTGCACTTAGACGATGAATTGGCTCTAACACCGAATCGGCACACGACATCTGTGGCAATTCCAGTACAGCGTCTTGAATAGTCTGTGCATACTGAAATTCACTCGCACAACCCGAACAACCCTGAACATGAGACATGAATACGCCGCTTTGCGCCTCACTCAAATCACCGTCGAGATAACCATCTATCTGCAACTGAATAAAATAGCACTGTGATTCAGTATTACTTGGCATGACCTTTACCTTTGTCATTATTGCCCGCCAGGGCCCGCTTGTTTAACTACCGATTTCTCGCTTAACTGATTCTCGAAAAGCTGACGCAGCTGTGTATTCTCTCTTAATTTGCGCCTGCCGCGATGCAGGTAAACCTTGACCTGGCTAGCACTCAACTCGAGACAGACCTGAATCTCCTCATAACTCATGCCCTGAATGTCTCGCATAATCACGATGCTGCGAAAAGGATCTTCCAGGGACTTAATAGCTGCCTGCAGCTGACTCTTGAACCCATCCTCATCCAGGCTCCCCTCCTCGCTTTCCTGCGCAACCTGCTCCTCAACATCGGCATAGTGATCCACGTTTGCCTGCTGTCGGCGCTGTTTACGTACATGATCGATAACCGATTTATGGGCGACACGCATCAACCATCCCCCAAGTTTCTCGTGAACAATCTTTTGCCAGTGCTGCCAGAGCTTGATGAACACTTCCTGGGTAACGTCCTCGGCATCTTCCTTAACCCGCAGGCTATATAGTGGGCAAAGGAAAAAATCCTATGCCTATGCTGATCTATGACCTTTTGATAAAGTGCTCGCATTTGTTAGTAAAGACGCTCGGTCTGGGAAAAAGTTACAGTATGTATTCAGAGCCTGCCCGAAAGCCTTCATTTAAGTAAAATCAACGGCTTAAACAGCTACTCTGTCTCATCTTACGCCGTCGCTAACGCAATGATTGCTATACTCTTGCCTGTTTCAATTCACCTATTGCGGCTCGAACATGACTCTGCGGCGACTATTTCTGCTCATTCTCCTGGTTCTTCTACCTCCCGGCATGCTATCTGCCGCGGAGCAGAATGTGGAGCTTCAGAATGGCAGCACGGTGAAGCTTTTCTTCTTTGAACCCCCCAGCGAAGGCGAGCCGCCCCCTCTGGCGATTTTTATCGCAGGAGGCTCAAGCAATGAATTCATGGCGAAGGCGCAGTTCTGGCTTGGAAAGGAGTTTGTAGACCGCGGCTGGGCAATCGCAGTCCCTATGTCAGCCGACGGTTCGCTTTTCTCAGCAGCCGGTGACTCAAGAATTGAGCAGATTATCGGACAGCTACACGCCTCACACACCTTGCACGACTCCAAACCCTTGTTGGTAGGTATGTCCAGTGGCGGCAGCGAAGCCATGGCTATTGCCGCACTAAATCCCCATGCCTACCGAGGAGTCGTAGCTACGCCAGGGCGCATCAAGACCGACACGGCTCTGCAGGAACTGAATAAACTGCCCTTTTATATCCGGGTAGGGGAGAAAGATGACTTCAAGTGGGATCGTATACTGGAATCGATGACTCAGCGTCTGCGTCTAGCTGGAGCTGAGGTAGATTCTGCCATCGTGCAAGATGCCAGGCATGTCTTCCAGATAGACTGGGAAAGCCTGGAGAACTGGCTAGGAAAACTAAAGTAGCCCGAGCGCATACTGCCGGGCCAGGCTACTTCATGGCGAAGCTAGAACCTGTCTTCTTCGATCCAGTAATTTGTCACTACCCCATCGGTAAACTCGATGGATAGCGTTTCGGTGCGTTCCTCCTCAACATCCACCGAGAAGACAAGAAATAACCCAACTTCGGTGTCTTTCTCCGAGCGATTCCTGTACTTCCATATCTCGGTACCATCGGCATAGCTTAGCTTAGTAATCGGGTTGCCAAACGAGGTGCTCACCCAATCTTGATTGCTTTCGCCGAGCTGCAGTCTCGAAACATCAGACTCATTCCAAACCGTCTGCAGCGGACGTGAATCCGAGTCGACGGTAACAAGACATCCCATCAACACGACGCTCATCACTAGTAGTAGAGCTTTCTTAATCATTAATCATTCCCCGTTTGAATTAACATTATTTTACAAAATCACTCTCTTCTATTAGTCCTCTTGCCCGCCTCGTTCATTCGACCCATTGAGAATGCTCCCCCAAAGTGTAGAATCTCACGGCGCGAGCCTGTGAGAGGCATAACAAATAGAGCCTGTATGGTTTTAGACGCAACTGGACTAAAAAGGTTACAGGCTCAGACATGTCATAGTAGAGATTCGTGCTGAATCCACGCTGAACACGTATTCTTCCAGCAAGAATTAAAGAAATAGCCTGAAGTGATCGATTCATCCTCAGTACCCGCAAGAACTAAGCCACCATTCTTTCCCAGACTCTGTGAGATAACGCATGCTTACCCGATTCAATAGCCTATTCCCCCTCTGGGCGCTGCTGATTTCGCTAATCGCCTTCATTGCAAATGCTCCCTTCGCCGCATTGGGCGGTGCCATCGTCCCCTTGCTGTCTTGCGTGATGTTTATGATGGGTCTCACATTGACGAAAGACGATGTAGCACGTATCGCTAAAGACCCAAAGCCAGTCTTGATTGGCGTGGTACTGCAGTTCTTACTAATGCCGATACTCGCCCTCACATTTTCCAAGATGCTACAGCTATCAAACCAGCTCACTATCGGCATGGTTTTGGTTGGCAGCTGTGCTGGAGGAACGGCGTCCAATGTTGTGTGCTATCTGGCCAAGGGAGATGTGGCGCTCTCTATTAGCATGACCATGGTCTCTACGATCGTAGGAGTCATAGCAACTCCCCTACTCTGCTCTTTCTATCTCTCCGCAACGATTAGCGTAGATACCTGGGCACTGTTGCTTAGCATTGTTCAAATGGTATTCATTCCGGTAATGCTGGGGTTCACCTGTAAGTATTTTCTGAAAGGCATAACCCAGGTAGTGGAGCCGCTTATTCCTACTCTCTCGGTTCTACTCATTCTGCTCATTATCGCGATCGTAGTAGCACTGAATGCCGAAAGGCTGCTTGATGTAGGTCTGATCACGCTAATCGCCGTTGTTCTTCATAATCTTTCAGGGCTTGCCGGGGGGTTCTATGTGAGCCGCCTGTTCGGTTTGGATATAAAACAGAGCCAGACCATTGCCATCGAGGTAGGCATGCAGAATTCCGGTCTAGGAGTTGCTCTTGCCACCCAATTCTTCTCGGCGACTGCAGCGCTACCGGGCGCACTCTTTAGTGTTTGGCACAATATCAGCGGGTCGCTGCTGGCATCGCTATGGGGCAGAAAGAGAACTTCGCTTGAATACATATTGCGAGATCAAGAAAGCAGTCCCCCTCCCGAGTAGTTGAGTTTCAAACCCCAGCGATGGAATGTTTTACTAAGTTATCCCGATTTTTATCAATATTAGGAAAGTTTCTCCGCCACGCTTGACTTATTTTTTAAGGAGATTAGAATTCGCGCATTCAAATTTCTAATTTTTAAATATTTGTGAAGCAAATGAACATTCAAAAAAATCTAATCACGATGCCAGCGACTATGACCATTTCAGGTCATCAGTTCTGTTTACGCGTGGTGAAGAATTGGGGGACCTGCTTGGAGTGAATTTCTGGCAAATAAACGATTAACAATCGATTTAAAGAAAAGACCTCTAAGTTCTAAAACCTAGGGGTCTTTTTTTTGCTCTAACTTTTATGAATGCTCACAGCAATGTGGGCACTGGGGAACTATTGTGCACAAAAAACTGCACAGAAACATAAACGTCATCTACGGACTCGCCTTCTTTCAAAGCTTCATGGTGATTGTTCCAGTGATCGTGCCTTTCTTCATCGAAAAGGGGCTTAGCCTTGCCGATATTTTCTACCTGCAGGCGGTTTTTGCCACTGTTATTGTAGTGTTTGAGGCGCCTTCAGGATATTTCGCAGACGTGTTTGGCCGCAAGAACGCACTAGTGATTGGCAGCGTCATCCACGGTGTCGTTTACTTCTATCTGAATTTTGCGGACGAATTAACGAGTCTAATTATTTTTGAGATCAGCGTAGGAATCGCCGCGAGTCTTTTGTCAGGCGCAGACCTGACCTTACTGTATGACACACAAAAAACCTTGCAGGATGAAGCCGAGATTGAACATAGCAAAGCAATTTCTCAACTGGGTTTCTTCAGGAGCAGCTCAGAAGGATTGGGAGCCTTGCTAGGAGGCGCTTTGGCACTATGGTCATTCGAAGTAATGGTAATGGTTCAATCGGCGGCGGCATGGATGTGCCTCATACTTGCCTTACTAATTATTGAACCACCATACAAGAAATCCAAGTAGGAAGTTAACCGCATCCAGGTCGGAGCAGTATTACGCCACTTATTCAAGAGCGATCCTGTGCTAAGAAATGTAGTTATTGCTATTCCACTCTATGGCCTGGCAACGGTTCATGCCGCCTGGCTGATGCAGCCCTACTGGGAGGCGCAGGGAATCTCTCTGGCGATGTTTGGTCTGCTCTGGTTCTCACAAAGTATTGTGGTAGCCGTCGCAGCCCGGTTTGGATTTGTAATTGAGCGCCGCTATGGCGCGATTAGGTCACTAGTACTGATGGGCCTATTACCCATAGTCGGTCATTTCGGTATGGCGTGGGCAAATGGATGGCAGGGGATTCTCATCGGTTTGCTGCTGTTTGCCTGCAGAGGACTGAACCAAGTCATTCTGGTGAATGCAATGAACCGACGCATACCGAGTGAATTTAGGGCCACAGCAAATTCATTCACTAGCTTTCTGTTTCGCCTGGCTTTTATTGGTA
>CAJQHM010000079.1 GCA_905478195.1 uncultured Pseudomonadales bacterium
GTTTTCTCTTGATCCCGCCTAGGTAGTTTTGGAAAAGCGACAGAGGGGATGGCGTACTCGCGCAGTCGAATTTCATATTTGAACGCTGCATTGACTCCATGGCTCACGGTCAACCTGATCATGGCCTTGCTCTCCTCGATTGTAGATTGCAACTGGGACTTATCGATCTGCTTAGCTACTGCTTCCATGGCAGGTCTGACCGTATTGTCGATGAAGGCTCGAACGTCTTGCTGTCGATGCTCGCCAATCAGGGCGCGGAGGCGCTGCTGCCAGTTAGTGGCAGTAGGAGACTGCGGTATTCTGGGCGCAGGCAACGGACGATAGGGTCGCCTGATTGTTTCCATCTGTAGGCCTTTGTAAAGCCCGTAGCACATAAATAGCATCACGAAGGCGAAGGGCAATGCACTGCTGATTGCAGCTGCCTGCAGTGCCGATAGGCCTCCCGCGAGCAGCAGCGCTGCGGCTACGGCCCCCTCTGTTACTGCCCAAAAAATTCGCTGCCATACCGGTGGGTCTTCGTTTCCGCCAGAGGTAATGATATCGATCACTAGCGAGCCCGAATCCGATGAGGTGACGAAGAACGTTATGATTAATAGCGTGGCGACAAGAGACATCACATTGGACCAGGGTAGCTGGCCTAACATCACAAATAACGCCGTTGGAGAATCTTCCAGTGCAGCGGTTACCAGATTGATACCGCTATCGGCCAGTTCCATTGTCAGGGCGGTGTTGCCGAAAAGGCTGAGCCATAAGAAAGTAAAACCGGCGGGCACCAAGAGTACGCCGATAATGAATTCGCGAATGGTTCGCCCGCGGGAGATGCGTGCGATAAACATGCCGACGAACGGCGACCAAGAGATCCACCAGCCCCAATAAAACAGAGTCCAGTCTCCCATCCACTCTTTGGGTTCATAGGCATACAGGTTGAAGGTCATATCGACCATACTGGATAAATAGCCGCCTACATTTTGCATCAAAGCACTCAGCAGAGTTGCCGTAGGTCCCGCTACTAAAATGAATACCAGCATCACCAGCGCGAGTAGAAGATTAAGCTCGCTGATGCGGCGAATGCCCGCATCGAGGCCGGCAACTACCGAGATTGTGGCCATGCCAGTTATGAAAACAATTAACAGTATTTGCACATAGGTGGATATTTCGACACCGAACAAGAAGTTCAGGCCAGCGTTCACCTGCATGACTCCCAGTCCCAATGAGGTTGCGACGCCAAACATAGTGCCTAACACAGCGAAGATATCGACGGCATGCCCGATTGGGCCGTAGATGCGATCACCGATTAGGGGGTACAGAGCCGACCTTACCGATAGAGGCAGGCCGTGTCGAAAGGAGAAGTAAGCCAGTGACAAGCCGACGACGATGTACACCGACCAGGCTTGTAGTCCCCAGTGAAAGAAGGTGATCTCCATTGCGCGATTTGCCGCTGCGGTGGTGCCGCCAATGCCCGATGGAGGCTGTGCGAAATGGGTGAGGGGCTCGGAGACTCCGAAGAAAAGCAGGCCTATGCCCATACCGGCGCTGAACAACATCGCAAACCAGCTGATGTAGCTGTAATCCGGCTCAGAATCGTCGGGCCCTAACTTTATATTGGCGAATCGGCTGAAGGCGAGGTAGACCACAAAGCCGAAGAAGAAGGCTATAGATGCCATATAGAACCAGCCAAAATTAGTTACCAGCCAGCGCTGAGTTGAGCTGAAGGTCACCGCGGCATGTTCGCTGAGTCCTGCGCCGTAAAGACAGACCAGTAAAATCAGACCTGCCGAAATAAAAAATACCGGCCGGCAAATAGTATCCAACAGTTTGTCTTCAGATTTGGGTACTGACTGTTTTTCTGGGATAGCTTGATTCATGGATACTGGTCTCTATCGCTGCTCGGAATGTTGCTGCTGTTTAGGGTTCGCACTGTTTGGCGACAACGAAAGCAATTCGGAGCCGAGTACTTGTTTCAATGGCCCAAGTTCGGTGTCGTATTTTTTCCACTGGCCAACGCCGGCGCGATTTACTGGTTGGCGTACCTGCTCTGAACTGGGCGTTCTGACATTGCGTTGGGTGTCATGGAAGTTGAGGCAGGCTTGTTCGAACGGCAGTCCGCAGAACTCGAGCATTCGGCGAACCTGCCCTTCAAGGTCGTCAATTAAATCTTCGTTATTAATTCGCAGTACAAAGCCGGGCAATACTTCATCCCAGTGTTCCATTAGTTTGATGTAGTCTCGGTAATACTGGCCAATGTCTTCTAGGGAATAGCTAAACTCCTGACCTTCGGCAAACAGCTGTTTGAAGCCGCTGAAGCAACAGTCCATCGGATTACGCCGGGCGTCGATAATTTTCGCCTCGGGCAGTATCATTTTAATGAGTCCAATGTGGCGAAAGTTGTTGGGCATCTTGTCAATAAAAAACGCTGCCCCCTGACGATGGGATCTAGTGTCCTCGATGAACTCCTGGCCAAACCGAGTGAGTTCTTCCTGAGTTAAGAGTTCCAGAATCTGCGGGTATCCGGGCGCGGCTCCGTCTATCGGATGTCGGCGTAGCTTCTGTGAGAGAGACAAAATGTTGGGCAACTCCAGAGTGCCATCGACCTGGCTGTGGCTGGAGAGGATTTGTTCAATCAGTGTCGAGCCGGCCCTGGGCATGCCGACGATGAAGATGGGATCGTGAGTGTCAAAGCCCCATCCCTGTCTCTCTTTTAGTAGTGCGGCGCTCACGTGCTGCTGTTGCAGTGCTAGCTCTTTGCTGACCTGGTCAGCATCGTACTGACTCTGGGATTTTTTCATGCGATTGCCTTGCGCATAACAAGCGAAGGACTGCTGCGCATCGCCGCGGTCCTCGAAGGCTTTGCCCAGGGCGAAGCAGACATGGACTCTTTCCATAAAGCCCAGATTCCCGTCTTTCTGCAGTCCAAGCATATGATCCATCTCTTCATCGTTGAATCGATAGGTCTTGAGATTGGCCAGAGAAAAGAATGCCTCTCCATGTTTCGGATACGCCGCGATCGCGTTCCGATAGTTCTCGATGGCGCGATTGGAATCCCCCTTGGTTTTGAGAGCGTGACCCATGGAGGTAAGCGTGATCGGGTCGTTAGGAAGGGCTTTTAATATCTTTTCGAAGGTCTGCAGAGCCTCATCAAAATCGCCGGATTGCATACACTGCACGGCAAAGATCGATTGAAACTGCGGGTTGTTAGGTTCGCGCTGCAGTAAGGATCTAGCCTGTTCTAGCGCGGCGCTATGCTGCTGCCGTTTTCGTAGCGCCTGAATATAGTCTATGTGGACCCTAATATTGTCAGGGTCCAGACGGCTGGCACTGGCCAATAGAAACTCGGCGTCTTCCAATATTCCCAGTCGCATGCCAATGTCCGCGAGCAGGCGCATGGCTTCAACATTGTGTGGGATTTTTTTCAGAAATTGACGGCAAATATCTTCGGCGCGTAGCAGCTTGCCCATAGAGATGAGGTCAACCACGGCGATCAGCGGTTTGGGTAGCGCCAATAGGCCATCCAATTGCCGCTGCACATGGCTCGCCTGAGGGACCTCGCCGCGCGCGTTGTGAATTTTTACTCTGGCCCGAAAACTAGCCTCTAGCGCAGGATTATAGAAGCAGGCCCGCTCATAGGCTTTTAGTGCTTTGCTGATTTCGCCCGCCGCTCGCAGCGCGTGGGCTTCTTCCTGATGAGCGCGGCCATGCTCGGGCTGAATGGACTTTAGGCGAGACAGTGTTTCAATGGCAGCCTGGTGTTGTTGGGTATATCGGAGGCAGACGGCGGTCATGTAAAGCGCTTCGGCATCGTCTGGCTTTGCATCTAGCATCACCTGCAAAGCAGTGAGGGCCTCATGAAATTGCCGGCCCTGAATTATCTTTTGGACAGATTCAAGCTTGCCGGCGAATTCTTTCGAGTCGATTTCTGGTTGCTGCGTGCCTAACATGGACTCGGTTGCTCCATAAGAGTGTCCGACGTCACATTAATTTTCAGGTAACGCTGTCTCATCGCCTAGAAGTCGTAGGCAACTCGAACCCCACCGGTGAACGGCCTGGCATAAGTCACGCGTTGGCGATCGTAGATAAACGAACTCGCGATCTCGGCGCGCTCGTCACCGATATTCTCGGCGAACAGGTCTACCGACCATTGGCCGTTGGTCACGCCGGCTGTTAGTCCAAACATAACCCAGCTATCTATGCGATCTCTGTTGATGGTGATGATGTCGCTATAAGCTTCGTCGGAATAAGTTACGTGAGGCATGACATGAGCGGTACGACCGGAGCCGATGTCCCTCTCATACCTCGCCCGCAGATTAAACTGACGCTCTGGCGCGAAGGCCAGTGAGTCGCCAACTATGACGTCGTTGGTAGGTGTTATCACCTTGGTGATTTCTGTATCCAGGAAAGAGAAAGCGCCGGTAATACTGAGGCCATCGATGGAGGCGGGCTCCCAAATGAAGTCGCCCTCAACTCCCTTGACCTCGGCGTCTGCCGCGTTGTCAGAGAAGAATAGATTGGTAATGCTTGGATCGAAGATCGTCGTCTGCAAGCGCTCGATTTCAGAGAAGAATATGGCACCGTTGAACCTTAGCGTGTAGTCCAATAAGTCAGTCTTCCAGCCAAACTCATAATTTGTCAGGTCATCGGTATCGATAGCGAAGGGAACGGTAAAAGTTCCTGCTGGATTAGATGCCCCGCCTGGTCTGTTGAGCAGTCCAGGCCTGAAGCCCTCAGAGAAGGTCGCATAGAATAGTGAGTCGCCATTCGGTGTCCAGTTTAGGCTGAGCTTGGAGATGACTCCATCGGTGGAGGCGGTGTCAGGATTAGGGTTGCTAAACAAGGTATCCAGATTATTGCCTGCATTATTGTCTACAGTGGCTCCAAAGTTGCCGAATGAGCCAGCGGCGCTGCCCTTCAGATCTACCTCGACGTCGTACCAGCGTGCTCCGGTAATAATGGAGAACTGATCGCCAAGGTCAAAGGTTATCTCGCCGAATAGTCCCTGCTGCTGATCTGTGCGCACCACATCGTTGCGAAAGATAACGCCATCGGGCCACTGGCCGGTATCTCGAACGGTTGCACCCTGTGCGGAGAAATTTGGACCAAAGCCAGTTGCTCCGTTGAATGCTATCGCCTTTGTTGAGCCGAGGTAGGTAAAGCTATTGAGTTCTTGTAATTCCAAGTCGCTGTAGAAGCCGCCGAAGGTAGCACTAATGGGGCGGTCTGGGTTGGTGGAGAAGCGCAGTTCGTGGGTGCTGATCTCTGTTTCGGTATTGCTCTTCACGAACATATTCGGAGCCTGACAGGTTCCCATGGGGGCGGCGCCCGGGTAGGTCACACTGCCATCACAAACGTAATACGGAAGATACTGGCCTACAAACATGTAGTCGGCATAGTCGACAAATTGGTCGGCTTCGCGGTCGGTGAAGGCGCCGGCATACACGACTTCAAGATCACCCAGCATGCCCTTGAGCGTCCAGTTAGTATTGCTGAACGTGTCTTCTAGTGAGTCTTCCTGATAGCGCTGGATCTCCAGGTCGCCCAGATTCGGGTCAGAGAAGAAGACTCCTTCGGTTTCGAGTTCCTGTCTTGCGTGTGCAACTGTCAGGCTCCAATCTTGGTTAATCTCCCACAATCCGGTCAATCTAAATCCGGAATAGGTCGCGTCGTTAAAATCTTCTTCCACTCGATTTCCATTGTCGGCATCGATGAAGCGCACACCGCTAAGATCGGCAGTGGATTGGAAGCCCGCGCGGCCAGCACCAACCGGTAGCCCATTTGCCCGCATGGTGCCCTCGGGGCGAAAGCGCGCGCTTTCCTGAACATTCAGTCTGCCAGCAACGTTATCGATATAGCCGCCCTGATTATCCACATAGACTACGCCACGCAGAGTGAACGAATCCGTGACGGGCAGGTTTATCATCGCCTCTACGTTATTGCTCATCTCGCCGTCTTTAGTGTACGAAGAGCCGAGCTTGACGCTGGCACTATTGGACGATGGATCAGGCTTATTGGTAATCAGGCGAACGGTGCCTGCCTGAGAGCTGGCGCCAAACAAAGTTCCCTGAGGGCCGGCTAAGACTTCTACTCGCGATAAGTCAGCGGCATAGACATCCAGGTTGCGACCGGGCTGGGAAAGAGGCTGTTCATCAAGATACAGGGCAACATTGGGTGCTAATCCTGCAACCCCTGCGGTTGTTAAACCGGGAGTTGTTGAGGCTACGCCCCGAATATAAATGGTATTTTGACCCGGGCCACTGCCGCCGGCAGTCACATTGGATAATTGCAGAAGGTAATCTTCAAAGTTCGACACGCCCAACTGGTCTAGAGATTCTTCACCCAGGGCTGAGACTGCAACAGGAACATCCTGCATACTCGCTTCTCGCTTGGTGGCAGTGACGAGAATCTCTTCTATCTGTGCCTG
>CAJQHM010000080.1 GCA_905478195.1 uncultured Pseudomonadales bacterium
TGTTCAAGGCTATGCGGCGGCCCGCGAGTCATTAGCTGCTCACGCCGGAGCGAAAGTGGGAATTCAGATTGCATAAGAGTGAGTCTTCCCGCATCGTCTAATAGCGCTACATGCTCCTAGTGGATGTGAGTGCGGGCAGGCCGATCTTTCCCGACATGGCATCCGGCTTGTGGCAGAGCTTTCTAGCGCGAGCAAGACTGAATCTCCGTGAGACGTCATTGATAGAGGCTGGGGTATTTATGATTCTTGAGGTGGCTACACTCGATGTGAGATTGGGAATGGGGGCTGAATTCGAAAAGGCGTTTGCCCAGGCGCAGAGAATAATCGCGTCCATGAAAGGGTATATATCCCATGAGCTGCGGCATTGTGTTGAGCAAGAAGGTCGCTACCTGCTGCTCGTTAAGTGGGAGACAATAGAGGATCACACCGAGGGTTTTCGCGACTCTAAAGAGTATCAGCAATGGCGTAGATTATTGCATCACTTCTACGATCCCTTTCCGACCGTAGAACACTATCTACCCGTGGAGCTTGTCTGAGAGAGATGACTAATTACTTTGCCACTGCTGTAATTTCTGGATGAGTCCCCGGGTGGAGGCATCGAGGTGGGTCGCGTCTGGTTTGGCAGACATTGCGCTGAAGACCTGTGTTGAGAGTTTCTTTCCCAGTTCTACACCCCATTGATCGAAGGCGTTGATATTCCATAGCACACTCAGTGTGTATACCTTGTGCTCATACAGCGCGAGTAGCATGCCGAGATTGTGTGGGCTTAATTCCTCTAATAGCAGCGTATTACTCGGCTTGTTGCCCGCGACTAGCTTATGCGGGGAGTCGGCATCGCGCTTTCCTTCCATCAACGCGAGGCTTTGGCTAAGGCAATTGGCGAGCAGGTGCTGATGCGCATCACTGTCTTCGGGCGCATCGCTTTTGGCAGCGGCAATGAAATCAACAGGAATAAATTCTGTGCCCTGGTGCAGTAGTTGGAAGTAGGAGTGCTGTCCGTTGGTACCAGCACTTCCCCAGATGATATCGCCGGTATTGTAGTCCACCGGCTTACCCTGCAGATCTACACTCTTGCCAAGACTCTCCATACACAGCTGCTGCAAGAAAGAGGGGAGTAGATTGAGGCGTTGACTGTAAGGCACTACGGCGGTGCTGTGGGCGTCAAAGAATTCTCTGTACCAGAAATTAATCAGGGCAGTAATGACCGGGATATTCTGCGCGAGCGGAGCCGTTCTGAAATGCTCGTCCATAGCATTAGCGCCGGCAAGAAGTTGTCTGAAGCCGTCCGTGCCCAATGCCAGCGCGATGGGCAGCCCTATCGCCGACCACAATGAAAAGCGGCCGCCGACCCAGTCCCACAGCGGGTAAAGATTTTGTTCCTCTATCCCGAACTCTATAGCCGCTTTTAGGTTCGTGGTTATCGCAACAAAATGTTTGCTTGTAGCCTGTGCATCCGCGCACTGGAGTAGCCATGCTCTCGCTGCCTCTGCGTTCTTCAGGGTCTCTAGCGTCGAAAAAGACTTGGAGGCAATGACGAAGAGTGTGGTCTTGGGCCGCAGATTCTTGAGCGTGTTCTGGAGATGGGAGGGGTCGATATTCGACACGAAATGCACATTTAGCTTGGTGTTCGCGCATGGACTGAGCGCATCACACACCATCGCTGGGCCAAGATCGGAGCCCCCTATACCCAGGTTAACGACATCCGAGATGGTGTCGCCAGCGTAACCCAGCCACGTTCCGCCGTGGACATCGACTACTAGCCGCTCGATACGGTCGAGGGTCTCAGAGATCTCCGGGTGGCTCGATGCGTCTGATGGGTCGCGCAGCGCGACGTGAAGAGCGGCCCGGTGCTCAGTCGTGTTGACCTTCTCACCACTAAACATCGAATCGATTGCTTTTGTGAGTTGTCTCTGCTCAGCCAGCTCGAGTAATAGTCGAATAGTTTCGCTATTTAAGAAGTTCTTTGAATAATCGAGCAGAAGGCCTTCGTGGGACAGTGAATATTCACGAAATCGGTCGCTGTCGGCATCGAATAAATCGCGTAGACGAAAGCCTGTGCCTTTGAAATCTTTGCTGTGTTTCTCTAATGCCTTCCAGGCAGCGCTGTCGTTCGAGCCATCCATGGGGTAATTACTCTTGCGCTGTCTGATAATTCTGCGGGCTAGGTGATTTGGGTTTTCTCAATAGGGCCATAACGCCATCTTTCTTGGCTATATTATAGATATCAACGAAGGGTCGGTAATGTTGAACAATAATATTATTGCTGTACTCGGCCTCGCCGAAATTGTCAGGAATACCTTCCTTGGGGTAGTAGGCCGTGCCAAAGATATAGTCCATGAAATTAAATTCGCCGGAGAAATTCTTATCGATCGCTTCCGGATGGTTAGAATGATGCCAGCGATGAAATTTGGGGTTGCTCAGGATGTAGCCAATCCAATGGGCGTCTTTGATATTGCCGTGACCATATCGGCCCCAGAAGTCTCGAAATGAGATATATATAAAGACGAGCGCAGGGTCTGGTTGGAAATAGGTAACCAGCATCAGATAGGGAGCAGCGAAGAGGGCCTTATCGATAACATGGAATCGGCTCGTTGAAAAAGAGTCCAGGGTTAATGAGCTGTGATGAACGCGATGAAACTGCCAGAGCAGGGGGATCTTATGCGAGTAATAATGTGCCACATAAAAAGTGATATGCCCCATGAATAAAAGGGCAAAAAAACTCCACCCCCAATGCACGTTAGCCAGCGCTCCCTGTAAGTAAGCACCCTGTCCAGCATGTTGTTGTGCATAGGTAACGAGCCAGGCAACGAAACCTGCATTGATCATGCTGTGTAAATGAAGGCGGTGATAGGTGTGTATCAGATCGTTGATCATGCCCGGACGAATAAACGGCTGCTTATTCAGGGGCAACAGACGCTCGACGATCGGGATTATCCAGATCCAACCGTAGAGGGAGAGCATTTGTAGCCATTCTTGAGTTACTGGTGTCAACATGCCTGATTCTAGTTTATCTATGGTTGCTATCTAGGCTGCCTGTCGCTGCCCCGCGATAAGCAACAAATACGGGTTAAATGGGCGATAATGTCTACTAATCTGAGCGCATACTTTAGCAAATATCGTGCTAAGTTAGTATGCTTCATTTCCTCCTGTTCGGGCCGATTGCTAGCTGTATGAAGAGCACTAATTTTGGATACATTCCTGCACTCGATCATCTTCGAGGCTTCGCCGCAGTGCTTGTGCTGTTCTTTCACAGCTCCCATCTTGTTTCCCACAAGCTCATCTATGCAGCACCCTACGACCCTGCGAATTGGGTCGTCGCAGGAAACCCGTTCACAGCGCTGATTATCGAGGGGCACACGGCGGTTTCGCTCTTCTTCCTACTCAGCGGCTTTGTCTTTACCGTGGGTTCGCTGCAGAAAAAACTGAACTATGTAGGTTTCTACCGAAATCGATTGCTGCGAACCTACCCCCTGTTTCTTTTCTTCCTGGTTCTCGGCATAGCTTTCAATACAGAGAACTTTAGCCTTCTCGGTCTATTGCAGTCTGTCTTCTTCATGGCGAATAGTGATACCGCCATCAATGGCGGTGCATTTACCTTTGTTTTCTGGTCTATAGCCGTGGAGTGGCATTTCTATCTGCTGTTCCCATTACTGTTAACTTCTGTGCAGAGATGGGGTTGGAAGGTTTTGGTTGCGGTAATACTCGCGTTGCTGATCCTGCGGACGGGAGCCTTTATTGTGGGGGCCGACATGCGCGTGCTGAGTTACTGGACTATCGTAGGTCGCCTCGATCAGTTCTTGGTGGGCATGCTGGCGGGTATCTACTACCGTAATTACTTTGTGGCCGGAAAGCAGTTGGACTATGTGGCGATCGCAGGGACCGGTCTGGTGCTAATGCTACTCTTCGGATTCAATCAGCTTGGGGGTGGTGGGGCGAATAATCATCTCTGGATCTTTTGGCCAACGCTGGAAGCTATCGCCTGGGCAGTCTTTTTGCTGGGGTATCTTTCAATAGCAAGGCATTTTCATCGCCTCATAGGCCAAATATTGGTGGCAGTTGGCACTATCAGCTACTCCATCTACATGGGCCACTATGTGGTGCTGGACTACTTCCTGCGCCACGATTGGGATAGTCTGCTGCGTCTGAGTGACCCGGTGGCTAGCGCGATTCTCAACACCTTCGTGTTGATGCTACCCCTGGTTTTGCTGCTGGCTACGGTCACCTATTTCTGTGTGGAACGGCCTTTCCTGCTGCGGCGCCGCAAGTATATGCAACCAGCCCAGCCCTCTGCTCAGTGAGCGCAAATATTGGCAAACTGAACTATTGAAGCGGGCGCATTTTTTATGTAGTATGCGCGACCTGATTGGCGTTGTCGCAATCAGAGCGAAATCGCAGTAGCGTAATCGCAGATCTAGGGCGTTTAATTGCATGAATCGACATCCGGAGTTTTGATAAAGTTTGAAATATGCCGCTATAGCTCAGCCGTGGTAGAGCAGCTGACTTGTAATCAGCAGGTCCCGAGTTCGACTCTTGGTGGCGGCACCAACTTTTCCTTCAACACTCCTATTTCAAGTTAACGCTTTCGCCTGTCGAATCAGCAGGTCCACTCTCTAGAAGTTGCGACTTTTGGTGGCGGCACCAATTTTTCTTTCCCTCTCGTTCTAGCCATTCGAGCCAATGGCACCTCTTTCGTGCGCCGTAGTCGCTCACAATAATCCGTTTCTATGTAGTACGGCTCAGCCCCATTCGCAGCAATCTTGTAGTCCCTCACCGATTCACTTATTCTTCGATCCTCAATTCATTTTTATAGAGCATAGTGATAAAACCGATGTTAGACGAGAAGCAAATCCGTGAATTAGTTGCCGAACATGGCAGCACCGTTAATGAAGGCCGTCCCATTCAGCAGTTGATCGATGATGGGGAATTACCTCGCCTGAGTGGAGCCACCGTATTAGAAGGTAAAGTGTCAGATTCTGTGTTCGCAGAGGGTCTTGTGACTGCGGCGGGCGTGCCTCTGCGCTTAATGTTTCGCAATAATCGAATCTCGACACATGACGTTAACCGGGGTGCGATTCCTTTCAAAGACCAGGTTCTAGCCTTTAATCATGATCACATGCTTCGTCTAGTGGTCGATGTGTTGGGCTCCTCGCAATTCGAGGTAGAGGGCCTGCTACCGAGTTCTACGGTGATACCGGCCGAGAACCTCAATCTGGTAAGTCTGGAGAATGTGCTGCGGCTATTTATGGCGGAGAGCTCCACCTCTACATCGCTCTACCAGCATTGGCTTGTTGCCAAGGACGCAGGGGAGAGTGTTTTGCACTATGCCGGTCACGAGATGGCCATCGCCGAACTAAAACCCAACGGTATTCTGCCCTACGTGATGGATACGCCCAGCACCAAAGATAAGGTCGACAAAACAACCGATGCGCAGTCGCTAATCGACAGCGGCGTCTGTACTCAGGCTCAGTACAATCAAATCAGAAACTCGTCTCTAATGGCCTTCGGCATGATCTCTCAGTATCTGGCCGAGCGCGGCATGGTGTTGGTTGATACCAAGACCGAGCACGGCATTAACAGCGAAGGCAAGATAGTGGCGGCAGACGAGCTCTATACCATGGACTCTTCGCGTTTCTGGCGCCTGGACGATAATGGTGATGTTCTGCATAGAGATGGCAAACCGGTTTCATTCTCAAAAGAATTTGCCCGAGGTATGGTGAAGGAGAAGGATCAGCAATTCTCTGACGAACAGGCTAATGAAATCGCGGTACGCTATATTCTTGGTCTTCAGCATCTAACCGGTGTCGAGTTCACCCCAGACCTGCGGCCTCGAGATCAACGACTCATCGAATCGGTTGATTTAATATTGGACGCGCTTCTTTAGAGTCGGAGTGCTTATCTATAGCAAAGAGGCCTACCAAGATGACCCAAGCGCTAAGACGTAGCTTGCTAGCAATGCTTTTCCTTGCCGTTGTTCAGGCCTGTGGCCCCAGCGCAACAAGCGAGTCAGGTGGCGCAGTCCCCTTGGCAGAAGGGGCAGAGACGATAACGGTCGCCGATTATGAGCGGGCGCAGAGCTTTCTGGGCGTTAACACGGCGGATCTGATCAGTGGCAATATTCTCGCTCAATACTGGCAGGACTCCGATCGCTTGATCTACAGGCGCTCGACGGGGAGCGGTTCTGAAACTGTGTTGGCGGATGTGCAGACAGGGCAGAAGTCACCACTGTTCGATAACGCTAGGTTGGCTTCAGCCCTGGCAGACTATGCAGATGATGTAGATGCAGACGACCTGAGCCTATCGCGCATTAAGCTGTCAGAGTCTTCAGGTCAACTCGACTTTGATTACGCTGGGCGCAGCTACACGCTAGAGCTTGACAGTTACACCCTGAATCAGTTGGCCGAAACTCCCCCCAACGAATATCTTTCTCCCGATGGAAGCAAGGCGGCGTTTATCGATGAGCACAATCTATGGGTTCGAGATACGGCGAGTAATGCACTGACACAGCTAACCTTCGATGGTGAGCAAGACTATGGCTACGCAACCAATAATGCAGGTTGGCTGCGAGATGATGGTCCGGTTCTTCTGTGGTCGCCAGATTCCGCGAAGATCGCCACGTTCCGCCACGATGGCAGAAACGTCAAAGAGATGTATCTTTGGTCCACCCAGGTTGGCCATGGCGATCTAGATGCCTGGAAGTATCCGCTGCCCGGAGATGATTATATTTTCATGATCGAGAGAATTGTGATTCATCTTGAGCAGGAGCCGCGAACCGTCAGGTTAAACATGCCACCGGACCCCCATCGGTCTACTACCAGCGATCATATTGCTGGCAGAGGCGGTGTGTTTCTGGATGTAGAGTGGAGTGAGGACGGCGAGACGCTGTCGTTTGTCTCCTCATCGCGGGATCACAAGATAGCGCAATTACAGATTGCCAACCCACAGACAGGGGCGGTGCGTGCGGTCCATCGCGAGGAAGTCGCTACCTACTACGAGTCGGGATACAACAGCGAAAATTGGCGCGTATTTCCCCAGCGAAACGAATTCATCTGGTTCTCCGAGCAGGACAATTGGGGTCATCTCTATCTTCACGATTTACAGACAGGCGCGTTGAAGAGGCGCATCACCGAAGGTAACTGGGCGGTGCTGCAGATACAGCAGGTTGACCTGGATAATGAGCAGATCTACTTCCTCGGCTCGAATCGAGAGAGTGGCGATCCGTATTTTCAATATCTCTATCGCGTCAACTTCGATGGCTCGCAGCTGGTGAACCTGACACCCGAGATTGCAAATCATCAAATTCGCTGGTCCGATTCGGCTGAGTATTTCAGCGATGTATACTCGACACCTACTGTGTCCGCCGTCGCCGTTGTGCGTAACAAGTCTGGCGAGCTGCAGATGGCTCTTGAAGAGACTGATATTAGCGCCCTGCTGGCAATTGGCTGGGTGGCGCCTGAACCTTTTGTCGTGAAAGCCAGGGACCAGATCACCGACATCTATGGTCTGCTGTACAAGCCCTCAAACTTCGATGAGGCGAAGTCCTATCCAGTGCTGAACTATCTGTACCCCGGGCCACAAAGCGGTAGCGTAGGTACGCGATCGTTTCGTGCCTCGCGCGGCGACAAGCAGTCTCTGGCCGAGCTTGGATTCATCGTTGTGGAGTTGGATGCTATGGGTACGCCTGGGCGATCGAAGTCCTTCCACGACGCCTACTATGGAAATATGGGCGATAGTGGTTTGCCGGATCAGGTCGAAGGCATTCGACAGTTAGGGGCCGGAAACCCTTGGATGGATCTCGATCGAGTCGGCATCTGGGGGCATTCTGGGGGCGGCTTTGCTTCGACCGCGGGAATTCTTCGTTACCCGGATTTCTACAAGGTTGCGGTGTCGGGTGCGGGCAATCACGACAATCGCAACTATGAGGATGACTGGGGTGAGAAGTGGCAAGGCCTGTTGCAGACCTTCCCGGAGAATAGCTCAACTGACGGCGAGCCCGTGGTTACGACGAGCTATGACAATCAGGCGAATCAACTCCTGGCGGCGAACCTTCAAGGCAAGTTACTGCTTGCCCATGGAATGCTCGATACCAATGTGCATCCATCGAGTACTCTGCTGGTGGTCGACGCATTGATCGATGCCGATAAAGACTTCGATCTAGTGGTGCTGCCTAATGCCAGTCATGGCTTCGGCAATAGGCGCTATTTCATGAAGCGTCGTTGGGACTATTTTGTGGAGCATCTACGTGGCTTGCGGCCTCCATCTGAATTCGTCTTTGCCGATAATATTCGATAGCTTTGCCGATTCCTGCAGTGACTTCAGTGTCGTGTCGCTTGCAAGTGCTTGGAAGGCTGCTTTAAGCTAGTTTCACAGGGCTTAGGCCCAACTCACTCGACCTGAGGATATTTCCATGAGAACCGTCTACCGCAGCACCGCGCTGAGCAGCCTGATAATTGCGGCCCTAGCTGTGCCCGCTGTCTTTGCCGCAGAGAACTATGCCCCGCC
The DNA here is from genome assembly GCA_905478195.1 of uncultured Pseudomonadales bacterium. GTDB lineage: Bacteria > Pseudomonadota > Gammaproteobacteria > Pseudomonadales > Pseudohongiellaceae > UBA9145. The sequence goes on from CAJQHM010000080.1 coordinate 8,500, forward strand.
CAAGACAGCCTTTGGCGTGCCGGATGTGCAGGGTGTCTGGAACTACAAGACTCGAACCGGTCTTGAGCGTGCCGACGTTTATGAGGGTGAATTGGAAGTAGACGAGGCGACCATGTTGGATAAGATGGTTTCTACGCCTGATTTTATTGCGTTTCTGGAAGCGACCGGTGCGGAAGCGCCCGGGCCGGAGAATGTTGGTGGCTATAATGGGTTCTGGATTACACCGGGTGATGCGCTGGCACAGATGAATGGCAAGTATCGAACCTCGCTCATCGTCGATCCGCCCGACGGCAAGATCCCCTGGCGTGAAGACGGGCAAGCGGTGCGGCAATCGCAACGCGAAGAACTTCCCATGGGCATGGCCCAGAGTGATGGGCCCGAAGGCAGAACACTGTCGGACCGTTGTCTGATTAGCTTTGCTTCAACGGCGCCATTCATGAGCAGCCTGTACAATAATCATATGCAGATCGTGCAATCGCCCACCCATGTAGTGCTTCTTGCAGAGATGGTTCACAACGCCCGCATCGTAGCCATCGATCAGGAATTTCGAGACCTGCCCTATGAAAAATGGTTAGGTGACTCTATCGGCTACTATGAGGGAGATACCCTCATTGTGCAGACCAAGAATTTCAATCCCTGGCAGGTGGCTAAAGAGAGACTCGTCTCCAGTAATATTCTGCTAACGGAGCGCTTTTCCCGTGTCGCCGATGACAAGCTCCATTACAGTTTTACCATCGATGACCCAGAGCTCTATACCCAGCCATGGACTGCAGAGATGCCCATGTACACCGGCGAAGACTTATTTGAGTACGCCTGTCACGAAGGCAACTATGCAATGCGGGCGATACTCGCGGGTGCGCGTCGGCAAGAGTCCGATGCGGCGAAGGCACAGTAGTTTAGCGCTCGGTGCCACGATCGCCGATG
>CAJQHM010000081.1 GCA_905478195.1 uncultured Pseudomonadales bacterium
GCTAGATCTCTGACCTCTTCAGCCTGAACTTGACCACCCTCCAAAGCTAAGGAAGACCATACATAAGCGTTAAATGGATCTGCTTTTAATGTAGGGCCCTCCGCAGCGAGCAGCATATAGGACAGCATGTACTGAGCGTCTGCGTAACCGCTTTCAGCCGCGATTCTGAAATAGTGCAGCGCACTGGGCTTATCTTCAATTTGACCCAATCCACGATAGTAGCTCAGACCAATCATGTACGTGCTCTCGAACGACTCGTTTTCTGCTGCACGCCGAAACCATAACAGCGCCCTGCCCCAACTCTCCTCAGTGCCAAGCGCATTGGCGTACATCATACCCAAATTATGCTGCGCTTCCGCCAGACCATCGTCTGCCGCGTCAGAGTACCAGGTCATAGCCTTGCCGTAATCTTGACTGACCCCAAACCCCTGCTCGTATAGGTAGCCGATATTGGATTTAGCGCGAGCATTGCCTGACTGTGCTATATCGATCCAGGCTCGGTAGGCCATCGCATAATGGCCCCGTTGCATGGCTGCCAGCCCTGCATTAAACGCAGCCTCTTCGTCATCGGCCAAGGCAGACATCAAGCCACAAGTAGACAAGAGCGCCACAGCGCAACCGATAATAAATTCCTTAATTCCTCTCATAAGATTTTACCTCCTCCTGCACAGACAAGACGCCGCCTAAGATATCGCCCTCGCTCAGGCAGCCGCAAAGCACTCCCCGTTCGTCGAGAACAGGAATCGCTTCACCGATAAAGCTCCTCGCGACTTCCATCGCATCTCTTAAACTGAACTTAAGCTCTAGTATTGAAGGCGCCTCAATAAAAGCAGCAGCCGCTTGCTCATTTGGGTATCGAAGTGCATTTGTCAGACTTACGACACCTAAGAGTTTTTGCTCATGATCAGTCACATACGCTTCCGTATTCCCAAGATCTCTCAGTGACGTCACAATTTCGCTGCAGAGCGCGTCTGCCGAAAAACTCTCCACTGGCCTTATGTCGAGACCATCGACTTTCAATTGATCAAGGATAAGGTACTCCCGTCCTAACTTAAGATTAAAACCTCGCAACAAAAGCTGCCTATCAAAGTACGAGTACCCATATAACCGGGTTGAAATCAGCGAACATATCGCAACTGAAAAAATAGCGGCGACCGCATATTGGTATGACTGCGTCAGCTCAAATACGATCAGAACGATCGCTATTGGCGCACCGACCACACTGCTGGCAACACAGGCCATGCCTACCACGGTCATTAATGGCACGATACTCGGATCGTACCCGAGATAGGTAGCAACCACTCCTACGATGGAACCCAAACATGCACCTAAAAATATGGCCGGCGAAAAGACGCCCCCAAATAAGCCCATGCCCAGACAGAGTACCGATGCGCACAGCTTAGCTATCAAAATGATCATCAGATAGTCTAACAAAAATGCATTAGCAAAGAATAAGTTGATCGTATCGCTACCCAGTCCGAATACCTCTGGCACTAAGGTCCCGATCACAGCCATCAGAGTAGCTGACAGGAGAATAATAGCTAATTCATTACCCTGCCGACCAGACCATGCAACAACCTTCAGCAGAGAAGACATGAATACGATGGCAGTCCCAGCAGATGCCAGTGCAACGATAAGCAACAGCGGTATTGTCTCGTGCATTAGAAAATCGACTGGCATTATTTCGTAGGGCGAGCCCCGATTAAACAGCAGGTTCGTGACAGCGGCGGCGGTAATAGACGCGACGGCTAGTGGCGCCAGCGCCCGAACCGAAAAATGGCGAAGAACGGCTTCACTAGCGAAGATAACGCCAGCAATAGGAGCATTGAATCCGGCTGAAATAGCAGCGGCAACACCCGCTGCCAAATAGACCTCACTGCTAATTCTTGTTGGTATCAGTTTTCGAACGCCGCTGGCAACAGAGGCTCCGAAGTGGAGCACCGGACCATACTGACCAACTGAGGCGCCAGCACTGGCGGAAATAAAGGCGGCCGTAGTTGATAAGAACCCCGTCTTGGTTTGGAAGGGCTCGGTAGAGAGCTGAGCTGACAGAATTGTGTCAGCGGGTCCATGCCACCTGGGGAGCTTCGCCCACCGCTTTAGACTCAGGATAAGGAGTGCCGCACCCACTAAAACAGCCCAGTGGATACCAAAACTTAGTGGATCTCTGGCCTCGCCTGATACGGGTATCAGTTCGAAAAAGAACTTTGCTCCAATCACGAAGCCGTTAGCAGCTATACCTCCTAAAGTCCCGATAACCATACCGACAATGACGATTAGCAATAAGCTAATCCATAACGAATCGCGAGCCTCGTTTTTATTCATTAGAGCAATTCCTCAAATATGAATCTGTTGGGAAGCAAGATATAGATTTAGACAAGATAACCGGAGCTTCTGCAATCAACCCGATTGCTATCTGACGTCCTTTACTCAATTTCTATAGCACTTAAGCGCCGCCGCTTTCTCTAGAGTCGCTTTCGGGTATTGCCCTCGAAACTCAGTCATGTATTGTTCAAAACATCTATCCTGATCTTCTTGTTGTACACCTGCATCGGGTTGCTCACATGCAGCCACCAACAGCAAAAGTAAAATCGATAGTAATCTCGACATAACAGTTTTATCAGACCCCGAAATTGTTCGATATCATTCCACCGTTGGAACCGTCATCCGAGACTCGGCCGAGCTGAATGGTCGCCGACGCAAGACAATCTTCGAACTGCGATGCGAACAGCGTTCGCTGCCTCATCGACCGCTGCAGCGCGTCGATAATTTGGCCGGCGTCGTCTTGAAGGCTATTAAGCAGATCCGCAAAGTCTTCACGATCCTTGCTCATGATCTCGATCGTACTTTTGACTGTCTGCTGCTGGTCAGCAATTTCGTCAACAATGGCTTGTATACTGGCGGCGCACTCATTTTTTAGCTCGGCTTCTTTAGCCGCCAAGGTTTTGCCGAGCGCCTTAATTTTTTCTGATTTGTCTTTGATCAAGACTCTCTGTCCCTGTATCCAGTCCATGTATACATCAAGCGACTCTTCATACAACGAATCGGAAAAATCTAATGCGCCATGTGCCGAATTCTCATCTGAATCATCTTGAGAAAGGCTACGGAGCGCGTCTGCTGGCGATGCGAGCGTTGTTTGCCGGAGGGCTTCAAGCTCGGATTGCAAAGTATCAAGCTCCTGCCTAGAACTCGATAACATTGCATCCAACCGCATATCATAATCTTTCTGTTTCTCAAGGCGAGCGGCATCTAGTGCACTTATACTGTCAGATATCTGAGTGAGCCATGAGTGCTCCGACTGAATCAAATTGACATCCTTGGGTTTCCCGTCGTGTACCGACTGCGCATACTCCAAAGATGAGGCCAGCTGAACCTGATTGACTTCGACTTCCTGAAGCTTTCGACACACTCTCAGATATTCTTCAGCAATTTTTAACTCACGAGAAAATGCCTGATCGTACAAATCAGCGTAATCTCGTCCTAGTTTGTTAAGACTCGCTATTAGCTCACCACCACCCGTCTCTACCAGATCGGTGTCCACAGACACGATATCGTCGCTATAGCTCAATCGGAAGCTCTCCTGAACCGAGCGCAAATCTGCAATAACATCTTCGGCATGTGTTACGGTATTGGCAGGCGCGTGCTCGGTCCGAGAGGATATCTCTTCTCTACTTTTCACAG
>CAJQHM010000082.1 GCA_905478195.1 uncultured Pseudomonadales bacterium
TGAGTAATGAAGTGGATCTAGTAGGCATCGGATGGATGTTTCTGGCCGCTATCGCCAGCTTGGTGCTTATCTATTGCTCTGCTTTAGTAACTTCGCTATGGCTTCTTCCCACTATTGGTTGGCTGCTGTTGTTTTCAGCATTCGCCAAGAAGACTCCGCTGCTTTGGGCTGGTGGTGTCTTCATTCTGGTTGGGTTCTTTGAGGGTTTCATATTTGGCACACAGTACTTAGCTAATTGGGTGCAATCGCGAGCAGCGAACCCTAATCAATATATTATATTTGAGTTTCAGAGTCTTTTAGAGAGAATTTTTAATTACGAGACATTGTTTGGGATAGTTGTGGGATCAGTTCTCATCACAGGCGCCGTATACATGCGACGATTTACCGACTAGCGATTCAAAGGTGCGGATCATGAAAAATATTATTTTAAAGAATCGATATACATTGCTAGTAGTTACGCTGGTGGTTTATTTAGGGGTTCTGGTAGCTGAGGGAGCGATCACCGGGCGAGAGGTAAGGGTTTTTGAATTTGAGAATCCATTTTTTGATTTCAACGTGAATAACTTTGAAGGGTTTGGGGAGAGTCGCTCAGACTCTGACAGGGACAGGGACAGGGACAGGGACGAGGACAGAGACGAAGCTAGTGGCGATGTATAGGATGTTAAGAACTTTATTGACAGCGTAAATCGATTCCAATACAGTGCGTTCCCTTAGATGAAGCCCAAAATCAGAATTCTTATGATCGATCGCAGAATACAGCAAGTAGCACTACGGCAGGCAGCAGCATTCAATGCGGCGGCCCGTCGCGCCGCGCGCGCGACATATTTACCCCTTGCCGGAGAGCAGTGGTTCTAACTAGTTAACTAAAACGAGTATTGAAACCCCTAAGCGCCTTCGGCCTTAGGGGTTTTTTTTTGCCGATTATTCGGTGTTGATTGAACGCAGTGGAGAGACGCGATGAATGTAATGGAGATAGAAAAGGCGAGCAGGCTGGCCTGGCCTGCATTGGAGGAGCAGGAGCTGCTCTTTGGTGTGCTTAGATATGCCAGGGGTATGGACCGACGCGCGAATTCCTTGAGCGTCTACCCGAATGTCAGAATTAAAAATACCGAGTTGATTTCCGTAACAGAAAATTTCTTCTCTCGACGAAATATAGCGCCTGTCGTGAAGCTGCTACAGCCCCGTGTTTCGTCATTCGAGGACGTCATCGCTATCGATACTGCGCTTGCCGCTAGAGGGTATGAAAAACAGTCGCTAACCCACTCGATGCTATTGGATCTCGATGAAGTCGCTCTTGGTGATGACTCCAAATCTTGCCAAGAATTGACGATTAAAGCCTGGTTATGCGCATGGTATGAGCTTACCAACAGGCAGGCTGAGAATATCGCTATTCACAAAATGACACTGGCAAGAATTAGGTCTCCCCATTTGTTTCTAGCAAATAAAAACGAGGAAGGCCGCACCCTGAGCAGCGCTATGGGAGTGCTTGCACACGGAGCCCTGGGCTTGTTCGGAATAGCAACGGCCGAGGAATATCGTAACAAAGGACATGCCTCGAAAATTCTAGCGTCATTGCTTAATTGGGGGCGTAGCAGGGGTGCTAGATATGCCTACCTGCAGGTAGAAGAATCGAATCATGCGGCCCTTAGCCTCTACCATAGATGGGGCTTTAGGAAATTGTATTCCTATTGGTACCGAGTAGGGAATGTCTAGAGTGAAAGCGCAGAAGAGGTGGGAAATGAATACTATAGAGACTGAGGATAGTCTGGGCATTACCTTTTGTAATCGCCAGGCTGTGGCTATTGAGCGGGGCGAGGGTTGCAAAGTTTGGGATGAAGAGGGGAGAGAATACCTGGACTTCACCTCTGGCTGGGGAGTGACTTGTCTTGGTCACGCACATCCTGTAATTACAGCTGCCATCTATGCGCAGGCACAAAAAATAATTCAAAACCCAAACTCAGGTTTTACTTACTCTCCTGCGCGGGCGAGCTTATTGAGTGCACTTAGCAAGGTCTTGCCGGTGAATCTCTCGAAGGTTTATTTTGCCAATAGCGGCGCCGAGGCAAACGATGCAGCGATAAAACTTGCCAGAAAAATCAATGGTAAGTCAAAGATAGTATCGACCCTGGCTTCGTTTCATGGGCGCACATTTAATACACTGTCTATTTCAGGAGGGCCAGATAACACGGATCAATTTCTGCCTCATCTGGACGGGAATAGTTTTGTTCCATTTGGAGATCTCGCGGCTCTGGTTAAGGACGTCGATGAAGATACTGCAGCGGTAATCTTGGAGCCGATTCAGGGTGAGGGAGGAGTAAGAATTCCCCATGAAAACTATCTAAGCGCTGTGGCAAGTGTTTGTAAAGAGAAAGGCGTGCTGTTGATAATTGATGAGATTCAAACGGGTTTCTGTCGAACTGGAAAGTTTTTCGCCATCGAGCACAGTAAAGAGTCGATCACTCCGGATATCATGACAATGGGTAAGGGCATCGCAGGTGGATTTCCATTCGCTGCCTTCGCCATATCAGACGCTGTCGATCAAAGGCTTAGCAAGGGAGACCACGGAGGAACTTTCTGTGGTAATCCTCTGGCGTGCGCCGTGGCTACCGCGGTTGTCGATCATCTGCGTGCAGAGAATATAGCTGAAAAAGCAAAAATTTCTGGCGAATTACTGCTCAGGGGCCTCAAGGAAATTGCTGCAAAATTTCCTGATTTCGTGGGGAACATTCGCGGGAGTGGCTTGTTGTGTGCGTTCGAGCTGGGGTCTGATGAGGACGTAATGCGCCTAAGCCAAGCGGCTCTTGCTAGAGGTCTACTAGTAACCCCCACTAGAAACAAGATAGTACGCCTTATACCCCCGTTGAATGTGACTGAGAGCGAGATCGTCGATGGGCTGTATTTGCTTGAATCCTCGTTGGCATCAGTTGTTCCAAGGCATTGAGTAAAGTAGACTGGTCAGCCTGAGATATAGAGTTAGGACTGGATTTTACAATGACAAAAAATACACAAGTATTTCTAGCGCAGCGCCCAGTCGGGGAGCCAACTGAAGAGTGTTTTGGACTCCGCGAAATTGAGATCCCGGAGCTGGGCGATAACCAGATATTGATCCGTGTATGCTGGCTATCTCTTGACCCTTATATGCGCGGCCGTATGCACGATGTTAAGTCTTACGCCGACCCGCTACAGATTGGTGACGTTATAGTAGGTGAATCAACCGGTGTTGTATTGAAATCTACTTCTCCGGATTTCGTGGAAGGAGATGCCGTTGCTGCGCACATGGGATGGCAGTCTCATATTGTCGCGAACGCAGATGACCCTCGTTTGATGAGAGTGGATCTTAATAACGGCAGTCTCTCGGCGCACCTTGGAGTCGTGGGTATGACGGGAAGAACCGCTTACTTTGGACTTACCGAGGTTGGCAAGCCTCAGCCCGGAGAGACATTGGTAGTTGCAGCGGCATCTGGTGCTGTTGGCTCCGCTGTGGGGCAGATCTCTAAAATCAAAGGTCTGCGTGCAGTGGGTATTGCTGGAGGCCCAGAAAAATGCCGTTACGTAAAAGAAGAGCTCAAATTTGATGCCTGCATCGACTATAAGGCAGGCAACCTAGCCGCCGAGTTAGCCGCGGCGTGCCCGGACGGTATTGACATCTATTTTGAGAACGTAGGTGGTGACGTTACCAAGGCGGTAGCACCACTGCTGAATCCAGGTGCGAGAGTGCCGATATGTGGATACATATCAAATTATAACGACGAAGATCTCGCCAACTCTGAGACGCCTTTTCATATTTTTAAGGCATTAGACCCTGTGCCAGAGCACAGATTCTTCGTTGTGAACGAATGGCACGATCGCTGGGTAGAGGCGACTCGTCAATTAGGGAGCTGGGTGCAGGATGGCAGATTGAAATACAGAGAAAGCGTTGGCATCGGCTTAGAGAATGCGCCGGAGTATTTTCGCGGAATGTTAAAGGGGAAAAATTTCGGTAAGCAATTGATTAAAGTCGCGGATGAAGACTAGTGAGTCAGCAAGATAACAATAATTATGTGACCAATTCCCTGTTTTCCCTAGAAGGGAAGACGGCGCTGGTTACAGGTGGTAGCTCCGGCTTGGGTTTGATCATGGCGAAGGGGCTTCTCTGTAACGGTGTTCGTGTGGTTATTGCATCTCGGAGTCAGGAAAAGTGTGACATGGCCCTAGCCGAGCTATCGGAGTTTGGTGAGTGCTGGGCGCTCGCTGCAGATGTTACCGATAGCGAAGACCGTGCTCGGCTGTTGCAGTTTGTCGAGGAGAAGTTAGGTGGCCTGTCAATCTTGATCAACAACGCAGGTGCGAACTGGGGTGCGAAACTCGAAGAATACCCCGACGATGGTTTCGCAAAAGTCATTAATACCAATTTGACGGCGGTCTTCTCGCTTACCCGTGATGCTGTGCCTCTATTGTCTGAATCGGCGACTGCGGAAGATCCGTCGCGGATAATCAATATTGGGTCGATGGATGGTATTCATGTGCCTATCGTCCAGCGCGTACCTACCTTTGCCTATTCTTCAAGTAAGGCCGCACTGCATCATCTAACCCGAAGCTTTGCGGTGGAGTTGGCTGCACGTCACATCACGGTGAATGCAATAGCGCCCGGTTTCTTCGAATCAAAGATGACAGACTATGTGTTTGAACATTACAAAAAAGATATAGAAGATGATTGTCCGCTTCATCGAGTTGGTAGACCTGAAGAGATGGTGGGTATCGTGACCTATCTTTCATCAAGGGCTGGTGCCTACACGAATGGAACGGTCATACCGGTGGATGGTGGCACCAGTATTTCCAAGGGAAGACGCCCATGGACAGAATAGGTAGAAGCAGAATGTATGGGCTTGATATTGTAATATCTTATCTGTACTAGATTAGTTGAAGTGGAGAGAGCATGAGTTTATTTAGCCTGGAAGGCAAAGTGGCAATTATTACTGGTTCGACCAAAGGTATCGGTCTGGCTATCGCAACTCGCATGGCGGAACATGGAGCAAAGGTTGTCATATCCAGCCGTAATCAGGATGCGTGTGACGAAGTGGCGTCCGCGATACGAGAGAAGGGCGGTGTGGCTGTCGCTATAGCCTGCAATATTAACTACAAAGAGCAATTACAAGAGTTGGTCAGCAAGACAGAGCAGCAACTTGGAAAGGCAAGTGTATTGGTTTGTAATGCCGCATTGAATCCGTATTTTGGTCCCTCACAAGATATTCCCGATCAGGCCTTCGACAAAGTAATGCATGCTAATATAGGTAGCGTTCACAGGTTGTGTCAGCAAGTACTTCCAGGCATGGCCGAAATGGGCGGTGGCGCGGTAATAATCGTATCTTCAATCGGTGGTCTAAAGGGCACCGATGCTCTCGGTGCCTATGCAATATCCAAGGCCGCAGATATGCAGATTGCGCGCAACTTGGCGGTAGAATGGGGGCCGAAAAACATTCGGGTTAATTGTATTGCACCCGGGCTGGTGAAAACGGATTTTGCCAAGGCGCTGTGGGAGAACCCGGAAATCTACGAGGCGACGGTTTCCAAGTATCCGCTGCGAAGAATTGGTGAGCCGGACGAGATAGCAGGTGCAGCTGTATTCTTGGCGTCAGCTGCGGGTAGCTTTACGACAGGACAGACTATAGTGATCGATGGCGGTGGAACTATTGCCAGTTGATCGGCGTATACTATTTAATTAATTAGGAATTAGGGGAAGTGTAAAACATGATGGACTTAGGATTATCGGAAGAACTAGTTGAAGTGCGTGAAAAGATTCGTATTTTTGTAGCTGAAAAAGTAGAGCCGGTAGAGCTTGAATATCACGAAGAGGTGAGTGTTGGTGACCGATGGTCGCACACGCCTCGTCAAGACGAAATAATGGAAAGCCTCAAGGCCGAGGCTCGTAGGCTGGGGTTGTGGAACTTCTTCCTGCCAGAGAGTCAGGGTGGCGCAGGCATATCGAATCTGCAGTACGCACACCTAGCCGAGATCATGGGGCGAAGCCGACTTGCATCTGAGGCGTTTAATTGCAGTGCGCCCGATACAGGTAACATGGAAGTATTAGAACGTTATGGTTCCGAAGAACAGAAGAAAGAGTGGCTGGTGCCGCTGCTCTCTGGTGAGATTCGCTCAGCATTCGCAATGACTGAGCCCGGTGTTGCATCTTCTGATGCAACCAATATCGCAACGAGCGCTGTCCTAGATGGCGACGAGTGGGTGATAAGTGGCGAGAAGTTTTATATTTCTGGCGCCGGTGATGCCCGCTGCAAGATTATGATCGTTATGGTGTTAACCGATCCCGATGCGCCAAAGCATACTCGGCAATCACAGATTCTTGTGCCGATGGACGCCGAAGGTGTTGAGGTCATACGACCCATGCATGTCTTTGGCCGCGATGATGCGCCTCATGGTCATATGCATATTAAATTTCATAATGTTCGAGTACCTGAAAGCAATATAATTCTTGGTCGCGGCAGAGGCTTTGAAATTTCTCAGGGGCGTCTAGGCCCTGGCCGTATCCATCACTGCATGCGTTCTATTGGTGCTGCGGAGAAGGCTCTCGATCTGATGTGTCAGCGTGCAGTAAGCAGGGAAGCCTTTGGTAAGCCTCTAGCGGAGCTAGGTGGCAACTATGACGTCATTGCCGATAGTCGCATTGAAATTGAGATGTGCAGGCTGCTTACCTACAAAGCAGCATGGCTCATGGACACGATAGGAAACAAGGCGGCTCGTGATGCGATATCTCAGATCAAAGTAGCCGTACCAAATATGGCTCTGCGTGTGATCGATCGTGCTATTCAGATGCACGGTGCGGCCGGTGTATCCCAGGACTTCCCTCTAGCGGCACTATGGACAGGTCAGCGTACACTGCGTCTCGCCGATGGGCCGGATGAAGTGCATCGTCGCGTTATCGCGAGAAAGGAATTGGCGAAATATAACTAGTTAGCCTTTTCTGGTTTGGCTAGACGGAATTAGCCAAAGCGTTTAGCACAGAAAGTATGGATAGAAAAAAGGGAACCTCGGTTCCCTTTTTTTGCAAGCGAACCCCGGTCGGTGGCTGTTCAAGGGCTGCCAATTTAACTCACTATCAGTAGTAGCGCCGTGAAATATTCAGTCGCAGTTATAATCCCAACATACAATAGAGCGAGGACTCTGCGCCGCGCGCTTGAATCTGTTTTTGAGCAGACACGGCAGCCTGAGGAAGTCTGCGTTATCGATGACGGCTCAACGGATTCTACTGAGGTGTTGGTCAAAGAACATTTTTCCCAGGTCATTTATATCAGGCAGCAGAACCTGGGTGTCAGTGCGGCGAGAAACGCGGGAGTAGAGGCTACGTCCAGCGACTGTGTGGCATTTCTCGACTCGGATGATGAGTGGTTGCCAAAGAAGCTCGAGGTACAGTTGTCTGAACTGGAAGCGAGCCCGGATATCAGATTGGTACATAGCGATGAAATCTGGATTCGAAACGGTAAGCGCGTTAATCAAATGCACAAGCATAAAAAGAGTGGCGGCTATATCTTTCCGCTGTGCCTGCCCTTGTGTGCGATCTCTCCGTCTGCGGCAGTGCTGCATCGTTCCCTGCTTGCAGATGTAGGCGGATTTGACGAATCGTTACCGGCCTGTGAAGACTATGATCTTTGGTTGAGAATCTGTTGCAAAGAACGCGTCCTCTATGTGGATAACCCCTTGCTCATGAAGTACGGTGGTCATGAAGATCAATTGTCCAAGCATTACTGGGGTATGGACAGATTTAGAGTGCAGTCTCTTACAAAGCTTCTAAGCAGTGGGAGTTTGGATGCTGATCAAGGGCGACTTGTTCAGAAAACTCTCCTAGAGAAAGTGACAATATTAAGAAATGGGGCTTCAAAGAGGGCAAAGCTCGAAGACGTCCGCTACTATGACCAGCTTCTAAAAATGCACGGTAGCCTGATATCTGAGGCACATGATGATTAAGAAGTTTGAAAAATCATTGCATGGATCAGAATCCACCCCGGTGAATATAGTGGTGGCTCATGCCCTGGAGGCTAAGGCTCTGATCCCCATGCTGCATCTGCAGCCATTTCAAACCACGTCTCGATTCGTGCAGTATGGTAATTCTAACAACCTACACCTGATTGTTTCGGGAATCGGCAGAGCCGCTATGGAGGCAGCCATTACCGACCTGTCGCAGCAACAAGCCAATGAGGAAGGTCAGATACGGGCCTGGTTAAATATCGGTATTGCTGGTCATAGTAAGGCGCCGCTGGGCAGCGCCTGGCTTGGCAATAAAATCACTTGCCAGGAATCGGGCGTTAGCGCCTATCCACCTCAGCTTATTGCAGGGATAGATAGTGTCGCGGTGATTACTGTCGATGAGCCAGAGCGCACCTATCCCGAAGATGCAGCCTATGAGATGGAAGCATTTTCATTTTTCGAGCAGGCGACTAAATACTCTACTGCCGAATTGGTGCAAGTATTCAAAATAATTTCTGATAATCTGGAGAATCCGATTGAGAAGCTGGATTTCAAGAACATACCTATCTGGATTAGGCTGCTACAAGAACAAATCATTTTACTTATTTCCAAAATGAGCGAGCTAGTAAGAGAACACAACGATAGTCATCGTATACCCAGAGTCTATCGTGAGCTTTGTTCGCGCATTCATCTAACGGTAAACCAGAAATTGCAGTTGAAACGGCTCTGTCTACGCTATAAGGCGCTGGGTCTTGAGGCTGATCTGGAAAGTGTTATAAGTCTAGCTGGAAGTCACAGTAAACAAATTATCAGCCAGCTCTCGGCACAGATTGACAGAGTGGGCAAACAGTAGTGGTTGAGTGATATGTTTTCGACGATCTACATAGAAGAAGAAGTGTTGGAAACGAGCCGAGTTAAAAACATGCTCGATCGTTTTCCTCAGGTGCCGCGGGTCGTCTGTGAGCGCTATGGGGAGGTGTTCAATCGAAAATCTCAGAACTTCCGTCTGCAGAAGAAGGCACCTGCGTTAATATTGGCGAAAAAGTATGGGAGTAAGGTGCTTGTGGCGCCAGATGGCTACGGTTACAACGACAGCAGGAGTTATTACTTTTCGCATATGCTGAACTGTGTATACGATTGTCGCTATTGTTTTCTGCAGGGCATGTATAGCTCAGCTAACTACGTACTATTCGTTAATTATGAAGATTTTGAAGAAGCCATCGCTAGCAAGATAGAGAAAAATTCTGGTGGTGGCGTCTATTACAGCGGTTACGACTGTGACAGCCTGGCGCTAGAGCCAGTCAGCGATTTCTGTAAGCATTTTGTGCCGCTGTTTGGAGAATACCCTAACGCTGAATTAGAGTTCAGAACGAAGAGTACGCAGATTCGCCATTTGCTTGAGCAGCCGGTTATTCCAAACTGCGTCATTGCTATGAGTTTCACCTCTCATGAGGCGGGTTCGCGCTGGGAGCATAAAGTTCCATCGATCGATAAAAGACTTGAAGCCTTGCAGAAGTTGCAGCTCGCCGGTTGGAGAGTTGCTCTTCGCTTCGAGCCATTGATATTGGATTCTCAGGGCTTGACGCCCTATGAGAGTTTATTTGCACAAGTGTTTGCGAAGCTTGATGCAAGAAAAATTCACTCTGTAAGTAGCGGCTTGTTTAGGATGCCAATCGATTTTCACAAGAGAATTGTTAAACTCTACCCTGATGAAGAATTGTTTGCGCGACCCACGACGACTGCGGATGGAATGATAGCGCTAAAGAGTGAGGATGAGTCTTTACAATTGGCGGCTATAGAGAAATTATTGTTCAGCCATATCTCACCGCAGCAGTATTACCGTTGCGCGTAATAGTCGAAGGTATTTTGGAGTATTCAGATTGAGCAAAATAAATACTAAAAAGATGGTCATAGTGACGGGGGCATCCTCTGGTATAGGTCTATGCCTGGTAAAGGCGTTGCTTGAAGCGGGTTATGTGGTTCTAGGTATTGCCAAAAATCTGGAGAAAGCGGGGCTGGATCATCCGAATTTTATTGGCCGAAGTATCAATCTTGCCGATTTAGATGCGCTTCCCGATGCAATGTCTGCATTGATTGAAGAAATAGACATGCCAGTGAACGCGCTTATCAATAATGCCGGCATCGGCAGGATGGGGTTCCTGGAGCAGCTCTCGGTGAAAGACATTCGATTAGTTATGGATACCAATCTAACTAGCCAGGTAATTGTTACAAAAGCCTTCCTGCCCCAGCTAAAGAAACAGGGTGAGGGTGATATCTTGTTTATGGGCTCCGAAGCGGCTCTCAGGGGTGCCAGGCAGGGCAGTATCTATTGCGCCAGTAAGTTTGCTATTCGTGGGTTTTCCCAGGCGCTGCGTGAAGAGAGCGGCAAGTCTGGGCTTAGGGTGACCCTGATTAATCCGGGAGCCGTGCGTACGCCATTCTTCGATCGATTACAGTTTGAGCCAGAGCAGTCACCCGAAAACGCGATCGAGCCGGAGGATATTGCACAGGCCGTGATGATGGTATTGGCGTCACGAGCCGGCACGGTTTTTGATGAGATCACGCTCTCGCCCAGGAGTCAGGTATGGAAAAAGAAAGGCACCTAATACGGCGATATCCGGTTCGGATCAGGGTGTGAGGGCTCTAGATTCTGCGACAATTTGACGCATAGTTCCTGATTCGCCTATTTCCTTCCAAGCTGCGATAATCCTCTGATCTGACTAACTTTTCTTAATCTGAGGTTTCTATGAATCATTCTCAATCGTCTCTTCGGTCGGCATCACGCGTCATTGCCTGCGCTGTTTTCACGCTACTAGTTTCCACTACTGCCTTCGCTCATACGGCATTGAAAGAGGCCGCTCCAGCTGACGGTGCGATAATTAGGGAGGCACCAGGACATATTAACCTGAGCTTCAATGGGCCGGTGAAACTGATTAAGTTGGAGCTGATGGGTGTGGGCCACGAAATGCCAACTAATTTTGAGAGTAACAGCGAGCCTAAAGCCACATTCATGATTGAAACCCCCGGCATGCTTCCAGGTGCGTTCACCGTTAACTGGGCGGTCATCGGTGCAGACGGCCACACGGTAGCAGATAGTTACAGTTTTACTGTTGACCCGTCGGCGGCCGAAGATCATTCCGGCGAAGCCGCGAGCCACGGGCACTAGCTGAATCGGAGCGCTTGATGTTTTCACTCCCTGACAATTGGGAGATGGCAAGCCTTCTAGCCAAACTTCTCCTCTACTTTGCTGCCTTCAGTATAGCTGGAGGCAGTCTAGCTGCTTTGCGTTATTCCAATGGAAGCAGGGCAACGCTATTCTCCAATTTTTCCACTGTCTTTGTCGGCGCAGTTGTCGGTTTTCACGGGGTTCTGCTCGGCTTTCTCGTGCAGGTTGGTTTGATAAACGACAGTGGTGTAGGGGGAATGTTTGACTGGGGGATGGCCTCTATTTTGTTGGACACCAGTCTCGGTGATGTCACCTTGTTCAGGCTGCTAGCCTTTATATTGGCAGGGGGGGCAAGTGTAGTCTTTCTTAAGAAGCTGCAGTATACGGATGGTAAGCTATCCGTTCTTTTGGCGCGGTTTCTATTTACAATTCAGTTCGCGGCTCTGATCATATTGGCCTTTTCTCATCGGGTAAGCGGTCATGTTTCCGTATTAAGTATTGTGGCTCAGACTTCCATAATGCTGCACTTTATAGCCTTCGCTCTATGGATCGGTTGTCTCTATCCATTTTTGCAATTGAGCAAGAGCACAAGCCTGGAAATATTGCAGAAGACGCTTAAGCGCTTTGGTGATAATGCTATCGCCATCCTCTCGATACTCTTTTTAGCAGGCATATTGATGTCATGGGAGTTGTTAGACTCGCCTTTCGACTTGATAAATACTGGCTACGGTGTGGTCTTGCTAGTTAAGCTGGTTCTAGTCGCTGCTATTCTAGCGGTCGCTGCTATCAATAAACTTGTTTTGGTGCCTTCGATGCTTGCTAGTGTGAGTATCTCGCGGCTACAAACTTCGATTCGTGTGGAGCTAGCGATTGCTTTGGCAATTCTGATAGTCACATCGTATCTTTCGACGGTCGTGGGCCCCGCCAGCCATCAGATGTAGATAGAAGGATTCGAGTAGGGAGCGTGTTGCTTGCTCGATAATGCCTAGGTGAGATTGAGACTGGTAGAGGGATCAGTATCGGCTGGGTTCATGTCTTCCACTAATCGGGTCGTCTCCAGCGTATTTAGATTTAGCATAAGCAGCTCGGCTTTCTCGCCTACAGGCGAAAAAACTGCCGCAGTTGAAACGTTTGGTCTTCTTGCAAACAGCAGATTGTTTCCCACAGGAGACCAGGCTAAATTGAAAAGCTGTCTATTACTGTAGTAAACGGGAACGGGTTCGATTGCGGTACCAAATCCGCCAAGGAAAATGGTTGAGCCGGTCGTGTCATATTGAATGAAGGCGTATTGCTTCTCGTCCAGAGAGACTACGGGCGATGCGATAGATTCAACGACGGTAGAACTTTCATTGATTGTGCTTAGCTGCAGCGTGCCACCCAGATAATCAGGTTCTTCGTTGACTACGTCGTCACTCAACACTACCTGGCCTCGATCCAGATCGACGAGGTTTTGAGCGTCTATAGTTAGCCATCCAGCCAGTATCAAACACAGACCTGCGGCCGATAGAGCGGCAGCAAACCTTCGAGGTGGCTGTGTGAGTAGTTCGCTCCACAACGAAAAATTGCTAGGCATTGCTGTAGAGCGCCGAGCTTCTGTGAATTCGACCATGGGGATGAGGCGGTAGCCTCGCTTGGGAATGGTTTGGATGTAATTGGGATGTGCAGCGTTTGTAGATTGCAACTGCTTGCGTAGCTCCGAGATGACTCGGGTGAGTGAATTTTCATTCACTATGACTCGGGGCCATAGTTCTTGTACAAGCTCCTCGCGTGATAGAACCCGGTTTCCATTTGCCGCGAGAAAACAAAGCAACTTAATCAGGCGTGGTTCTAACTGTCGCTCTTCGCTGCTAGTGAGATGTTGCAGGCGATTCAACTGCGGCAGTACTTGCCAGTCTCCCAGCGCGAAAGGTCGGCCAAGCGCCGGTGCAGCAGCATGCGGTGGAAGGTCAAAACTCTGTTCGGCTCGTTCAGTGATTGTAATAGACATGAGTATTCCGCTAATTTTCTACGTTTCGAACCTTTCCAGTAAAACTAAGAGAAGGTCTCGATTGTCCTCCAATCTAATCATATTCTAATTTAATTGGACCGCTTCAACCGCAATTTTCTCCCTCTGCAGGTTTTCTGGACATAAAATTCACCCCAATTTCAGGTTATTCGTCGTATCTGACTCCAAACTGCATGCATTCGGGGCTGCCGGCCAGTAATTCTGCAGCTTATATGCATTTATTGGGTTTATGGAGGAGATTTCAAGATGAATACTGGAATATCAATTAGATCGGGAAAATTGCTAACAATAGTGGCGCTCATGCTCTTGGCTGCTCAGGTTCAAGCTATAAGCACAGCGGCATTGCAGCAGGGGATTCCCTCTCTGGCACCTATGTTAGAGCAGGTTACTCCGGCCGTAGTCAGTATCAGTGTAAGCAAAGCCATGCCTACTGCGGGACGCTATTTTTTCAATGGTAAAGAGCTACCAGAGGGGGCCAGACGCTTCTTCGGAGAAGTCCCCGACCTTACTAATGAGGTGCCTCAGTGGTCCTACGCTACCGGCGCCGGATCAGGTGTAATCGTCGATGCCGCCGAAGGTCTGATTATCACAAATCATCATGTAGTTGCAGATGCCTCTCAGATAACAGTGTGGCTCAATGATGATAGAAGCCTGAGAGCGAAGCTTCTGGGCAGTGATCCTGGCACCGACGTAGCGTTATTGCAGGTTGAGGCAGAGGATCTCGTGGAAATTGACTTTGCCGATGTCAGCACAGTCGCCGTTGGCGACTATGTTGTCGCCATAGGCAACCCGTTCGGTATTGGGCAAACGGTTACCTCAGGTATTGTCAGCGCTCTGGGCCGTGCCGGTATAAACAATAATAACTATGAGGACTTTATCCAGACAGATGCGGCCATTAATCAGGGTAATTCGGGTGGCGCGTTGGTGGATATGGAGGGCAGCTTAATAGGGATTAACACGGCGATAATAAGCGGTAGTGGCGGCAGTAACGGTATAGGCTTTGCCGTGCCTACGGATATGGTGGCAACCGTCATGGAGCACCTGAGACGCGATGGGGAGGTCCGGCGCGGGCTTCTTGGCGTGACCATAGCCGATGCTACCCCGGATATTGTCGCAGCGTTAGACGTTCAGGTTGATTATGGCGCTGTTGTGACGAGTGTGATTCCAGATAGTGCAGCGGATAAGGCTGGAGTGTTGGTGTCGGATGTCATTGTGGAGATAGATGGGGAAGAGGTACATGGCAGTAGACAGCTGCGAAATCGAGTGGGGCTTATGCTCCAAGAGCAGGAGGTTGAACTGGCGCTGTATCGCAATGGCAAGCGCGAAACCCTGCTAGCCAGGATCGGGGGCTCTTCGGGTCAGGCGCTTGTTGCCGTTTCGCCAGATGCGGTCAACAAGGAATTTCGCGGGGCGATGCTAGAAACTATAAGAAGTGACTATCCTGTTATAAAACAAGGTGTTGAAGTTGTTTCTTTAAGTCAGTCAGGAGGTTCTTGGGCGGCAGGGCTGCGAGAAGGAGATGTAATTGTTGAGGTAAATCGCAAGCAGATAGCTGACCTTGAGGCATTCAATTCTGCCACTTCAGCGAACGCCGAAGGTTCGACCGGCTCCACAACCGCCCTAACTATTATTCGAGAGGGACGCAAAATGTTGTTGTTTCTCCCCTAATAGGGAATGAAGTAGTGTTTACCGGAGCAGCGCGACTAGCAGGCTAGATTCTTTTAACTAAAAAGTGCCCCCACTTGGCCGACTTAACTAGAGTTAAGAAGAATTAACTGAAGTTAGGTCGGCTTTTTTTATAGCCGGCTAAAACGCTTGCCCAATACCTGCATCGGGATGATGTTGTATCTGTTGCAATTGGTATCCAGCGTTCGACAACGCGGTTAAACTAGTGGTCTGCTATTGCACATCTGCGAGCAACGAGTGATCCGCGATTTAGCCAAAACCGGGTGATACAAACATCGAGAGTCAGCAAGTCGCTATGTGCACTCATAACAGGGAAGTATTTATCAAAATTCGAACTCTACTCATTCGCTGTTTAGCCTTTGGTCTATTTCTGGGTAGTTCTTCACTTCTAGCCGGCGATCCGACCTTAGAGGCTAACTACAACTACGATCTGTCCAAATTTGTTTCCTGGATGGAGGCTTCGACTCGCGAAAAGGAAATTCCCGGTGTCGCCTTGGCGATAGTTTCCCGCGAAGGCATCATGCATATGCAGACATGGGGCGTGAAAAGCATCGAAACTCGCGAGCCAGTGCACACCGACTCTGTATTTCGGATTGCCTCGATGTCCAAGACCTTTGCAGGCACTTCAGCGGCACTCTTGGTTGATCAGCACTATCAAACCTGGGACACGAAGCTCACCGACCTTTTTCCTTCGATGCATTTAGGTACGCGTCGCTCATCCGGTGCTATCACGCTCAAGCATGTGGTGAGCCATTCGACAGGCTTGATGCCGCACTCCTATTCTAATTTACTGGACGACGGGGTGGGCTATGATCGAATCAAATCAAGTTTCTCGAAGATTCCAACCGTTTGTCAGCCGGGTGATTGTTATGGCTATCAGAACGTAGTCTTTTCTCTGATTGGGGATGTCGTCGAGCAGAGTACTGGCGAGAGTTATGAGAAATTTATTTACGAACAAATTTTTAAACCCCTGGGAATGATTACCGCATCTGTAGGGATGGAGCCCTACTTGGAAAATGCGGAGGCAACAGCTCCGCACCGCCGGTCGAGGGGCGCATGGCGCACTACCTCTACTAACCCAGCCTATTACTCGGTTGCTCCCGCCTCAGGAATTAACGCTAGCATATTCGACATGAGTATGTGGGTGCGAGCTAATCTGGGGGCTTTTCCAGAGGTGCTGTCTTCCGATTTTCTTTCCCAGTTACACGAACCTATTATCGCAACTCCCAGAGGCAATTATTTCAACCGCTGGTCGGGTCTTGAAAAAGCCTACTATGCGACAGGTTGGCGAGTTTTCGATTACGAGGGGCAGCGTGTGGTCCATCATGGCGGCGGTGTGCGTGGCTATAGGTCTGAGATGGCATTTGTGCCTGAGGCAAACATAGGGCTAGTGCTTTTATTTAATGCAGAATCAAATCTCGCCAACGATATTGTGCCGGCGTTCCTCGACAATCTTACTAACACTAGCCATTAATTTTTTAGCTATCTACACTAACTGTCTTACTTGACCAACTAATAGGATGTCCTCATGAGCTCAGTGATTGACTTGCTGAAGTCCCACCGCAGTATTCGAAAATTTACCGATCAGGTTATTGAGCCGGAGCTATTTGCTGACCTCATCACTGCGGGCCAGGCCGCAGCAACCTCAAGTTTTTTGCAGGGTTCTACGGTGGTTAGAATAAAGAAGACTGAAACCAGAAGCGCGATCGCCAAGTTGGCGGGTGGCCAGAGCTATGTTGAATCGGCTGCCGAGTTTATGATTTTCTGTGCTGACCTGAAGCGGCCAGGAAATTATTGTGCAGAGTACCAGAAATCATTCGAAGGTGATTATACGGAACATTTTATTATCGCTACTGTAGACGTTGCCTTAATGGCGCAGAGCATGGTGGCGGCGGCCGAATCAGTGGGTTTGGGAATCTGTTATATCGGTGGGATCAGGAATGACCCGGCTCAGGTATCCGAATTGCTTGAGCTACCTAAGGGAGTCTATCCCGTCTTTGGCCTGTGCCTCGGCTATCCAGACCAGGATCCTGAGGTCAAGCCCAGGCTTCCTCTCTCGGTAATACTAAAGGAAGAGGTCTATAACGAAGTAGGGGATAGAGAGGCTATCTCGGAATATGACGATCATATTCGCGAATACTACAAGACCAGGACAGGAGGAGGGCATGGAATTAGCTGGACTGAGCAGGTGTCCTCACTTCTCTCTGAGAAGGCCAGGCCACACATGAGAGGCTTTCTGGAGGGGCAGGGTTTTAAATTCCGCTAGCCACTATTTGGCGTGTGCTGCGCAGCCCTGGATTCAAACATCGCTAGAATATTAGTTGGTGGGTCGTTGATAGCGATAGGAGCCAGTGGAGGGCAGAATCTCAACGCGATCGCTTACTTTAGATGCTATCGTCTCTGATGGGGGTATTGCGCCGGATCCGAAGGCGAATGTAAACTCACCATTCACCAATCCTCTTCTATCATCAGTTACTGACCAGCGAGCGATATAGTATTCCGATTTGGGGAGTTCTCCCGGTATCGGCAAGACGAAGCTGTGACTAAATCGAGAAGGGTCGTATTGAAAGTCTATATTGATCCATTCATCTTCCGCGGTATATAGCGCGAGCTTTAGCAGCCGAACGTCTACCCGAAAACTCATAGTGATCATTTGTGGAGGTTCAGTTAGTACAGAATCGTCCGGGGGAAAGGTTACGCCAGGAGTTAGAACGCCATGGCTATGCTGCGCTAGCGTAGTGGCAGAGGACAGCAAACCCAGTAACGCGCCAAAGACGAGTAGACTCACCTTTCGTTGGAGTTTATTCATGCCTATCAACTTGTCACCTCAGCTATTCATCCAATGCCTAAATTCTAACAAAAACCCGCGCTACTCTCTATCTTGCTGTCGCCTTAGCGAGTTTAAGGAGTTGGGAAGTTAAGGGGCTAAATCAGCCGAAATAGACCATGCACTGCCGGGTCAGTGCTATCAATCGGCCTGACTCATCGTATATTTTACCGGATTGCTGCGTATAGCCATCCGCCGCGGCATCGACTTCGAATTCCATATAGAACCATTCACTGCGTATTAACTCCGGCGCCTCTATAAATTCTAAGGACCAGCTCAGCGAGCTAGCCGGGACCGGAGCTTTATCAAAATGCGATAGCAGCACGGGTGGCGGAATATCAGCTATCGCTAGCAGCTTCTCTATAGGAAACCGGGAAACATCTTGCTTGTGCCGAACCCATAGATTTAGAAACGGCTTGTAGTTACCGGAGAAAGGTATGCCACCACCAATCCAGCAGCCATCGAAGTACTGCAAGAAATGAGGCTTCGGTTTGCTATTGTCGCTAAAAGCTATGCCGCTATTTCTGTCCGGTAAATCCTTTATGGCTTGACGGGGGGGAGCGAAGGCCTCGCGCGAATTACCAAAAGCGGCCATGGCTTGAAGGGCGATCTGCCCCTGTGATATTACGTTCGCACTGCACTGAGATACGTTTTTCCCCTGGCGCAGAAGGGAAGCCTCTACCGTAACTTCGCCGGCGGCGACCGGTGCTATAAAAGAGACCATTAAAGAACGAATGGTCTGTGCTTGAGCTAGCTGTTTTCTCATGGCGGTTACCGCAAATGCAGCTGCCAGCCCACCGTAAGCTGAACGACCCTGTGACCAGTTCTCGCTAAAATGTGTGGTATTAGAATTGCTATTCTCGAGCTCGTCGAGTATGAGATCTATATTTGTTCCCTGCATTCTTGGCCTTCTTTTCTCTATCCCATGCTCATGCTCGGGCTATCTTCACATTTCCCAAATCTGGTCGGCGATGCTATTCTTCGCCATCAGTTTTAAGTGGCAATAGTCGCGAAAGTTGCGAAAGAATTGAATTTTTCGCCATGGCGGGACTAAAGTGGAAGCGCATTGAATCCGTACTCAATCCAAAAAGTCTGTATAGCTTGTCTGAGCCTAGGGCTATGGCATTCTGCCATTGCTCAGTCCCCCGTGGGAGGTCTCTATGCTCAAGGACAAGATGTTACAGGAATTAACATCGAAACAGAAACCTCACCCGCAGATGACAGTGTCCTAGTGGCTGCCCCCGAGCGACTGCGTTTGGAGTTTCCCTACGGTGTGCGATTGGTTAAATTGACTCTTAGGAATGAGCTGCGAGATTGGGTGGATATTAGCTTTCGCTACGATCCGAAGGTAAAAGAGGAATTCTTCTGGGATGTTCCGCAACTCAATACTGCTACCTATTACACGGCAGATTGGGCGATTCTTGCCGAGAATGACTTTCTAGTCAGAGGGAGTTTTAGCTTTTCCTTCGGGCCGGATGCACAGGCCCCATCGCTAACAAAGGCTGCAGAGGCGCTGTTAATAGATACGCAAAACGGTGGGCCCGATTCCGATGTTCGCTATGTGACGCCACCGCGCACGAATATCATCCTCAATCAAGATAAGCCTCGCTACGATCCCCCCTTCACAATTAAACTAGAGGCTGAAGAGGCGGAGCAATCGCAGGATTCCTCCACCGCGCCGCGCTAAATTTTAAGGGCTTACGTTAACCGTAATGCGCTGATCGTGATATAGCCCACCATCATCCCCTCGGGCCCACAGCACATACTCGCCGGGCTCTGAAAACGTGGCCCTCACTTCGTAGATGCCATCTTCTGGAATGGGAGGAGGGGTCCAAAGAGCTCCCCATGGTGAATTAGCTGAAGTTCTTGTGTCTTCCCAGGGTTTTACCTGTGCTGGCTCGAAGCTAACCTCGCCGGGGCCTCTGTACTTATTCCAAGATAGAAACAGTCCGTTAGTCTTACCTACTGTGGTTCGACGTGGTGGTCGCATCATACGTTCCTGAACCGTTGTACTCGTTCGTGCGGAGGTGGTGCTGCGGGGCTTGGGTAAGCCATCATCGGAAACATGTGTTGTGATTATAATTTCTTCGCCGACTTTCGCGTTTCTGGTTATGCCACCATTCGCAGTTTCACCCTGAACGGTGACTACGGGAGCAATATTTGCACGAGATTCGGGGCTGCTAGTTCCAGCGCCTAAAGACCCGGTCTCTGAGGCGATAACCATATTATCGATCAGGTAGTCAGTGGTCAGTGTGCCGTAGGCCCTGTTGGTTTCGCCATTGTGAGTTAGTGTCCAAACCAGCTCACGGTCGCCCCAGTCTGATGGTACAACCACCTCGAAGGTGAACCGGTTACGTCTTGGTAAAAAATGTGTAGGCTGTCCTCGGTCGGCATCTCCGGGAGTAAAGAAGTTGTTTTCCCCGACCTCAATGTCAGGCTGTTCTTCCCAATTCTCATTCATATATCCGAAAATGAGAGTATAGGTCCCATCTTCGTTGGCGCGCCAACCTTCATAACCTGGCTCGATCTCGGCACCGGCGCGATAGCTGAGCTGTGCCGTCGCTGACTGGATGCTCAGTAGTGAGAAGAGAAGCAATCCAGTTAGCCATTTTTTCTTATTATTTGAATAGTGGTTCATGTCTTTCCTCTGGCACAATTTAATTTTAGTGAGTAATAACGTGTTTAAAGCATAACGCCTGAGGGGATCGGAGTGTTGACTCTGATCAATTCTATCCAGAGCAGTTTTAATGGATTTTGACCTGCTGAAATATTCAAATCTCAGGCAATAAAAAGGGGCGAAAAACGCCCCTTTTTATAATTTACTAATTACTCGGTCACATTCACTGTGATGTAACCATCGTGATAAAGACCGCCATCGTCGGCGCGCCCCCAGAGTATATAAGTTCCAGGCGCGTCGAAGGTTGCGGTTACCTCATACAAGCCATCCTCTGGAGCTTCTGGTGGTAACCAGAGTGCACCCCAGGGAGAATTGGCAGATGTTCTGGTGTCTTCCCAAGGCTTAGGCATAGGAGGGTCAAATGTTACATTGCCAGGGCCCCTATATTTGTTCCAGGACAAAAACAGACCGTTAACCTTACCTACGGTAATACGTGTAGGGGGGCGCATCATGCGTCGCTGGAGATCGCTCTCACTTGTAGTGCTTTCTCGTCTAGCTTTCGGCAGGCCGTCATCAATTACTTGAGTGACGAAGCTCATCTCTTCACCTACGCGTGCAGTGCGAATATCGTCACCCTGAATAGTTACCACGGGTGGAATATTGGCACGAGACTCTGGACTACTGGTGCCGGCACCTAGTGAACCGGTCTCGGAAGCTATGACCATATTATCTACAAGATAATCGTCTTTTAGTGTTGCATAAGCTTTACGCTCAATGCCGTTGACGTTCAGCGTCCAAACTAACTCGCGTTCGCCCCAATCGGAAGGAACTACAACCTCAAAGGTGAAGCGGTTTCTGCGGGGCAGGAAGTGGGTTGGCTGTCCTCTGTCGGCATCGCCGGGGGAGAAAAAATTATTGTCTCCAATAGCAACGTCCGGTTGCTCGGTCCAGTTCTCATTCATGTAACCAAACATGAAGCTGAAGGTGCCGTCTGCATTCGGGCGCCAGCCTTCATAGGCAGGCTCGATGTGCTGTCCGAACTGATAGGTGTCGGCAAGGGCTGCGCTCGATGTGACTACTACAAAAACAGCAATCAGCAGGGCGTTAACCCTGCTGATTGATCTACTAACTAACTTACTCATCGTAATGCTACAACCTCGGCTAGTTACCAGCCACGTCGTTCGCTTCTTCGCTTCCAGATTCGGCGATAGGAGCGACTAGAGGAGCCAAGCATAGTGGGCAACCAATAACATGGTCATTGGGTCCCAAATTCAGTACCTGACGTCTCTCTTCCATAGCTTCGAAGAATTGATCATCTGTTAAGGTAACGCGAATGCCCAGGTCGATGAACATATTCGTTACTGAGCGGTTACCAGAACCCTGCCAGTTGCGCGGATCAGGAACGTTCGGGTTGGTCTCCGTGTTGTTCATATAGCCAACGATATGCAAGATAGTGCCCTTAGGTAGAAGAGGGGCTGCATGGTCTTCATAGGGGTAGCCGCGCACCCAGTTGTGGTCGTAGCCTACGCAAGAAAGCGTTTCTACCGTGTAGCCCCAAATGGCCTCAAGACACATGCGCTCACCAGGAGCATGCAGGTGTGGCTCGAATGTTATGACCTTAGTGTGCTGATTAAGCACCGTGTAGGCGTGTAGCTCCTGGTCCTTCTCGTTACCCGTAATACTGATATCGACGCCATTACCCAGGCCGATGAAGGCATTCTGGTATTTCGGCTTGTAATCCTCAGGGTGGAAACGAAAACCAACCTCAAGGTGACCGGTGGTATCACGTCCGTTGGAGTGCAAGTGCACGGAATCGGAAACGATTGATGAACCCGCCTTCAACAAGCGACCCGCATCTTCGTCGAAGATGTCAGCGTTTCTGCCGACTTCGTGAACCGGCCATGGAATGGAGAAGCTGCCATCACGCTCGCCGTTCTCGTTAAGCTGGGCTGTGCCCCAAATCATGTGGTGGAAGATATAGGCGCCACCAACAGTATCTCGGCCAGTGCCTGCCTGATTGTTTACATCGTTGACTTCAACGACTTCGACTGACTTTACATAGCGATCTTCTTCCAAGCCCGTAGGAATGTAATCTATCTCACCCCACCAGTCAGGTGTGCCCGCTAACTTGGTTACATCGTTCATGACAACCACAAGGTCAGGCTCACCAGCCTTCCACTTCAGGCTGTCGTCAAAGACCAAAGGAGTGGGTGAGTCTGCTTCGCTGCCTTTTGGCGTGCCAGTACGTGCCCAGGTAGAAATCAGAGCAAGTTCTTCATCGCTTAGAGAAGGGTCATCCTTGTATGCCTGGATACCGATGTCTTTCTCCATGTACCAAGGAGGCATGGCGCCAGCACGGTCACGCAGAGCTGTCTTGTACTCGATCAAACCGGCAAAAGGTGCAACCTGATCATAAGTCACCAAAGGCATTGGCCCAGCACCGCCTGGGCGGTGACAGTTCTGACAGCTGCGCTGCAGAATTGGTTCAATGTCCTTATGGAATGTAACTTCGCTGGACTGTGCTAGCGATATTCCAGGGATGGACATTGCTGCTGTGACTGCAATACTGCCTAGCAGTGATTTAGCGGAAATAATTCGCATAGTTGCTACTCCTCATAGCCTGTTCGGTCTTAAATCGGTTGAGATTGATAATGGTTTCGTAAGTATTGGTAGTAGTACTTAGTAACCTATGAACCATAGCATTTTTAGGTGAGTAATTGAATATAGGAGTATTCCAAATCCACTTAAAGTTGATCTGCTGGCCAGTGCTATAAGCCTTAATTTCGCTAAATCTACCGAAAACTCGATAATTCGTCAGTTTTTTGGCGGTTTGCTAGCCTAAAATCTGGCTAAAGTTAGCGTCCGCGCAACAGGGCCCAGAGATTACTGCTTGCTAGCAAACTTATGAAAAGAACTAACAAAGCGAAGCTAAACCATTGAAGTGCATAAGATAAGTTCTGGTTCACGTCGGCGTTTACGGCGGGCCAATGGCGAACTAGAACGCCTGCCTGCTCCTCGGTGAGCCGAACCTCGAAGGGAAACAACGGTTCGCCGAGGATATCGCTAATTACGTCGATTTCGAGGCTGCGTATGCGCAGAGGCCACTGCGAGGCATCGATTTGGCTTGCTAATACCCGCGCATTTTCTTCGGGAACGAATATCTGAGCGGTAATCTCGACCGGACCCGATGCCGGGCGCAGATCTGGCGGGGTATCCGGTGGCAATATGCCGGTAGTCCAGCCGCGGCTTACCAGAACCAATTGGCCGTTGCTTTCGAGCCGAAATGGCGTCACGACCCCATAACCGATCATCCCCTGAAAGAATTCAGCTAGTAGCAAGATAGAGCGCTCATTCACGAACTCCCCTGTCAGTGAGACATGGCGGTTCAGTAAATCGGGGTTTGCCCGATGCAGGTGGCCGGCCGGAATACTCTCTATGGGCTCCGCATTTTGACTGGACTCGATTACCATGGCTTGTTGTGCGGCAACCTTTTCGGCTGCGCGGTCTAGCTGCCAGAGCCCTAGCCGGGCAAAGGCGGCAAAAGTCATAAACACGCAGGCGGCGAAGAGCCAGTTTATCTTGATGTGAAAAATTCCAATGGAATGTTCTGAGTGAAGTTGCATAAGAGCCTATTTGAAGAGGGGTTGAACTTTGAATCCGAAAACTGTTTCTAGCAGCGCTGCTTTTATTTTGCCAGCCGGCACATCTGCAAGCGCAGGAAGACTAATGCAGATCTAGCTTTAATTCAATCAATACGCGTGTTGAAAACTTCTGGCCTTAACACCAGAGACACCAATGATAGGGAGGGCGATAGTACGTGATAAGGCGACCGCAGATAATCACCCCGCACCAACAGGCAAGAGAGATTGCTGCTATGGCCTTTGCACGAAAAACCACCCCAACGATTGCCGTTCCTGATTTCACTTGTTTCGCCGTAGTGGCATAGAAAAACATCATGTTAATGCCAGCGATAAGCATGAAGAAGAATTTACTTTGTACGGCGGGGTTGTAGATATATTGATCTGGGGCCGTGCTCAGGAACATGATGCCAGTCACTACATTCAGCGAGTAGCCGGCGACCCCTGCAGGGACCAAGCGATGCAGTTCGGCGAGGGAAATTTCTTTTGCAAAACCCATCATGCGCAAGTCGAACAAACCGACGGTACCGACCAGCAAGCACAATCCGAAGAAATGGATGGATTCGGCGACAGGCCAGCCCCATGGAGAATTCATGAAGGAGTAAATGCCTGTCGCTTGGGAAAAGCTGAGTAGGATCTCTATCATGATCGCTTAAAAATACCGTGAGGCGAGAAGAGTGTTGTGGGTATAGGCGAGGAAGCGACCAGCGGTTAGTGTGACCACCCACAGCAATACGGAGACATAGGCCAGATTAATCGTCTGGCGATCGTTAGTGACTTTGGGCTTGTCGAAGAAAGTTGCCTGAAAGTGTCTGCTGATCAATAAACCTAGAGTCAGCGCGGCTACTTTTAGGTAGAAGACCGGGTTCGTTAGGGCCTTTGCCGGGTAGGCTAACAGCAACGCCATTCCAGAAATAAATATGAATGCCGCGGCATACCAGTGCAAGCTATAGAAGCGGCTCAGTGCTGCTATCTCTATCCGTGGGGCAAAGCCAATCAGGCGCAGCGCGATCGCAAAGTTTATCCCTACGACAAATGCCATAGCTAATGAGTGCACAGTCAGTGCGCTAAAGAACGCAAAGCCGGATTCGCGCATCCAAATACTAAGCGCTGTTTCTTCTAATCTAGCTAGTGTTTCCAGTTTTAATCATCCTACTTTGGGGCTCAGGTGTTTAAGCTGGCATGATATTTAGGCCAAGAGTGGGTCTATAAACCGTTCCATCTCGGCGCGCAGATTTGCATCGGGTAGCCGCCCTCTGGCAGCTTGAATATTGTCTTCGGCGTGGTGGGGTTTGGTAGTGCCTGGAATGGGTATTGGCGTGCTCGTGTGTGACATCACATATTTCAGAAACAGCTGTGCCCAGGACGTGGCCTCTATATCGGCGGCCCAGTCCGGTAAGGGCCTGTCACCTACCGCATTGAATAGGCGGCCACGGCCAAAGGGTAAATTTGTTAGTACGGCAATGCCTCGATCCCGCGCCAGGGGGAGGATCCTTTCTGCCGCACTGCGGT
>CAJQHM010000083.1 GCA_905478195.1 uncultured Pseudomonadales bacterium
AGATTTGTGCTCGGAGTAAGGCATAGCCCCATACTACCCTAGCGTTATTGGATTCGGTAGCCGCGCAGCCTCATAGTCAGTTAGACCGCACAGTAATTTGTCTTGCTAAGATGCAGAGTGGCTACAAGGCCTGCTTAGATTCTTGAGAATGCTTCTCTGTTGCGAACCGACCCATCCACATGGCAGGCAATGAGTTCGACTCTCTTTCCTGCAGGGCCGATGGGAAAGCTTAGCTTAACAAAAGCTGCCGTTCCGCGGCTGGCCACCAATCCTGCCGTGATAACGAAATTCTTGGATACGCAAATAGCCGTCCATTCACAGGCGCCGTCACCAGTCGATTCCAAATCGGAGGTGTCGTCTCCATACTTGTGCTCTTTCTCGAAGCTAATGATGCTAAGTTTGCACTTGCACTTGCACTTGCACTTGCACTTGCCCGTGCCGTTTTCGGCTCCATTTGACAGGTACTCACCGTATACGAGAGATTGGGCGAGTCCAGTCTGAGCATAGGAGAGTGCGGCGAACAATAACGAGGCAATGAGTAGTTTTGATCTGTTCATGACAACTCCCTGATTCCAATCGATAAAGACTAGGGAAATAATAAGAGCTGGCGATTCTGCTGTGTTGAGCCATATCAATGTCATAGTGCTTCTGCGAGGGGTTTCTTAGCTCCTAGCGTTAAGCATATAGGATGCAATACCGATCATGCTGCGGTTTTAAGAGCGGCTTCTTGAGAGCATCGCCGCTACAGTGACATTGGCGCTGACATTCGCCGCGGTAATAAACATATCCACAATTAAGTCGATGGCGATCAGGATGCCAATGCCTTCTACCGGCAAGCCGAGAGAGATATACACCGGTGCCATGATGAGCAATCCTCCGCTGGGTATTGCGGGAGAGTAAAAGCTTAACAGGCCTATTGCAGCTGCAATAATGAACAGTTCATAAATCGACAGGTCGATGCCGTATAGGCTCGCGACGAAATACGTACCCGCCGTTCTTCCCATGGGTGAGGCAAAATGGAATAAGGTCACTGCAATGGGCAGCACCATTCCGGAGACTCTGCTGGAGATACCAAGTGCTTCGGTTGCCGTAAAGCTAGCCGGAAGCGCTGCCAGTGAGGAGCGTGTGCTGAAGCCAACAATCTGCGCTGGTGCGAGAGCGCGAGTAAAGTCGCGCAGGGGGATGCGGCCAATATAGGCAGCCAGGGGATACAGTGCCAGCGTGAAGACGACTATCAAGCTCGACACTATGACAATGAAGGAACCTAGCACAGAGATAGCCGACACGCCGAGAGTTGCTGCCAGCGGAAATACCAACGCAAAAATACCGACTGGTGCCAGCATCATAATCCAGCCGATAAGCACAAACATACTGTCTTTGATGGCAGTGAAGAAACTAACGATGGCGGCCCGTTCCTTGGTTTTGATCTTCAATAGCGCCATTGAAAATAGGCCGGTGAATATCATAAGCGGCAATATGGCGTTGTTGACGGCGGCGCGGATGGGGTTGATGGGTATCAGCGCTACCAACCAGTCGCGAAAGGGTGGTAGCTCGCTACTGCCGACAGCTGCAGTTGTTGTTCGCTCTAACAGACTGCGGCTCGCATCGGGATCGATGTTTAGCATCGCTATCAGGGGCGGCGCGACAAAAAATGTGAACAGGCTGGAAACGACAATCATGGTAACGAATAGTGCAATCGCCTTGCCGCCAAGTTGGGCTATAGTACCGGTGGTTTCCTGCCCTGCTATGGCGGTAATCATTAGTGCCATTAACAGCGGCACAACTGTCATGCGAATCCCATTTACCCACAGTGTGCCTATAGGTTCGATTATCGATGGCAGGAGTGAGTCGGCTGAGATATCGAGAAGCGAGAAGCTAACCCCGCCTATCAGGCCCATCCCCAGTCCAATCAGAATGCGAGTGGAGGCGCTCATTAATTCTTCGACTCTCTCTTGGGGCTCATTCTGGGTTATTTTCCTGACGGCTTTCCGTACTGTTGAATGCGCTATCTCGCACATTGGTATAGCGCAACATAGCACTGGCCCCTGGGGTAATCAATTTGACAGGAAGGCAACATGATTGCAGCGCTTCCGGCTCTTTGGTACCTTCTATAGCCACAAACAGCTAAACCCATGATTCGCCAGCCATGCAGGACATACAATGAGTAGTAGTGACAGTCGCAACGAGAAAGACCGAGAAGCAACAACACTAAGCCGTCGGTCTATCTTCAAGATGGGCCTGGCGACTGGCATGGCAGTGCCTATGTCGGCGCTAGGGCAGGCACCGAATCGTCTGAGACCCCAGCCTGGTGATCAATTGGTGTTTGAAGAGGGAGCAAATCAGGATGAGCTGGTGCGGCCAGAGTTGTTGGGCCTGGAGCAGAGGCCCCTATCTGCCCTCGCGCGGGACCCCGAGACACAGGTGCTGCGAGACGGCTCCAGACTTAATCGAGTCATGATTACGCGCATCGACCCGCAGAAGTTGACTGCACGCTACCAGGCAAATGCCGCGGAGGGTGTGATCGCCTACTCGGCAGTATGCACGCATACCGGTTGCGATGTAATAAACTGGGATGCAGGCCAGTTGCGCATGGCTTGCCCCTGCCATGAGTCTCAGTTTGATATATATGATGGTGCTAATGTGGTTGGAGGTCCGGCTCCCAGACCATTGGCTATGCTGCCCCTTGAGGTCGTCGAGGGTGTTGTGATCGTTGCGGCAGGCTTTCGTGGCCGTGTGGGTTTCACTCAGCAGTTCTAGAGTGCTAATAATTTTATGTTCGGCGCCTATTCTGGCGCGCTAATTCAGAAGCAGCACGTTAAGAGGTTCAAGCATGATAATTCGCTCCAGTATTCTCCTTTGTTGTTCACTTATCTCGAGTCTTCTCTCTGCGCAGGATTTGCCTCCCTATAATCCAGTCACTGCAGAGCGCTTATTAAATCCCGAGGAAAGTAACTGGTTAATGTATCGCGGCAGTTACGATTCCCATGGCTACAGCAGCTTGGACGAAATCAATACCGATAATGTCGATGGCCTGGTACCGGTTTGGAGTTTCTCTACTGGCTTGAGAGAGGGGCATCAGGCGCCACCTATAGTGAACGACGGTTATATGTACGTCACTACCCCGCAGAATCATATCCTGGCAATCAACGCGCGCACCGGTGATCTTATCTGGCGCTACGTGCGTTATCTGCCGGATGACCTGCAGCAGTTTCACCCAACCAATCGCGGTGTTGCCCTGTTCGGCGATAGAGTCTACATGGCAACTGTAGATGCGTTCTTGGTTTCTCTCGACGCCTTAACCGGTGAACTGATTTGGGAAGTAGCTGTCGAAGATTATTATAACGGTTATTATATGACTATGGCGCCACTGATCGCAGACGGCAATGTGATGGTGGGAGTCTCCGGTGGTGAGTTGGGAATTCGTGGCTTCGTTGCAGCCTACGATGTAATGACTGGTGAAGAACAATGGAAAACCTACACCATACCTGCACCGGGTGAGCCAGGTTCGGAATCTTGGCCGGGGGATACCTGGCAGACTGGCGGAGTTCCGGTATGGCTAACAGGTTCCTACGACCCAGAGTTAAATCTCGCTTACTGGGGTACCGGTAATGGGGGGCCATGGATGGGAGATACGCGCCCAGGCGACAATCTCTACTCCTCGTCGGTTATTGCCTTGGACGTCACAACCGGTGAGCTTAAGAATCATCATCAATACCACTGGAATGACTCCTGGGACTGGGACGAAGTTTCGGCACCCTTACTAATCGATTTTCAGCGTAATGGTCAGAGTGTGAAAGGCATGGTGCATGCTGGGCGCAACGGCTATTTGTGGTATCTGGAGCGCAAGGCCGATGCGATTAACTTCGTTGATGCCAACCCCTATGTCTATCAGGACGTCTTCACTGGCATCGATCCTGTGACCGGCAGACCCGAATACGATATGACGAAAAAACCCGGCACGGGTTACGAAGCCAATTTCTGTCCGTCGCTTTGGGGAGGAAAAGATTGGCCTCCAGCTGCCTTCGACCCCGAGTCTCGTTTAATGTTTATTCCGGCGAATGACAATGTCTGCTCAACCATGGTGGGGGAGGAAATCCAATATAGTCCGGGCCGCTCTTATATGGGTCGAGGAACTTCAGAGAACGGAGGTTTCTTCGTTCGACCCGGCACCGATCATATCGGTGAACTGCAGGCCTGGAATGTAGATACGGGTGAGCGCGCCTGGACGACCACATTCGAAAGCCAGAATTGGGGCCCAGTGTTGGCGACGGCGGGTAACCTAGTGTTCATGGGCGGAACCAATGATCGCTATTTTCGTGCTTTCGACTCCAGAAGCGGCGAGATTCTATGGCAGCAGCGAACCAATTCGGGAATCACCGGCGTCCCCGTCACCTACACTCTGGATGGCAAACAGTATATCGCCGTGCAATCGGGCTGGGGTGTCGATGCCCAGCGCGAACAGAACCTGCTGAATATGGCTAAGGGTGAGAATCACTATGTGCCTCAGGGCGGAGTGATTTGGGTTTTCGCTTTGCCTGACTAGGCTATTGGGTGACCAGTTTGCGTGGTAGTGAGTTAATTGCAGTTACAAATGAGCATAGGACTGAACACAGAGGTTGCGAGTAGTGGACAATATCGTTGCAATAGAAAATTTGGTTGAAAAGTTTGAACAGAAGAAGATGACACGAAGAGAGCTGGTAGCTTCTCTATTGGTGGCCACGGCTGCTACCTCTGTGCCATCTATCTCGGCACAGACCGCCGCACCTGTGGCTATTGGTAGGTCGATGAATCATGTCTCACTGTCGGTGGCTGATGTAAGTCGTTCGGCGGATTTCTATAATCGTGTTCTGGGTATGGAAATCATCTCGCGGCCGGCAAATGGTGGTTTGAATATGGGCCTGGGCGATGAGAGTTTTCTCGGGCTCTATAATTTGCCTAACCCTGGAGGCATGCACCATATGTGCATCGGTGTGGAGAATTACAATGCCGATGCGCTTGCCGAGAAGCTTCAGGAGCACGGCATAGAAGCTGACGTGAACCGCGACCCGGCGAATCGAACCAGTGGTGGTGACCAACTCTATTTCAGTGACCCCGATGGTATAAGAGTGCAACTTGCACAGCATGGTTATCTCGGGTAGACACAGCGTTATTTAACGCAGAAGTCTATCCAAGGTAGGGCGCCTGGTGGCAGGAACTGCTAGTAATCCGGCGCTATTAGCCATCTCTGTTCGGTAGCTAAGGGTGCGGTAAGCGTCAGCAAGAAGGACTCCAACTGGCTTCTCTCTACGGGACGTAAGTTAAGCGGCTTCGCCTCGTTGTGGCTGAGCATAGAACTCGGTGCTTCATTGTAATGCTCAACGACCTCACTGAGATTCGACATCTGCCCACCGTGCATATAAGGCGCGGTTAGCGAGATGTTTCTCAGCGTCGGCGTTTTCATCGCGCCAACCAGATCGTTCGCATCCCGGGCGAAGCGTAACTCTGTACATTCGGCAGTCGTGGCATCACTAAACTCGCCAAGACAGTTGAATGGATCGTCTCGCGATGTGCGTACACCGTCATATCTGCCCATCGATGGCATCGTGCCGCTTACAGCCAGCACACCGGTGTTATGAAATTCATTATTGCTTAAGAGCGGCCCGTTGTGACAGCTAACACACTGTCCCTTGTCGATGAAAATCCTTAGGCCTGCTATTTCTGTATTGCTCAGGGCTTTTGGCTCCGCCGGGTCAGTGCTTAGCTGTGCAATATACTCATCGAAAGGGGTGGGACCGGGCATGATCTTGCGCTCATAGGCGGCTATAGCCTTGCCAAGATTCGCAAAAAATTCAGATACCGCCCTCTGCGTGCCAGTGTCCAGAGTATTCCAATTTGCTTGTTGAGCTTCATCCCCCTCTGGTGTTCCTGTTTCCGGCAAGTTTGAGACTGCGGGCAGCTCTCCGAAAATTTCTTCATACATAACACGGTAGTCGGAATCTGTGGACAGCAACTGTAGCAGTTGAATTCTATCGGTCGCATGTTCATGCTTGGCCTCTAGTGGTGCCAGAGCCTGAGCCCACTGACTGTCTTTTCTGCCGTCCCAATAGAACCAGGGGCTATAAGAAAGTCCCACGAGAGAAGGAGTGTGTACCGGCCCAATACCGACGCCGACAGCGAGAGGCAGACCATCTGTAAACATCAGCTCGGGTTTGTGGCAGGTGGCACAGGCAACTTGTCCATTGCTGCTGAGTCGCGTGTCGAAATAGAGGCGGTGGCCTAGCTCGGCGGCAGCCGGATCATCGGCGACTCGATTGCTAGGGTCTGGTGACAAAGGGGGCAGGGCATCCAAAGATAGCGAGGCTAACAGCCTAAGCTCGTCTTCGCTCCAGTCAGCAGCGCCGGGGATGGACAGGTAGTTCCAGCCTATGGCTGTGACGACTAACATCGCCAGCAGTGGGGGTAGTATTTTCTTCATTGCAGAACGAACTCGATGCTAGCGCTGTCTTCGGAGCCATCGTGCTGTAGGTCAATCTCTAGTAGCCACAAGCCCTGCATGTGGAAACGAACCCCCTCCAGGAGGTAATCACCATTGTCCAGGGTTGCAGTAATCTGGGGCTGGGTGGGCAGGCCGTGATCATGCTCTGGCATACCGCCAATTAATTGTAATTTCTCTACTGCCAGCGTTTTCCTGCCACCATCTAGAATTCGTACATGCCAACTGTGTATCTGGTTTATGCGTAGCGGTGAAAGCTCGCTGTAGATCTCTACAGTGAGACCTTTCTCGGTGGTGCCCGTAAGGTCGGGTGTTTCTGCTGCATGTGTGCAGCTAATTGCAAACAACAGTGAAAGGCTAAAAAACAATTTCATGCCACCTCGATGCTGCGCCGTCGCGATGAAGGCGGCAAGGCCTATAAAAATCGGCGTTCGCCGGGACAGATAGTAATCGCGCAGGTCGAGATTTGTGTCTGGGTCTATGTCAGGAGTGATCGCATAGGACACAAGCACGATAAACAGCGTTGGGAATATAAGAAACCATACCTGATAGATATAGGTAAATTGTATTTCTCGATAGGGCCAGATTCCAACCCAATACTGAATAGCATAGAGCACTATAACGAGCGTCCAGGCCAGATGGAGCCAGTCTAGACGCGGGACGATATGAGTGCGCAGCAGTCGCCCCCAGCCCGCAAAAATCTCGGTGAGCGCGATAGCGATAACCACCGAGGCCAGTGCCATTAGAAATTCAAACATTGTCATAGAGTTTTCGTGCCCAACCTAAGTATTGCTTATTACATATCTGCTTATTACGCTGCGCAGTAGCAGATGGTTTTCGTGCCCTCTAAACTAAAGAAGGGCAAGTCCTCGCGGATTTGCCCTTCTTTGCTTTTCAATCTAATTCGCTTTGCCAGCCAATAAGGCCAGGCTAGCGATAGTCAGATCTAAACAGCTACGATCTCTTCAGCCTGTGGTCCTTTCTGACCGTCAGTTACTATGAACTCTACACGCTGACCTTCAGCAAGAGTCTTGTAACCTGAGCTTTGAATCGCACTGAAATGTGCAAATACGTCAGGGCCGCCTTCACGTTCGATGAAGCCGAAACCTTTGTTTTCGTTAAACCATTTCACTGTACCAGTAATTTTATCGGACATTTTTGTTACCTAAAGTTAAAACTATTAAAATCCTGCCAAGCAGGGGTCGTGCTAGAAATTCGGCGTACTTATAAACTTCAGGACGAGGTGTTACTAGGAAGACTTCGAAATGGGGAGAATAAATATGGGCTTACTTTCAAGCTACGCGCAGTTTACAGGTAAACCATTGCCTGTCAAGGGTTTTTCGACACGGTTCAGGGGTAGCGCTAGCTATTCTGAGATAGCGTGGTAGTTCTTTGTGTGGAATCGAGGGGAGCAAACAGCGAGAAATACCAGGTCGCCTTTTCCCGTGTTCTAGATTCGCTGTCTTGTGGTCGGGGGAATAACAACAACATCGCCGATGGATACCCTTAGCGGTTTGCCGTCTCCTATTTCAGCTAAGCCTTCACCCTGAACTATGACATAACGCTCGGTGGTGTTCTTCAGGTAGTGCCACTTCGTCTGCTGGGCTTCCTCGACTCTGGCTCGGGCTATAGATACATCTTCATCGTCCATCGAGTTTGATATTTCGGTGATGTAGCAGCCTTCTTCGAAATAATATTCTTGCTTGGGGTCTTGTTTTTTAAGCATGCAGGGCTTCATCTCTGGTCGTTATGAGTTAAAAGCATCGAATGGCACTAGCATACGGAAAAGCTTCGAGTGGAACTAGTTCCTGAGCTCAAATATGTAGGTAGCGATAGGATATCGTGCTCGCCAATGCAAACTGAATAGCGAGGAGGGGGGAAGTATTCTAAAAACACTAGGCTGTCGACAAGAGTTGCCGACAGCCTATATGTCTGGTGCCAAGTAGGGTCTAGAGAGGCACTACTTTATTGGCACAAGGTCCTTTTTGGCCTTGTCCAACTTCGTATTCTACTTCTTGGCCGTCATTTAGCGTGGCGAAGCCGCCGTCGCTTTGAATTTCTGAATAGTGAACGAAGAGATCGTTGCCACCTTCCGCTGGAGTGATGAAACCAAAACCTTTGTCCGCATTAAACCACTTAACTGTGCCTTTACTCATGTAACCCTCGATATATATTTCTTTTTTGACTTTCAAAATTGCAGAAAACGAATCGAAGCTCGACACTTCTTCTGCTCTGTGGCGAAATTACTGCTTTCTGCCACCACTCTACTTCAGTATTACTCTGAACTGCTTGCCGGCCCACTTAAAGGGACTCGGTTTCAGTGAGAATATCAGAAGGAATAAATCCCCACTCAAAATGAATATTCACACAATAGTATGGTGGAACCGTTCGAACCCACTTCACCTTTTTAGATCCGAACCTACAGTGTAGAGTCTTCTAAGCCAAATTCATAGAGGTAGAAGCTGCGTAAACCATTAAATTTCCTCGCCATTTCCCTTATTTTGGGCTGTTTTTCCCTGTAGCGCCGGGTTTTTGCCTCACAATTATCACCGATATAGTTAAATGGCTGTGAGCCGTAGCGAAAAATATCCGCTTGAATAATTTTAAGCTATTGATATGTATGCTATTTTTCTATGATTCTGAATTTTCGGCTATTGTCTCGCTAGCAGCCACCATTTCATGGTGCTGGTGACTAAATCTGCGGCGTCTTGTTGGACGAAATGACTCGCACCAGGCGCTGTGACGATGGTTGTGTCGGCATCTATCCAATCCCAGGTATTGTTTAGGCCGTCTGAGTGCAACGCCGTGTCTTCCAGGCCATGAAATACAAGCACTGGCATATTGAGTCTTGGCGCACTTGGGGCGGTTCCGGAGCTTTCTCCCCTCGGGTAGTTTTGCTTGTAGTAGGCGAGCATGCCGTCGAAGTTGGAGCGCCCGAAGGCCTCAACATACTTCTGCCTTGCGGCCGGGTCACTTACCCAACCTGAGAGTGTCTGCGGATTCATGGGCTGGCCGAAGAAGATGTCCGAGTCGGTAGCTTTGCCGGCAATGAAAGCGCGGGCATAACCACTGTTATCCTGCTGTTCCTGGTTGTTAGCCAGTTCTCGCGCCATGCCATTGGGATGGGGGAGGTTCAGAATAACCAGGTTTTCGACCATCTCGGGCAGCGCAAAGGCGAACTGCCATGACACGATGCCACCCCAGTCATGGCCAACTATATTGGCTTTCTCTTCACCGAAATGGCGAATCACAGCCGCTACATCGCCGATAAGGTTTGACATGGCATAGCTGGATTCAGCCTCTGGCTGTCCGCTGAGGTTGTATCCGCGCTGGTCTATGGCGACTACTTTGAAATTGTCCTTTAGCCCTTCCATCTGATGGCGCCAGCTATACCAGTAGTCTGGGAAGCCATGGATCATGATCACCAGGGGGCCCTCACCGACGGTTGCGTAGTGAATTTTCACACCATTATTGTCTGCATAGCCATGTTCTACTTCGTCCAGCAGGTCACCATGGGCTGTGCTTGCAACCAGAATCAGGGTGGCGAGTGCGGGCAGGTAAGGTAGATATTTGAGAACGTTGGGGAATGTCATGGTTAGCTCCGATCTGTTGCGACACTACAAGTGATGAAGGCCAATAGTTTGGTAGCCGCGGGTCAGTGGCCCAGCCCGAGGGTAGGTGATGAGCTGATTAAAGCAGAAAAAAGAGGAAAAGTTGACGGGTTTGCGATGCCAAGATCCATTTGGCAGACAGATGCAATCGTTTTGCCGCGAATCGCCTGTAGCTAACTATCTGTAATAGCTTGTGAATGTTAAAATTCTCATTTAGCTGATTATTTATCTGCTGCGCCGGTGAAGACGGTGAAGGAAAGTGTCAGAGGGAAGTGGAAATAGGAGAAGGTGATGTGGGGGACACAGAACATGAATAAGTTGAAGTTAGCGAACGTTTTTCTAATGATAGGTATTGCTGTGGCCTTGGGTCAGGTTGCAGCTGCGCAGGATTACGTGGCGCCACGTACCAGTTTTGGTGCGCCGAATTTGCAGGGTGTTTACAGCATTGCCACGGTAACGATGCTAGAGCGTGGCGAGCAGTTTAATGGACAGTTAACAATTACCGCCGAGGAGGCTGCGCGAATCGGGCAGACTGGCGACAGTTATCTTGATGATCTGACAGCTGCACCCGCTGATGCGGAGCCAGACGTTGGAGGCTATAACACTTTTTGGATGGATCCAGGCGAACGCATGGCAGTAATCGGTGGCGAGATTCGTACCTCCATTCTTGTCGAGCCAGAGAATGGTCGTCTTCCCTGGGCCGAGGGTGCGCAGCGAGCAATATTTGGAGCGCGGGCAATGGGGCCAGGCCCATTTGCCGGGCCAGAGGCGCGTCCCCTGGGTGAGCGCTGTCTGGTCGGTTTTGGCTCCTCCGGTGGCCCGCCTATGTTGCCAGTGCTCTACAATAATCACAGTCAGATCGTTCAGACCAAAGACTATGTGATGATCATGGCCGAGATGAATCATGACGCGCGTATCATTCGCATGCGCGATAGCGATCATTCTGCTATTCCTAAGTGGTTAGGCGATTCCATTGGCTACTATGAGGGAGACACTCTTGTCGTCGAAACAACCAACTACCATCCGCAGCAGAGTTTTCGTGGCGCGCTGCGTCACTTCTTCTACCTGTCCGGTGACGCGAAAGTAACGGAACGTTTCACCCGTGTGGATGACGAGACCTTGCTCTATCAATTTACTGTCGATGACCCCAAAGTCTACGCGACGGTATGGAAGGGTGAGCTGCCTATGAATGCAGTAGAAGATCAGATTTACGAATACGCCTGCCACGAAGGAAACTATGCCTTGCCCGGGATTCTGGCTGGAGCCAGACTGGAAGAGAAAGAGAAGGCTG
Organism: uncultured Pseudomonadales bacterium; assembly: GCA_905478195.1. Classification (GTDB taxonomy): domain Bacteria; phylum Pseudomonadota; class Gammaproteobacteria; order Pseudomonadales; family Pseudohongiellaceae; genus UBA9145. Next base: position 11,375 of record CAJQHM010000083.1, read on the forward strand.
AGGCGCAGTAGTTTTAGTTAGCAAGAATTAGAAGCCGGCCATAGAGCCGGCTTTTATAATGTGCTGTAAGAATATTGATACATCGCAGAAACTTGACTCTAGGCCCGTGCCAATATTCTGGGCACGAATCCGTCTGGTGATCCCGTAGTTAACTATGCTGATAGACAGACTTATAGATAGACTGATAGTAAGGGTGAAAAAATGCAGAAAAAAATAAAGTTAATCGCTGTGGCTGTCCTTAGTGCAGTTGGTTTGAGCGCGAGTTTCGCGCAAACAGATTCCCATGAGCCATTGCTAACGGTCAAAGAAATAATGAACGGATTGATTACGCCAACGACCGCTACTATCTGGGGTGCCTATCAGCTTGAGAGCGATGCGCAGTGGCAGGAAATAAGAAATGCAGCCCTGTCCGTCATCGCTGCTGGCAACCTGCTGCAGTTGGGTGGTTCAGGTGAGGGGGAGTCTGCTATGGCTGCGGAAGCTGATTGGCGCAGTTACAACCAGCTAATGATAGACGCGGCGAGGCAGGTAATTGCCGCAACGAATAGCAAAGACGAAGAAGCTTTGTCGGCTGCGGGAAATGATGCGCTCTATCCCCCTTGTGAGTCCTGTCATCAGCAATATCAGGCACGCTAAGAACCCTCTGCAGTACTGGGCTCTACGCGATGAACAGGCTAGGAATTCTTTCAAGAAACCAGTAGCTCGCTATGCCGCCTATGCCGTAGGCGAGCCCGCGCTGCAAACTTGGTATCAGGTGATTTAGGTATTTAGCGAAGATATAATGCAGTGCTAACAGTGTCCCAATAAAAGCCACCTGACCCGCTTCCACTCCCAGGTTAAAGAATAGCAAGGCCAGCGGGATGTCGGCGTCACTGAGGCCAAGCTCGCCTAGCGCGCCGGCGAACCCGAATCCGTGCACCAGACCAAATGCAAATGCCACTATCCAGGGTTTGGCATGGGCTAGCGTGATATTCCCCTGCTGTGCCATCAATACTTCTCGTGCCAGAAATACAATCGAAAGTGCTATCAGAACTTCAATCGGAGCGCCTGGAACGGGAAAGTAGCCAAGGACTGCGCAGGCAAGAGTAATGCTATGGGCTATTGTAAATGCAGTAATGGTTTTTAGTAGCTTCCAGAAACCCTGCAGTAAAAGTAACAGGCCAAGTACGAATAGTAGGTGGTCGGCGCCGAATAGAATGTGCTCGCCGCCAAGCAGTAGGTAGCGGGCAGCCAGGTTTCGAATAGAGGCGGCACCTGCCTTCATTTCTGACATGGGCACTTCGATGAGACTGCCGTCCCCCGGGAAATAACCAGAGACATCGCTGCCATCGGACCAGCGCGTGATGAGTACCAGGCCTTCCAGAGACCAGGGGAACAATAGAGCATCTTCGGTGTTAAGAGCTGGCTCGCACTGGAAGCGATAACTGAATCGGCTTGGCGGTAGGCCGGAGCAGCGCTCGGGAAGGACGCGCTCTACGTTAAATAGGGGAGGCACCTGTTGATCGACTATGGAAAGTTGATAACTGTTGTCGTCGAGCTCGTCCAGAAAGACTCGGGCAACACCTGTCACGTCCACATCGTGTCCCCTTGCCAGGGGAATGAGGGACAGACTGGAGACGAGCAGCAAGAAGAGAGTGAGAAAATGCAGGCCTGTGCTTTTCTGAAAGGATGCGCGCATGATCGGTTATTCGGCTTTGGAGTTGTTAATGACTATAGTGTACTGATCCCAAAGTCTGTCCACCTCCTGCTGCAGTCGGGCCTCCTCTTCGGCGGCAATCCACTCGAGACGAACTAGATCGGCAATGTCATCAAGTGCTGGTATGCCGGCAGGATTTGTCTGAGTTGCTCGGAGCCAATGTTGCCCTCGATTGCTAATAAACGGGCCTTGCCATTGGTTGAGTTCGGCCGCTAATACGTTGTCTGCAAACTCCTGATCGAAAATATTGGCGAGGTCTACGCTATTTACATTCGGTAGCGTAGCGACAGTACCTTCCGATAATTCCAGTAAGGCCTCAGCCTCGGCACCTTGTTCGATAGAGGCAAGTATGGAAGCGTCTAGAGAATCTGTAGAGTCGAAAACCAATTCGTCGAAATCTGTTGTGGCGGGAGTCTCGAAGCGGCTTCTGTTTTGCTCGTAGTACGCGTTTAACTCGGCATCGCTTGGTTGAATAATATTGCCGCTTAGGACGTGACGCATCTTCTGCGCCAGAATGTCGTGTATGCGCTCGTCGTTGTCTAATTCCATCGCGAGGGCTTCCCGCACTAGAATTTGCTCTTCTATATAGAAGGCGGTTACTAAGTCTCGCTGTTCTACGGAAAGCTCTTCGCCGCGCGACAGTTCCTGTATGAAGATTCGTGCATCTATCTCGCGCTGGTCGATCTCCAGCAAGTTTTCATTCCCGGCTTGAGTGATTGCATACAGTGCAAAGATAATGACCGCGATGGCGAAGAAGTGCGCGATCGGTTCCCGCATGATGCGGGCATAGACAGGCGTGCTGACTGAGCTGGATTGATTAATTTGATTCATGGTTCGACTCTACTGTTCCTGACTTTGCGGTTGCAGCGTGTCTGCTGTGTTAAGTAAGGGGGAGGGTAATTTCAGTCTGTAGTGAATGCAAGCCCTAGCGGGCTAAGGCATATTGCAAAAAACTCCCATATCAGAACTCTCTCAGACAGCGGCAGCAACTCGTATTAAGCGAATACGAAGTCATATTCTGCAAGCTTGCCGGTTTAACCTGGGCTCTGGTGGCGGCGACGGCCTTGGCATCCTGCGTGGCTGCCCCACTGTTGGGAGAGCAAACCCAATGGTCGGGCCTCGTGTACTTTTCACTATCCGTGACAATGCCCGTGGCGCGCGGCCTGTACCAGAAAAGTGTCGGCATAGCGGGTCTGCACAAGGAAGTTAAATCCAGTTAAAGCACCTGTCAGAATCTATACAAGCGGCCCTTGTTTCTGTACAATCTCTGTTTTGTAGAAGGTGGTAATCACATGTTACGTATCGCTGAAGAGGCTTTAACATTTGATGATGTTCTACTCTTGCCTGCCCACTCTGTTGTTCTTCC
>CAJQHM010000084.1 GCA_905478195.1 uncultured Pseudomonadales bacterium
TCTGTTACACCCCACAGCCACATCTCATCAATGGCGAGGAGAAATTTATGAGTACATATCAAAAATCACAGGATGCGATTTCTGCACTGACGCCAGAGCAGTTTCGAGTAACTCAGGAAAGTGGTACTGAGCGCGCTGGTACGGGCGAACTATTAGACAATACAGCGCCTGGCATCTACGTTGATGTGGTTTCTGGAGAGCCTTTGTTTGCGTCGTCTGCCAAGTATGAATCAGGGTGTGGCTGGCCAAGCTTTACTAAGCCGATCGACTCAGCCAACATGAATGAAATTACTGACACATCCCACGGCATGATCCGCACTGAGGTGCGCTCCACTCATGGTGATAGTCACCTGGGGCATGTGTTTCCGGACGGGCCCGTAGATCAAGGCGGTCTGCGATACTGCATTAATTCAGCTTCATTACGTTTCATCCCTCGGGAAGAAATGAGCAGCAACGGCTATGAAGCCTATCTAGATCAAGTAGAGGATATTTAACAATGGCAAATGAACGTGCAGTACTAGCCGGTGGCTGTTTCTGGGGCATGCAGGATCTTATTCGCAAGCGTCCCGGCGTCACCGCAACGCGTGTTGGTTATACGGGTGGTGAAGTGGCCAATGCAACCTATCGCAATCACGGAAATCATGCTGAAGCTATCGAAATATTGTTTGATAATGAGGTGGTCAGCTATCGACAGATTCTGGAGCTTTTCTTTCAGATCCATGATCCTAGTACACCGAATAGACAAGGTAACGATACTGGTCCGTCCTATCGCTCAGCTATTTATTATGCCTCTGATGCACAACAAGCTGAAGCACTAAAAACCATTGCCGATGTGGATGCCTCAGGGTTGTGGCCCGGAAAGGTAGTAACCGAAGTAGAACCTGTGGGTGACTTTTGGGAAGCTGAAGTTGAACACCAAGACTACTTAGAAAAAAGCCCCAGTGGCTACACCTGTCACTTCCCCAGACCTAACTGGATACTACCCTCGGCTTTATGAGTTCGCTTCCGTTTAATCTGGAATTTCGGCTATGACAACCGCCTCTAGTAAAATTGGTTTAGGCGGTGGTTGTCACTGGTGCACAGAAGGCGTGTTTGAATCACTGCTTGGCGTAAGCAAGGTAAATCAAGGATGGATAGCATCAAGCGGCAAGGACTCTGACTTCTCTGAGGCGGTCGAGGTTTACTTCGACCCAGCAGTTATTTCCTTGTCAGACCTAATCGAGATTCATCTGTATACCCATGCAAGCAGGTCAAATCATTCAATGCGTAGCAAATACCGCTCTGCCATCTATGCCTATGATGATGAGCAATATAAACAGGCAGCAGACATAGTAGATGCACTTAGGGCAGGTTTTGATGAAGCTGTGATAACTCAAGTCTATCCGTTTAGAAGCTTTAGACGGAATAAGATTGAACTAACAGACTACTTTTACTCAGCGCCTGATAGACCTTTTTGCCAAAGCTACATTCAGCCAAAACTGAATTTACTGTTGGCTCGTTTCAATAGCCATGTCGATCAAGAAAAATTGGCGGAAGCTGGCTTGCAGTAGAGAAGCGTGCAGCTGAATCTGAGCAAATAAATAACGACTATATTATTTGTAACCCCCATTTACTAAACAGAATTCAAATCAATGGGCCCCTCTCATAGGTCTTTCAATTCTTTCCTCTCGGTTTTGTTCTTTTCGTCGGTACGGCATTCTGTGGGTCTTCCGGCCATGGGTGTTTTGGATAACGCCCCAGCATTTCCTTTCTGACATCATGATAGGACGTAGCCCAGAATCCGGCTAGATCCTGAGTAACCTGTAATGGCCTACCGGCCGGGGAAAGCAGATGGACGGTGAGTGGTACTTGGCCGCTGACAACTGCGGGTGTATCAACGCATCCAAACATTTCCTGTAGCTTTACTGCGAGTACCGGCGGTGTTGTCGTGTAATCAAGCGTGTAACTGGAACCGGAAGGCAACTGGAAGCGCTGCGGCGCCAGCACATTCAATTGTTGGTTTTGCTCCCATGTCAGTAGCGCCGAAAGAATTGACTTCAAATCAAGTTTCTTGAAATGGCTTAGCAAGTTGATAGGCTCGAGATACGGCGCTAGCCAATCGTCCATGGAAGCTAACAACTGCTCATCGGACACCTCTGGCCAATCCTTATTACCGGTAGTGATTCGCACGAGTTCGACGCGCGCCTGCCATTGTCGAAGCCCCGGGGTGAATGGTAGGACCTCCAACCCCGACGTTTGAATATGTTTTATGAGGGCCTCGATCTTGGCCTCGGCCGGCACCTTCTCGAGTTTGCTGGTGCTTAAAACGAGAGCACCGACCTGTTGTCTTTGTTCGGCAACGAAACGTTTGGTTTTGCCGTTCCACTCGACGATGGTGTTCTCTACAACCTGGTCTGCAAGTATTGATTCAAACAGTGCTTCATCCAAAGTCGCCGCCGAATGGATCATGTCGCTTGTTGACTTTGCCATCCCTCCGGCTTCAGCAACGGCAAGCCACTTCGATTTTCCCAAGGCATGGTTTCCGGCGATGCTGACCCCACGGCCGTTCGCTAGTTGAAAACCACCCGCATGTCGACGCCTGGCAATTCGATCAGGGTAGGCGCAGGCGATGAGATAGCCCGTTACTTGATCGCTCTGGAGTAACTGCGCAGGGGACTCAATTTTTAGCCCATCAATTTGCTCACTGAATTGTTCGGCGAGTTGATGGCTACGACGATACCAACCGCGGTGTTGGTTCGGGCATTTTGCTTTCCCCAGCAGGATATCAAGTCTCTCGTTCATATCCGGCGTGTCCCGACCAAAGGGGTCGCGATCGGACAGGATGCTCGCAAGAAGACTGGCTTTACCCCCCTGTCCAATCGATTTTCCACATAGCAGCATGTATGCAAGACGCGGATGTGCGGCAAGTTTTGCCATCTGCGTACCATGATCGCTTAGTCTCAGGCCGTGATCACTTTTCACTAACGCGCCGAGTTTCATCAACAACGATACTGCCTGCTGCCAAGGACCGCTGCCCGGCGGGTCCAGCCAGGCGAGCTCCTTGGGGTCATCGATGCCCCATTGCAGAAGTTGCAGCGCAAGCGGGGTCAGGTCTGCGTTAAGTATCTCGGGCGTTGCATGAGGGGCCATCTGGTCTTGTTGGCTCTTTGACCAGAGCCGATAACATTTACCAGGGCGTAACCTACCGGCTCGACCCATTCTTTGGGTGCTCGATGCCTGAGAGATCTTCCGCGTATGCAGGCGTGTCATACCCGATGTTGGATCGAAGACCGGTTCGCGGGCGAGACCGGTATCGATTACAACATCTACACCTTCGATCGTTAAGCTGGTCTCCGCTATGTTGGTTGCAAGCACGATTTTTCGTTCACCGGCATTTTGTACTGGTGCGATAGCGGCCTGTTGTGCCTCCAGGGATAGGTTGCCGTAGAGAGTTCGCAGCTGCACGTCGCTGATCTTCCTGCTGTGCAGTTCCAGGACAAGAGAGTCTTCCACTCGCCTGATTTCACCTTGGCCAGGCAGAAAAACCAGAATGCTGCTATTGGGGTTATCAGTTAATGCGTTTAGAGTTGCCGCAACAGTCTTATCAGAGATGGGGTCCTTCGGCGAGCTGGCTTTACCGTAGATGATATCTACTTGGTATTTTTTTCCTTCGCTCTCAATCACTGGCGCCCCAGTGAGTTCTTCCAGCTTCTGGCTGTGTAGCGTTGCCGACATGATAAGTACTTTAAGTGGATCGTCCTCCCTGAACAGCGACCTTCCCTTTAGGCACAAGGCGAGTGCCAGGTCCGCGTCCAGGCTACGCTCATGAAACTCATCAAAAATTACCAGCCCGACATCAACAAGGGACGGGTCCTCCTGCAGCATGCGAGTGAGGATGCCTTCGGTAATCACTTCGATTTTTGTATGACGCGAAACCTTGGTATCAAGTCGCATGCGATACCCCACGGTCTGACCCACAGGCTCTTGAATTAGGTCTGCCATCCTGTGCGCCGCAGCGCGGGTTGCAATGCGTCGCGGTTCAAGCATCAAGATTTTTTTGTCTCCCAACCAAGATTCTCCCACCAGCGCCAACGGCACAAGGCTGGTTTTACCAGCGCCCGGTGGCGCCTGCAGAATGGCTTCATGGCGATCCACCAGAGTCGACTTCAACTCCTCGAGGATATCGGTAACCGGTAGATGAATATTGGCGGGAAGCAAAGGCATAGTCTTAATAGAGGCGACGGGTTCGGTCATCAGTATAGCGCAGAAGCAGCCTACTCAAGCCCACATCATTTGGCTTAAATAAAAGACTGAATGAAGTGAATAAACGAGACACTGATAACTTAGCAACTTAAGGCGGTTTACAGCTAAGTTATCTATCATTCGACTGCATCCAAACGGATTTCGAAAAGCAGAAAGGTTGGCCAAAAGATCGATTGAAACGATATATTTGACTAAGTTAGCAGTCCCCTTCTTCCGCCCCCCTTCTTATCTTTCATTGTCTGAAACAAAGAGTTGAACCAAACCAATGATTAGCAGCGTACTAATGTCATGACAGTTAATACCACATTTTTTCCACCCTCAACTGCCCTTTCATGCAGCCTAGTCCTGCTTGCCCTACTATGTGCGCCTCTCAGCGCTTCGGAGGCTGACAACTTGGACACCCTATCCCTTACAGGTTTTACTGCCGACAGCCCTGACTTTGGCTGGTATGTGCAAAATGATAACGTCATGGGAGGAAGAAGCGAGGGCGGGTTTGCTATTGCGTCGGAGGAGCTGATTTTCTCTGGCAACACCAACACGAATGGCGGCGGTTTCAGCTCTATACGCACACAACCTTTAGAACTCGACTTGTCCGCTTATACTGGCATCAGAGTAAAAGTGAAGGCGGATGGACGTCGTTACACTTGGGGAATACAAACCGATGCGCTATGGCGTGGACGGCGAATTAATTATTGGGCTGATTTCGACACCCTGGCCGATCAGACAATGGTAATCGATATTCCATTCGTGAATTTTCTCCCTCAGTTTCGAGGGTTCAAGCTAGATGGTCCTGAACTTGATACGGGCCAGATTGCTGAATTTTCTCTGTACCAATATGACAAAACAGATGGCCCTTTTGCGCTTCGCTTGATCAGTGTTGAGGCGTATAGGTAACACGAGCAGCCCTAAATCTAGGTGTTCTGAGTGCTAAGTAGACTACTCGGCACGCCGGTAACTCTGGTAAGGGCGGAAAGGCAGAGACACTGACAGCTTAACAATCTAAAACCACGAAGAATCGGGCAGACTAACACCCATACAACATTAAGTTGTTAAATTGTTAGTTTCCCCTTATAACCCCCAACAAAAAACCCAAGACTAACTGAAAATCAGTAAAGTTTGCTAAGATTTCGACACCTTAATCCTTCTTGAGGAAGCATAGTGATATCTCTCGAAATCCTGTCTCAACTAGGCGAATTTATTGGTGGCTTCGGCGTTATTTTCACCTTGATCTACCTCGCCATACAGTTACGGAGCAATACAAGCTCCCAGCGCGCCGATATGACTGCTCGCATTCTGGAGCGATTGTCAGCCCAACAACGTTTCATGGGCTCCGATGCGGAGGCCAACAAATTCTTTCTGTTAGCGGTAACTGATCCGACCAAGCTTTCAGTTGAAGAGAGAAGCCGGTACATGTGGATCATGTATGAATTCTATGGCTCAATGGAATTTCTAATGCAGCAGTACGAAGCTGGAAATGTCAACGAACAGTTATGGCAGCGCTGGCTACACACTTTGGACTATTGGCTTTCCTTCCCCGGAGTAAAAGCTATCTGGCTGGGCAGAGCTACACCGTTTACTGATAGCTTTACCGAATTAGTTGAGCTTCGGCTGATGAAAGATGACTTTTCATTCAATACCACAAACAGCCGCAGCTTCATGCTTACGGGAACCATTCCCCAAAGAGAGGGGGCAGAGTAAAAAGAAGATAACCAGACGCAACGGACGCTGACCACTTAACCCTTGCTACTGTCTGTGTGTTGGTGTTTTTGACTCATCGTAGCCTTAAGTTGTTAAGTTGTCAGTGTCCCCTCATACAAGGCTAAGGCTAACCGGTATTATCTCGAGTTGCGATTACGAATTCTCGGGTTGAGGGTTCTTACATGTTCGGCGATAGAGCGAATTTGGCTCACGGTAAACGTGTCAGCAAACGCAGGCATGCTGTTTTGCCCATTGCTAATAATACTGGCCACACGGTCGGTACCGAATGCCGCCAGACCTTCAAGAGGCATGCCGTTGTGGCCGCCCTCGCCGCGCCGCCCGTGACAAAACACACAGGTCTCCTGAAATAATGCCAACCCTTCGGCGTTTGCCTGCGGCGGGGTAATTTGCTCCAGCGGGATAGACGTTTCTTCACCCTCTTCGAGCAACTTAAACGTCCACATGCTATCGCCCCGATTGGAACCTGCCAGCAGGTTGCCCGCAGAGAACACCGTGACATACTGCTCGCCCTCGTGTTCAAAAATAGTCGGTGGCGCATTGACCCCGGCGTCGGTTACAAATTCCCACAGCTTGCTGCCATCGCGAGAATCCATCGCGGTAAAGCGGCCATCGTTACGGCCGGCAAAAAGAAGGTTGCCCGCTGTAGCAACCAACCCGCTATAACAACGACTGGACCAGCGCTGAGACCAGAGTCGCTGGTTCGTTCGCAAATCCATAGCGGCAACAACGCCCGTAACTGCGATGGGTGCAAAGCGCATGCTACCGCCGGTAAACCGATCACCCGATTCCACGGGTTCGACACCATCGCGGGTCGTATAGGCCGCCTGCCGCTCGCCGGCACACACGTAAATTACTCCTTTATTTGGGTCTACTGTGCTGGGTGGCCAGTTCGCCTCACTGCGACGAAGCAGTACCGGATCATCCCAAAACGGAGTGAAGATCGCGCCATTGTTTACCATGGTGAAACCTTCGGGCGGGATATCCAATGTCTGAGAGACAAACGCGTCGCCTACCGGATAGGGTTGAGTCGCCGCAGTCGCCTGGCGTGGCTCTTGCGGAACCGGCCGCTCCTCTATGCCAACGAGAGGCTCTCCGTTGGTTCGATCGAGAATATACACCCAACCGGTTTTTCCAGCTTGGGCCAGCCCCTTGCGCGGCACGCCGTTATAATCCAGATCAAATAACACAACTGGGTTAGGCGCATCAAAGTCCCATAGATCATGATGAACCTGCTGAAAGTGCCAACGGTATTCGCCGGTATAGACATCCAAAGCTACGATGGAAGCGGTGAAGAGATTATCACCTGGGCGGATGGCGCCATTGTAATCCGGCCCAGGGTTGCCAGTAGAAAAATAGATCATGCCCAGATCGGGGTCCACCGCCGGGGTATGCCATACCGTGCCGCCACCGGTCTGCCAGGCATCACTGTCCGCAGGCCAGGTGTCGGCGCCAAACTCACCCGGAGCAGGCACTGTATAGAAGGTCCACAGCAAGCTACCGTCGTCTGCACTGTAGGCCTTTACACGCCCGCGGGCGGCAAACTCAGCTCCAGCGAAACCACTGATTACCATGCCGTTAAAATACAGTGGCGCGCTGGTAATGGTATAGCCCTCTTCCCAGGCCTCCGCCTGAATAGACCAAACCTCTTGCCCGGTTTCCTTATCCAGAGCCTTCAATACACCGTCGAGTTGCCCGACAAAAATTTTGTCCTCACCGAAGCCTACTCCACGGCTGGTCCAGCCACAGCAGATAGTTGAAATCTCTGCACTGAGGTTCGCCATGTTGCTCCACAGGACCTCACCGGTTTCGATGCTCAAAGCGAAGACATCATCGGCACCGGTTATGATGTACATAACCCCTTCATTGATAATGGGCTGTGCTTCACCGGAGTATTTCGCGGCAATGCCAGACCCCTCGAGATGCGTTCGCCACACCGGGCCGAGCTGCCCAATATTCTCTGTATTAATTTGTGTCAGGGGCGAAAAATTGCGGTTGTACAGATCCCCGCCATTGCTAAGCCAGTTACTAACCGGCAATTGCATCAGGGTGTCGGCGTCGGGTCGGATTTGTGAAAATTCAGCCGCCTGTGCTGATGAAAGACAAATCGAGAGTAGCGGTCCTGCCAGAAGCTGGCGCTTAAAATTTTTCATTGTTATAGCTCTACGTTGACTGAATAGGGTCAGGAACAAATAAAGGGTATGGAGCAAATAAACTGTGCCATTTGTACTATGCTCTGGGTCTGGATGCAATCTGGGCAGCATCTTGCAACAGGGCACATACGCTTACGGTTCTCATCTTTGGAGGCGAAGAATTGATCGCTACTGTCTCGGTGTAGACAAAGACGGAAATCGCAGATACTGTTTATCGTTCCTGCATCTCATATGAATTCAAGGCGTCTATGCAAACTTCGACGATAGTAAAAACGGGTGTTATAGCCGTTCTAATCATGCTTTTTGCCGGTGCTGCACACGCGCAGATTGCCAGTGATCCCTCCCCTTTTGAGACCGACAATTCAAATGCTGTTGTCCCCGGCGAGTTATTCACTGAACCACCGACACTGATCAATCTTGGCTTTGAGTGGCTAATTCAGGGAGATGACAATCGCAATGCCAGCGTTGCCGTATGGTATCGCGAAAAGGGCAGCACTGAATGGCGCGATGGCCTGCCGCTACTGCGGCTTAATGGCGAGCGTATTTACAGCGAGTCTCGCGTTGACCTTATCACGCCTAATATGTTCGCCGGCAGCGTCCTTGATCTCAAGCCCGACACCGATTATGAGGCCCGATTTATTATTGACGACCCAGACGGCGTAATCGGCAATCCGGAACGCCTGGCGCTAGTGCGCACTCGTGCCGAACCCCTGCCCTACGCCGGCGGCCGGGTACTTCATGTTTACCCCCATGGCCACACCGGCGAAAAGCTGGAGCCTGCCTTCGAGGGACTGATGTGTGCCTATAACGAATGGTGTGCTGGCACAGATTGGGCAACATCAGGGCGGCCCAGGGTGCGGGCGGGCGATACGCTGGTTGTGCATGCTGGCGTCTATCAATACAACCGATACGAGTACACCAACAACGCAACGGTAAATCGAACAACGCCACTGGACGGCACCTATTACCTGACCGCCGATGGCACCGCCGAGCGGCCGATAGCCATCGTTGCCGCCGGCGATGGCGAGGTTATATTTGACGGCAATGGAAATTATGCGCTGTTCGATGTGCGCGCAGCGGACTACACCTACTTCGAAGGGATCACCTTTCGTAACTCCGAGATAGCCGTGCTAGCCGGGACACAATTTCTTGCCGGCTCCAAGGGCCTTAGCGTGAAGCGCAGCCGTTTCGAGAATGTCGGTGCGGGTGTATTCACTAACTATTCGGGCTCGAGTAATTTTTATATTGCCGACAGTACCTTTATAGGGCGTAACGATCCCGATCATCTGATTGGCTGGCAAGGCCAGATATGGGAACAGTTCGCCGGACTGGATGACCAGATTTTTCCGCCAGCGATGGCATCTTATGTGGCGATCAAGCTGTATGGACCAGGGCACGTAGTCGCCCACAACTATATTGCAGACTTTCATGACGGGATCAACGTCGAGACCTATGGCAACCCGGACGGGTCAGTTGCTTCGGGCCCAGGCATTCCCGACGGCCCCAAGTATCCCCCACGGGAATATTGGGATAGGCGACCCGTCGCGATCGATTTCTACGGCAACTACATTACTAACAGCCACGACAATCCGATTGAAGCGGATGGCAGCATGCACAATATTCGTATCCTGCGAAATATGTTTATCAACCATCCCTCCCACGCGTTTTGCAATCAACCCGCACTCGGTGGCCCTGTTTACTGGATTCGCAATATCGCCTATCACTTACCAACGGGGTCGACCCGTTTAACCGCCGGTTCAGCGGGAGCAGTTTTTTACAATAATACAATTCTGTCTGAAACAAATGTCATCGGCGCATCGAACGTACACTGGCGCAACAATCTATTCCTTGGCGAGCGGTCAGCAGATGAAATTTTCAGCGTGACTACCTTAACCAGTTACTCATCGTCAGACTACAATGGTTTTCGTCCAAACCCGAACACGGATATTTCGTTTCGCTGGCGCGCACCCGCTTCCACAACACTAGTCGACGTAACTAACCCGAACTATGAAGCCCAGCTTGAATCTCGGGAATTTGCGACACTTACAGACTATGCCGCTGCGACAGGTCAGGACCGCAACAGCGTGCTCTTAGATTACGACATCTTCGTCAACGTGCCACCACTTGATGCCCGCGATAGCGAATCTTTACAGACTCTCTACGACGCGGCCGATCTCGACTTTCGACTACGCAGTGGTTCCGCCGCCATAGACCGGGCAGCCGTATTGCCGGGCATAACCGATGGTTTTACCGGGCAGGCGCCTGACCTAGGCGCACTGGAATTTGGGGCAGTCGCCCCGATCTACGGGCCCAGGCCGCAATAGCGCAGGGGACACTAACAATTTAACAACTTAAGGCCACGATGAAGCGAGCCCACTAACACCCAAACAGTACTAAGTTGTTAGTGCCTCTATGATGTTTCCTCTGCAATTTTTCACCACTTCAGCTAACTTTTCCCAACACAATATCCGCCAATCGCCCCCTATGCCAGGCGGCATCGCCCCACAACATCTGGCTGTGTTTCTGGCGCTTGAAGTAGAGCTGTACGTAGCACTCCCAGGTGTAGCCTATGCCGCCATGAAATTGCACCGATCGGCTGCTGGCAAATGCCGCCGTTTCACTCGCGGATGCCTTGGCCATGTGGGCGTATTCTGCTGCACGCTTCGGTTCGTGATCGATTGCGCAGGCTGCGTTATAGACAAGAGACTTCGCCTCATCTATTTGTATCATCACATCCACCAGTGGGTGTTTGACCGCCTGAAAGAAGCCTATGGGGCGGTCGAATTGCGTGCGTGTGCGCGCGTACTCCGCCGTGGTCTGCAACTGCCACTCGGCGGCCCCGATTACATCGGCGGCGAGCATGGTGCATATAGCGGGAAATGCCTGCCCCAGGGCTTTGAGCCCATCCTCACATACCTGATCTGCCTCCACATCGGCGAAGTCGACATGGGCCTGATCCCGCGTCAGGTCGACAATCGCATCGGCATGCACGGTGATTCCCGGCGCATCGGTCGCTACCCAATACAGCGAGTGGCCTGTACCTTTCCTGGCGCAAACCAAAAACTTATCAACCTTGCCCGCGTCTTGCACGAAATAGGCAGTGCCGTTTAGCTTCCCCTCGCTGGCAACCACCTCGGTGTCTTCGGGTTGCCAGGAACCGGCTCGGTTTGTCAGCGCAAGTGTTGCGGTGGTGCCCTCGGCGATCTCCCTGAGCGCCCCATTAGCAGATTCGCCGCAGGCGGCTAACACGTAAGTGGTATTCAGCGTTGCCAGCAACGGGCATGGGAATGCGGCTCTTCCAACCTCTTCCACCAAGCCCGCCACAGCGACTGCCGGCAAGCCTAGCCCGTCTGCCGACTCCGGTACGGCGAGCAAGGTCCAGCCCAGTTCCAGAAGCTGCTGCCAAAGCGCTTTGTCCCAGTTGCTTATCTGCACTCGGGCAGAATCGGGATTGTCGGCCACCATTTTTTGTAATTTATCTGTTGGAAAATTGCTTTTGAAGAACTTTCTAGCGGAGTACTTAAGCAGAGCGGCTTCTTCTGAGAAGCCATAGTCATCGGGCTGTGCCATTGTTATTCCTTATGTCGTCTTTACTTCGATTTAGCCAGGCTGAGCACGCGTTCACCCAGAATATTGCGCTGCACTTCGCTGGTACCTGCGGCGATGGTGTTGCCATAGGTGCTCATATAGGCAAGCGGCCATTGGCCACCGGCAGGTGCATTCTCATCGCCTAAATACAACGATGCACTAGCCCCGGCCACCTCCAGTGCCAGTGCAGCGGTTTCCTGTGCTATCTCGGATCTAAGTAGTTTGTTCTGCAGCTGCAGCCGCGCGGGGTGTTCCAGCAGCGCAGGCACCCTGGCTCTTCGCTGATTCTCCTGCAGCCCCGTCTCACGAATAAGCTGCTGCATGATACGGTCACGCAACAGTGGGTCTTGCACTGCCGGTTTCCCGTTGTATTGTGTCTTACGTGCCAGGTCTATCAGATTTGCAGTATCGGCATTATGCGACGCGGCGTTCTTCATACCTCCTGAACGTGGCGTCACCAATTCGCCGGCATCGCGTTCGTGCAGAAGTGTCGTTGTCGCAACTTGCCAACCCTGACCAAGGCCGCCCAGACGCAAACCATCGTTAACCGGCAGGTCTTCAAAAAGCACCTCATTAAAGCCCGTCTCCCCTGTCATCTTAATCAGCGGCTTAACAGTCACGCCCTGACCCAAGGCGGAGCTAATGGGCACAACAAAATAAGAGAGGCCGCCGTGCTTTTCCGTCTTGTCTGTGCGCAGCAGGATAATCATCCATGCGGCGAAGTGTGCCAGAGAAGTCCATACCTTGTGGCCATTGATTATCCAGGCATCGCCGTCTCGCTGTGCGAAGGTTTGCACGCTGGCAAGGTCTGAACCCGAGCCTGGCTCACTAAAGCCCTGACACCAGATGTCTTCGCCAGAGAGCAGACGCGGAAGTAAATGTTTCTTTAATTCTTCCTGGCCATGGTGCAGCAGCGTGGGCGCCGCCATACCCAGCCCGATAATATTTGGCATATAGGGCGTCTTGGCCCTATGCATTTCCTCGTTGGCGATACGTTGGCAGTTAGTGCGCCCACCTCCGCCATACTCTACGGGATAGTCACAGCCCACCAGGCCAGCGTCATAGGCCGATTTCTGCCAATCCTTGAGGTACTTCAACTGCTCTTCGGTCATTATCTCCAGCGCCGAGATGGGCAACCTGAAGGAGGGTTCGGCCGGCGTGTTGTCGCATAGCCAGTCGCGGCAGTGTTGGCGGAATTCGGCCTGCTCGGGGGTGTCTTTGCTGTCGCTCTCAGACATAGTTATTTCCTGCGATTGAAAAGTTGTAGTGGTAGGGATTGTTACCAGACATGCGAGGGAACGCAAGTGCAACGTAGGGGGGACACTAACAACTTAACAACTTAAGCAACACTGCCAAGCCAGAAGTTGCCAATAAAATTCAAAATTATCAGAGTCTCCTGATTTTCCTTTCGCTTGTTAAGTTGTAGCCGCCCCCAATTGCCTAGGTATTACTCCCCTCTGCTGCTTCGCCTCGAATAGAATTGTACTGCTCGATCGATTGGGCCATTATTCAACAAACCCATTCCACTGAAAGCATGGAATAACTCATGAGACGCCGTAGATCATCGCTGGCTCTATTATCGTTTTTGTTTCTACTGACTCATCAGTCAAGCCTGGCTGCCGCAGACTATGAAGTGCCCCGCACCGAATGGGGACTACCTGACCTACAGGGAGTTTGGAATTTCTCATCCAATGTGCCGCTGCAACGCCCCGAGCATTTCGGCGACCAGCAATTTCTAAGCGCTGATGAGATTGCCGCAGCCCAGGTGCAACGCTTTAGCCTGGGAGCGGCGGATGCGCCCATAAAGTCGGCATCTGGCGCTGAAGCTTTCTACAATGACAGCATCTGGATGGAGAACGCCCGCGGCAAAGGCAATGTTCGCACTTCGCTTATCGTCTTCCCGAAGAATGGTCGTATCCCGCCACTTGAGGCGGGCGTAGAAAATCAACCCGGCGGCGAGATAGAGACTGCCGGACAACGCCCGGTGAGATTTGTAATCGGCGGCATTGGCCGGGATGGCCCCGAGGATCGAGGCCTGTCGGAGCGCTGTCTTGTGGGCTTTAATTCCGGGCCACCGTTATCACCAAGCGTGTATAACAACAACTTGCAGATCATACAGAACAAAGATCATGTGGTAATACTGACCGAGATGGTGCATGACGCGCGCATTATTTATCTCGACGAGCGCCCGGCCCTGAATGAGAGCCTTGGGCTCTGGTCGGGGGACTCTCGTGGTTATTGGGATGGCGATACGCTAGTCGTGGTAACACGAAATTTCAATGGCCTGACACAGAGCCTGGAAGGTTTTGGCACTTCCAAAAGCAAAGTACTCACAGAGCGATTTACTCGCCTTGATGAGCGCACCATCAATTATGAATTCACCATCGACGATCCCTCTACTTTCACGGATAAACTAAGCGCTATATTACCTATGACAAAAGTAGAGGCTCAGCTTTATGAGTACGCCTGCCACGAAGGCAACTATGGCATGGCGAATATGCTACGCGGCGCCCGCCGAAAAGAAGCGAACGCAGTTACGGATAGAGTAGCGGATTTATTTCGGGGGCTATAAGCCCGACAAAGGG
>CAJQHM010000085.1 GCA_905478195.1 uncultured Pseudomonadales bacterium
ATGCGATCTAGCGAGGCTGTGATCAATTCCGGCCCAGAGAATTTAGATAGGCCTGCGCTTTCTCGAAATCTCGGGACAAAGCCCGGTTAAAACCTAGTCGGACCAGGAAGGCGGTTAGTCGCGAACTTGGCTTGTAGGCTACGGCTACCGTTGCCGCTGTCTTTCCGTCAGATTGTTCTGCAAAGGTGTAGTAGCCTATAGAATAATCGATCGGAACATTTACAGTCGAAAGGGCCATGTCTGTGAAGTAGGCGAACCTGTTGGGCGGTTCGAAAATAATAATTCTCTGCACCAGCTTGCGCCCATCATCCATTGTCGTAATTCGTTCCGATCCTATGCTTAGGGCGGTTGGATCTGCAGCGCGGGAATGATCAAAATCTATGCGGGTAATGTTCTGGGTATATTCTGCCAGGCGACTGAGCAAGGCATCAAATACAATCCCTATAGGCTGATCCACCTCGATGGCCGTGCTGTTGTCTGGATTAACAATCGTGCGCTCAAGCTCCGCGTCAATAAATTGCTGATCATATTCACTTGCGAGGAGCAGTTGCGCAGGCAGTAAGAAAAAAAGGGCTAAACAGTATAGTGTCCCAAATAGATGAGCTGTCTTACTATTTCCATTCATCGGGTGATATGTCATGGGCTTCTTCAACGTGATTCTCTATCTTTACGAAAAGGCTGCGTAAGTAGTGGCAGGATACCTATTGAAGTATCTTCTTCATATCCCGAGATTCCAATATCGATAGCGTCTTGTCCTTTGCTGGGTTCGTCTTTGTAAGTATTAAAAAGCTTGTCCCACCAGGGGAAATTGAAACCGAAGTTGCGATTATGTTCCTGCGCTATAACCGAATGGTGAATACGATGCATATCAGGAGTCACTATGACGTAACGCAGGGCCGCGTCGAGCCGATACGGCAGTTTAATATTGCTATGGTTAAACATCGAAGTGGCATTCAATACAATCTCTGACACTATCACCGCGATAACCAGCGGACCTAGAGCGAGAATTAGCCCTAGTTTGATTCCTGCCGAGATAAGAATAGACAGAGGATGAAAGCGAACTCCCGTAGAGACATCGTAGTCTGGATCTGTGTGATGCATTCTGTGAAGTCGCCACAGCGGTTCAAACTTATGAAACAGGCGATGTTGCACATAGATAGTAAGGTCGAATGCAATGATGTAGAGGGGGATGCTGAATAAGGCGGGGGTATCGAGTCTATTGAATAGCCCCCAATGTCTTTCATCTGCCAGTAATGCAGCGCCAGCACCGACGATAGGAAGTATCATTGCTACGGAAGTTGAATTGAGGATGCTGATACCAAAATTACTAATCCATCGCGAGCTTTTCGAGTAGCGCGGCTTTCGTCTGGGCGATATGTTCTCTAGCAGCGCCAGCAATGCCAGCAACAGTATGAAGACAGTTAACCTAATGACAGGTTCGGATGTGAAGTCGATTCCATTCATTGTATAGACTTTCTAAAGTGGCCCTCTAGCGTGGCCAGGTATCCTCTGCTTTAGATTCGATAAATCTATAAGCAGGCTTTATAGCTGTTGAGGTGGTCGATAACCCTGGTCAGTTCTATTTAGTGGCCCAGTTCATATTGCAGAGCGTCGTTACTTTATCATATTCGAAGATTTTGTAAGATAAGACTTTAAAGCATCGCCGAAGCTCAATACTATGCTTGGCACTAGGCTATTCAATTAGAGAGTATCGGCCATGTCTCAGTATAGGCGCGCAGTGGGTTCATTTCGAAGAAGAAGTTGCTCTGACGAGGGCGAGGCGGCACGGACGCTGTTCAGCGCCTCATTGCGTTTTACGCTGTTTTCAATGCTTGCTGTGCTACTTGCTAACTGTTCAGGTTCGAACGCTCCGCTGCATCCGCAAACGGCAATTTCAAGCGGTGTACTTGGCGAGCGGCAAGCCAGTTATGATGTGAAACATTACCGGCTGGAGTTGCAGGTCTACCCGGCGCGAAAATTCCTGGAGGGAGCTGTCGAGATGCAGGCGGTCGCTCTGGATAGTCTCTCTGTGATTGAGCTCGATCTTGATCCCCGATTCGAAGTGCTAACGGCTTCGATCAATAATGAGTCAGCGCAGTTCCGAACCCAGGGCGGAAAGCTGATGCTATCGGGTGCAGTAGTTGCATCTGGAAGTGAATTCGAAACCCGCGTTTCCTATAGAGGCAGACCCTATGAGGCCGAAAACCCACCCTGGGATGGCGGCTTCGTCTGGGCGCATACAGAATCTGGGGAGCACTGGATAGCCACGGCAGTTCAGGGCCGAGGTTGTGATCTCTACTGGCCATGCAAAGACCATATATCGGACAAGCCGGAGAGGGGCGCCGACATGCTAATAACTGTTCCCTCCGAGCTGACAGCTGTAATGAACGGGGTTCTGGTTTCTCAGTCAAACAATGAGGGTCGAACCACCTATCACTGGAGCACGAAGAACCCAATCTCTGCCTATCATCTTGCCGTTAATATTGGTCCATTTAGACAGTATGAGCTGCAGCATTATAATGCATTGTCTTCGAAGCCTATCCCAGTTATTTTCTACCATATTTCAGATGATATGGAAAAAATAGAGAGGCTGATCAAGCAAGACTTTATGTCGCAGCTCGAGTTCTTCGAGAGAACGCTTGGGCCCTATCCCTGGGGGGAAGAGAAAATAGGGATAGTCGAGATACCCTATCTGGGCATGGAACATCAGACCATGAACGGATATGGGAACGACTTTAAATTGGATCCCTATGGATTCGACTGGTTGATGCAACACGAATTTTCCCACGAGTGGTTTGGCAATCTAATGACTCAGACCGAGAGCGCGGATTTTTGGTTGCACGA
>CAJQHM010000086.1 GCA_905478195.1 uncultured Pseudomonadales bacterium
CGCGACAGCTCCTATTAATCCGATTAAACTTTTTTTCATAGAATAGAGTCCCGGCAAACCCCCTAGCAAAAAACGAACCTGCCCTTAGCCATATTAAATATTTCGCAACCTGCCACCAAAAAGAAACAAGCACAATCCACACGCGCCGGCAGAAGCGGCAATCCAATAGGGCAGACTATAAAAGTTACCGTTGATAGCGAAGGCATAGCCCAGAACGGCGGGGCCTGCGGCGGTACCCCAGGAGGACATTAGATTCGCCACTGCGAAGATTCGTGCATATTCGCGAATACCAAACGCCTCCGCGATTAACAACGGCTGCAACATAAGCAGATTACCAACGGTTGCCCCAAAGAGAGCAAGGCCTAGACACAGGGTTAGCACATTGGCGCTTAGTGCAAGCAGGCTTAACGAAAACGCCTGCATGATCATCATGCCGATTGCGAATAATCGAATCGATACTCTATCTATCAACCATCCGCCGATGAGGCGACCGATGATGCTGGCTATCGGTAATATAGCAACTGCTATGGCTGTCTGCGCCTCAGTCAGATGCTCTCTTGCCAGACCGTACTGATGCGCAATACCTCCAACTTGAGCCATCATCAGAAAAATATAGCCGATAGTGATACCCCAAAAGAAACGCGTGCCTCGTGCCTGCTTAAAAGTAATACCGTCGAAGGTGGAGTCTGTAGAAGTCGAACCCGCCTTGCTGTCTGCATCCTTGCTGACACTCACTTCAGGCTCCTGATCCACGCCATCGACACTCAAGCCCATCGACTCGGGGCTGGCCCGCAACCAGATCCAGGCAATTGGAATAACGCCTACTACATAGAGCAGGCCCATCAACGGAGCTGCCATCTCGAAGCCCAACGACTCAACCATTAACACACACAGCGGGGTCAGCAGTACGCCGCCGAGAGACAAGCCCGTGGACGCAATAGACAGAGCCATGGCCCGTCTTCTGCGAAACCATCTCGTTACCAATGTCGTGGCTGGAATCAACGAAGAGGCTGAGAAGCCAATGCCGAAAAATATGAAGGCAATATACAACTGCCAAACCTGCTGCACGAATGCTAACGAACTCAGCGCGACGCCTGAAATTATCGCACCAGCACTTATGCATATTCTTGGGTCATAATCCTGAACCCATTTAGCAACCCACAGGCCGGTGATACCGCCGGACAGAAAGAAAATTGACACCGCGAATGAAGCGGTTTGCACATCGAAGTTTGGATTGGCAGCCAGCGCATTGAGATAGATAGCGTGGTTATAAAAGCTCAGGCCACTACTAAACGTCAGTTGCGCCATTATGGCTATTACTATTTTCCAGCCGTAATAGAGTGGGGTCTTGCTATCTGTCATGGCTGCAAATTCAACTTAGTCGAGGAAATAGATTTACTAGCAGGCGCTTCAATCGCTCTAACGATCTAAGAGCGACTAACAAGCATACTATGTATAAGTATCGCGCTCGATGTTTTTAGCTTCGAGCCCATCTTGAAATATTCTTGAAATTGTAACTAGAGTATTTTATCAGTTCACTGCTCGTAAAAAGTAAAGTACCCGGTAAACATTTCCTCCCAACTCTCCAAACCAAATGTGACTTCCTTGTTCGGGTCAGGATTCGAAGGGTTTGATGCCGAGTTATCAAACGCACCTATTACGCGCAGCGTGCTACCAGCCTGCACGGACTCGGCCTGATCTAGCAAATAGTGCGGTTGCCACCCATAGTTGTAGGCAGGAACACTAAACAGTTCTTTCATGTCCCCATCTGGACTTTCCACTACAAACTTCATGCGCTTGCCGCGAAAATTCATTCTGGCCCGCACTCCTGTGATAACCACATCCTTATCCAATCTATGCTGGGCCCGCATCTCGAAGTCATGATCATTCGGAGGCAGAACGAAACGACTGGCAACCGCCTGAGTCATTTTCTCTTTCAAGTTTGGCTCATCGCTGAAATACAAACCGACCTGTGTCTCATCGACTGTAGACTGGCCGTTAGTCACATAGTGGAACTGCATAGACAGCTTATGGCCGAGGGGAATTAACACACCAGTTCCCCGATCAAACTCAACAGCATTTATCTTACCGGGGAGATAGCTTTCGACAAATCGACGCGTAACGGATTCACTTTTGCGCTCCGCACCCCAAAAATCTTCTTCCGGCGGCGTCACAAAAGTCACCAGATGGTGTAATACAGACTCATCACCTGCCTTGTATTCTATGGCTCGCAGCCATTTGTCCTCGTCGAATGGTAACTGCGCATCGTCATAGACGTAATCCATCACGCCGATTGCAGGTACTTCATTCGACGGACCTGTAACGATAAAATCCGGCTCCCCGAATACCCATGCCGAATGGTCTCGCGCGGCAAGCGCCTCAAGCGGGTCGACTTCGCTCTCACCTCTGGGGGCTCGGTTATTGATCCAATGCACTAGCGTCTGCACGTCGTCAGGATCCAGATATCGCGCCCCTGCAGAATGGCCAACATACGGATCGACCTGCGTAGGTGGCATACGCTTGTTCAGCAGAACCTCCTTGATCATCGGTGACCAACCCAGGACCATGATGTAACTATCTAGAGCGAAGGGGCCCACTCCACCCTGACGATGACAGTCGGCACAATTTTCGATGATGATGGGGGCCACTTCGCTGGCATAGTCCGGTGGCGATTCGGCATGAAGAAGTTTCTGTGGATAGACTATTTCACAATCTACCCCAGACTGACGCACAGTGTCGCGCACATCCTCATCTATGATTGATGCCAGGACCGCAGCCAACTCTTGAGTTGGCTGACCCTTAAAGAACAGAGACAGGCGCTCTGGATTCAGCACCAAAACGTCGCCGGCGCCGACGATATCCAGCGTTTCGGAGATAAGCTGCCCATCGTCTTCGAGAATCGGTAGCTCAGTCCCTAGCGCGCTTAACTCGGGGCGGTCTAGATCCTGGGTGTCTATTAACAGAAACTCGAACTCGTCTCCCGAGTGCTGCTGGGCAATGCTGGTGTAACTCTCTAGCAGGGCGTCCATGGCGGAACAGTCTTGGGCATAGGCCATCAGTACCACCGCCTTTCGATGCTGATAGCGGCTCAACTGATGAAATGTGCCACTGCTGTCGAGTAGAGCAAAGTCTCCGATCCGATCGAGTGCCGAGAAAGCAGAAGTTGAAATGACGCTTAGCAGCAGGCCCGCAACAAGGGTTTTTACAGATCTCCAGCCGCCGCGACGAGAGGCAAGCACGTTACTACTGTGTTTAAGATTTCCCTTCAATTCCACTGCCCTCGATTTCTGGCTTGCATACTGAATTTCAGCATGGACCTGTGATCTGGCTGACAGCGCGCAAAAATGCGTTTTTGCCATCCTGATTCGCCCAATTGATTTGCTAGCAATTATGATGCGGGAATCCTCTCATACTAAGGACGACGCTGACAATTGCCGAGCTTGTTACATTTTGTTTAAATCTAGCCTTGTAGCCCGCTATTTCTCGGCACCTTCAAACTAGACTCCAAGTACAATGCCGTTTATCCTAGCGGCCCTGTTTGAATGGATTCAGCAACTTAGAAATAACCCCTGTCTTCGCTCTCGCAGCTTATAAAAAGAGCACGACAGAAAAATCGGATTTATCGAACCTGATCTTTGGAGAGAACATCGATGCGAAAGTTTCAAAAAACACTAGCGCTACTAACCTTTGCCCTGGCGGCAGTTTTTAGCCTTCAGGCACAAGCCCAATCTGCAGACAATGGCCGCTTCCTGAGCCTTGCACCGCCAACTGGCCTGCCTATCATTCCTGTAATGGAAGGCTGGATCGCCAACCCAGATGGCACTACAAGCTTTTCTTTTGGCTTCATCAATCGCAACGACGTGCCTGTAGATATCCCACTGGGTACTGCGAATTACATCGAGCCCGCCAAATACAGCGGCATGCAACCTACTCACTTTCCTGCTGGACGCTCAACAGGCGTATTTACCGTTACAGTGCCTTCCTCAGAGGCAGACGATGACGTTTGGTGGCACATCAAGACTGGCGCCGAGGAAGCCTTAAAGGTTCCAGGTCGACGCGGTGCCTCTGCCTACGAGCTAGACTTCATCTTGCCTCGCCCACAAGGCGCCATGCAGCCACACGCTGGCTTTGGTGAGAACGGCGCTAGATTACCCGGCCTATTCGCACAAGTTGCCGAATTTGACGGCAATGTCAGAGCAGGCGAACCCGTCGTTTTGACGGTCAATGTTGAAGATATTTCCGAGCGAGACTCCACTGACCCCCGCTTTGTTGAGCCCATTCCCATGGGTGTGCATTTCAGCAAGTACCAGGGCCCTGGCGAGGTAGTGTTTGAGCATCACGAAAGCACTGTAATCCCCGAAAATCCTTATGATGAGGGTGATCGAAGATTTCGCTTTTTCCGTCAGCTCGAGCCGGGTGATGTGCAGGTTGAGGGCGGCCGTGGTATCGCGAACGTAATTGCTACATTCTCAGAGCCCGGTGAATACATGATTCACACCAAGGTAGAGAATTTCCGCGCCCCTGATAGCTCAAACGGCGACCAGTGCTGCTGGACAAATATTGTTCAGAAAGTCACTGTATCTCAGTAACTTATTGATTTTTAATACTTTCTTTCCGGCCATCAAGGCTGGGAAGAAAGCAGATCAGGGCACTCCATCAAAATTCCTGACTAGTCGAGCCCTAGCCAAACTATTCAGCGCAAAACCTCCCTTGCTAAGTGTTTCAATTTGTTGCAATGATTCCCCGAAAATGACCGTAATTGATGGACATCTGGGTAGCAGCCAATTAGTATTTCAAAGTTGATTTCAATCAAAGAATTACCGGATAACAGGTTTTTTTTAAAAATAGTCCCACAACTCTCAATTTTAGGAGAAAGGCATGAAAACAGTACGCGTATGGACTGCTTTGGTAAGCGGATCGTTACTCGCACTTGGTCTACAAGCAAATGCTCAAGACGACCAAATTACCTATAACAGCCACGTTGCTCAGATCATCAACGAAAATTGCGTTGTATGTCACACTGAAGGCGGCATCGGCCCCATGCAACTTAGTAACTACGATCAAGTTCGTCCTTGGGCGCCTTTGATCCAACTGCGTGTTGCTAATCGTGAAATGCCTCCTTATGCATACGATCACGGCATCGGCATTCAGGACCTTCAAGGTGACTGGCGTCTAGAGCAAGAAGAAATCGATACTATCGTAGCTTGGGTAAACCAAGGTTCACCTATGGGTGATGCGGACATCGTTCCTCCTGCTGCAAATGTTAAAGATCCTAGCGAGTGGAACTTCGCCGCTGATCTTGGTCAGCCAGACCTAATCGTTCCTTCCGTAGCAATCGATATTCCTGCTAACGGCAACGATCTATGGCACAAGCACTACGTAGATACTGGCGTTACTCAAGATCGCTGCATCAAAGCAGTACAGGTTAAGCCTCGCGGCGACGCGTCTGCGGTTGTTCACCACGCTAACTCTTCTGTTGACGCAATGGACGAAAACGGCGAGTGGCAGCAGTATGGCCAGTTAACTGAGTACGCAATGGGCAAATGGGGCGAGCTCGTTCCTGCAGGCGTATGCCGCACATTGCCAGCTAACTCACGCGTTTCTTGGGATATCCACATGTTCCCAGGTGGTGTTGGTGCGACTGCTCCAGGCACTATGATTAAAGACAACGTTGTTGAGATCGGTCTTTGGTTCCATGACGACGACTACATGACTGCATCGGCAAAAGCTCCTTACAAGCAGGACCTTAAGCTGTATCAACTACGCGAAGGTTATGAGAGCGGTGAGCTTATCGTACCTCCTCATGGCTACACTATGACTCAGGGTTTCCATTCATTCGATCACCCAGTGCGTATCGATAGCTTCCAGCCACATGGTCACCTGCGCATGAATGCAGCCTCACTGGAAATTTTCTATCCAGAAACTGGCCGCACTGAGCAAGTTAGTCAGATCTCAAAGTGGAGTGCTACTTGGCACCACAGCCACCTATATGAAGTGGATGCGGCTCCTCTGCTTCCAGCAGGCGCAGTATTGGTTATCAAGCAGTGGTACGACAATACAGCTAATAACCCTAACAACCCTGATCCCGATCAGTGGGTTGTAGGCGGAAGCCGTACTGGTGACGAAATGTCTCACGCCTGGATCGCGGTTACTCACCTTGATGAAGAAGGCTATGAGCAAATCGTTGCAGATCGTCGCGAAAAAGAAGAGCGTTCACTAGCCGGTAACGACTAAGTAACAGCACACTTCTTTTAAGAAGATTTAAAGGCCGGTTAAACTCGATTAACCGGCCTTTTTTATTGCCTGAATTTAGTGCAATTAGCGCCAATTCCACTTTTTCATGTCTCTTAAAAGGAGTAGACTTAGAGCCAAATGAATTAGATTTTCACGTTTTATCGATCCAAAAAGCCGGAAGTCCCGGGCCATACTAGCCCTGAGGCATCCCAAAAAAGATAGATCCTAAAGGAGAGATTTATGAGCATTTCTAAAGGCTGGTTAGGCCTCGCAGCCCTCGCCGCAGCTGGTTTTCAGGTTACGGCTCTGGCACAGTCAGATGCCAATCACGAAGTCACCTACAACGGTGAAGTCGGAAAGATCATCAACGAGAATTGTGTAGTCTGCCACCGTGAAGGTGGAATCGGTCCTATGCAGCTCACCAACTACGATCAGGTCCGCCCTTGGGCACCACTGATCCAAATGCGAGTAGCTAACCGCGAAATGCCTCCTTATGCCTATGATCATGGCATTGGCATTCAGGATCTTGAAGGCGACTGGCGCCTAGAGCAGGAAGATATCGATACTATCGTTGCCTGGGTTAACCAGGGCTCTCCAATGGGAGATGCCGACGTTGTGGTTCCTATGCCAGAGATGAACGATCCCAGCGAGTGGAACTTCGTTAGCCAGTTCGGTCAGCCGGACAGGATCATTCCTTCTATCTCTATCGATATCCCAGCTAATGGTAACGACCTATGGAGCAACCATTACGTAGATAGTGGCATCACTAGTGATCGCTGCATTAAAGCGGTACAAGTGAAGCCTAGAGGCGATGCCAAGGCGGTGGTTCACCACGCCAACTCAACTGTTGAGATGCAGCTTGAAGACGGCTCAATGGAACGCCAAAGCATGCTGACAGAATACGCCATGGGCAAATGGGGCGAAATCGTCCCTGAAGGCGTTTGTCGTACTATCCCTGCCGGCGCCATGGTGCGTTGGAGCATTCACATGTTCCCTGGCGGTGTGGGCGCAACGGCTCCTGGCACAATGATTAAGGATAACGTGGTCGAGATCGGCCTCTGGTTACATCCAGAAGGTTACGAGGAAGAGGCAAAGTATAAGCAAGATCTGAGCCTTTACCAAATCAGCCCACAAGAAGACATTGTAATCCCACCGAATGGATATTCCATGACTCAGGGGTTCCACTCCTTCGACCACCCTGTTCGCATAGACAGCTTTCAGCCTCATGGCCACCTGCGCATGAATGCCGCCTCGCTGGAAATCTTCTATCCCGAAACAGGACGCACTGAACAGATTAGTCAAATCTCGAAGTGGAGCGCGACTTGGCACCACAGCCACATCTATAACGAAGATGTAGCCCCTCTTCTGCCTACTGGCGCCGTATTGGTATTAAAGCAGTGGTACGACAACACAGCTGAAAATCCCAATAATCCTGACCCCGATATGTGGGTAATGGGCGGCAGCCGCACTGGCGACGAAATGACTCACGCCTGGCTTGCTGTCACTCACCTTGATGACGAAGGCTATGAGCAACTAGTTGCGGAACGCCAAGAGAAAGAGGAGCGTTCGCTAGCAGGTAACGACTAGCAGCATTCTTTTTGCACTACTAAAAAAGCCGAGAGCTTCCACTTTCGGCTTTTTTATTGCTCTTATCTAGGCCGATTGGTAAAAAATATATAAGCTATCTGTATGTTCAAGAACCTAATTATCCAGAAAATTAAAATCTGCCGGCCCGCCTCGGCGCACCACAATCACTGCATCTTCGCCGCCTTCGGGCACATCCCAGGAATGGTTTAACTTACCGGGGATGACGATATAGCTGCCGGTACTGACGGAATGGCTCTGGTTACCTAGCACGATAGTAACGCTCCCCTGCACCACCACCACAAATTCGTCATGTGTGTGCCAATGCATATCAAAGTGCGAGCCCGCTGGAAACTTCGCATAGTAGGTGATGCCGCCAGTTACTGAGTCGGTGCCCTGCCGTGCTGATTGAACACCAACTGGAAATCCATTGCCACCCCCGGGCGCTCCCCACTGAATGTCGTCCAATGCGATAGCAAGGGCATCGTATTCACTGCCAGACGCCTCTTCGGCCGACGCTGGGAGGGTGGCTAATAGCAGTGAGCCCAGCGCCAGAATCAGGCTTGCTTTCGTAATCATAAGAGTCTCCTCTAGAAAGAATCGATTAGGATTCAAACAATAATAGTTAGAGGAATTGAATCTAGACTAAATAGCAGATCGATACCATACCCTGAGTGCTACTAATTGGTTTGGCGGTTTAGTCAGAGCTGCCCAGTAGGTTCCCACCCTCAGGTAAGAGTTAAGATTTGAGGGAGTTCAGCTGCGCAGCATGATGCCGATAGGACTCCATTCCATCGATAGCCATAGCCCTTTGCAGGCAAAGTTGTGCCAGCGCTAGATTTGTCTGCCACTCGCTGAATTTTGCGCCGGTTCTTCTCGCAGTAACAAGCGCCTCCTCCAAATCTCGCTGCGCCGAGGGATAGAATCTCTCAACTATGCCTAGCTTGGCACTCGCGATCAGGCCGGTAGGCAGATACAACTATTCGTTGGCCGACTTGAATAGGCTCAGCTGTTTGTTTATGTAGTACAGGGCATGACTCAAATCACCGAGAAGATAAAGGTTGGCTACAATGACCGTTGCTCAAGTCTAACCCTTCATTCTAGCGCTTACGTATCCGCTAATTTCACCAAAAAAAAGAGGCTACTTAAGAGCCCCTTTCACTTCATGCAGCCAAGCGTAACCTATTAAATATCAAAATATTCTTTCTTTACCTTATACCACCCAAATAAGCTATAGCGTGATTCCTGGGCATAGGGTTTTACTTGATTTACCAAATGAAGGCGTGGCACTTTGAATAATGTCAGCTGATTAAATTTCGGAAGATGATAACTAACCGGCTTGCCTTTGGCATTACAGAAAGAAAATTGGCCACCCCATTCTTTCTTCCAGTTTTTAGTTAGACCAAGCACGTGTGCGGCAATTCTACCCTGCGTTGGGTTCTCATCCATGTGAATAGAAAGATGGTGGTTTGGGTCATAGCGAGAAGCCCAGTTGCTCACTTCCTGCCCAGAGTAATCGCCGGTGATATCACCCATCAACTGCAGGTATTCCTTGCTGTTAAAATACCTTATCACCTGTGTGAGGATTGGATATTTTTCGCTAGCGGTGCCCTTCATGGTAGGAACTGTATAACGATAGTAGATGAAACTGAGATCGTTGTCTTTGAGCCCCAAGACTTTGGGCACCAGTTTTAACTTCTCCTTCTCGGTAAGTTTCAAGGCATCTTCGGGACGAATAATTTCTACCTTGCCAGCACTTTTGGGCCTCTTTACATGCAACTCCCAAGACGTATTTTTCACCAGAGCCTCATAAACAGCCTCTGCAACATCATCGCTCAGTAAGTTCTTTACTGAAACTACACCAGTATCAATGAATTCCTGATGAAGAGTCTGGATATCCAGGCTGTTATTAATTATGTCCATTGTCTATTAGTAAGGTTTAACAGCGAAATGAATTGTATACATTAATTGATGCCCATCCTGTTCGCTTAAATGGGAAGGCCCGCTCGAAAACTACTTTTCACATGCGAAATATCAATTCTGCCGATTTACTTAAGCAGAATAAAAGCAATAGCCAATTAAGTCCACGCCTACTTTGCTGACACCCTGGCTTTCTCCACCTCAAATCTTATTTGAAAAAAAAGGGCTCATCAATGAGCCCTTTTCCTAATATCAGATTAGCTAAGTAATCCTCAATTTTTTGCACTCGATCCAAGTTCAATCTCGTGCTTTTTATAACGATTTTTAGAAATCGTAGACGAAACGCGCGTAGATTGCTCTACCCATTGGATCCTGCAAGCTACCGATTACACCAGCAAATTCTGGCGAACGCTGAGCTTCACGGTCGAACACGTTACGAGACCCAAGGGTAAATGCAGCCTCTCCACCCATTAGATCCAGGCCTCTATATGTGTAGGAAACATCCATATCAGTCCAAGCGTCTACCTGCGTCATGTTTTGTGGACGGTTAGTACCACCGAAGAAGTCCATAAAAGTGAACTGTGGTCCATCGTAGTTATTAACCTGGTCGATGTAACGGCCTATTGCAGTCACCGAGTGGTTACCCAATGTCCATCCTAGACGCAGATTCGCCTTCCACTCAGGCAGAGTAGTCGCAGCTGACGTGTTGTTGTTGTAATTACCCGCACCGTCAACAATCGGATCACCCGCCTTATTCTGATAGAAGAAGTGATCTATCATCGTGGCTTGAAGGTTCACGCGAAAATCACCCCAGTCACTAAGACTGAAGCGGTAGTTAGCTTGAATATCGTAAGACTCAACTTCAACAGATTCCGCGTTAGTGGTACTAGTATTGTTAACCTGCAAGATCGTTGCAAGATCATCTGGATCACGGATTATGTCTTTGTTAGAAGCAGGGTTCGCTAGCCAAGAAACAAGCTGCGCGTTAGTAGGCTGGTCACCTAACTGGCCGCTGCCTGAAAACCCTGTTGCTGCCTTAAAGTTACGGAATTCAGCTTCCATAATATCCTGACCATTGATATTGATGATTCGATTATCGAACTGGGTATTATTCCAAGTTACAGATAAATCGAAGTCACCGAACGCTAGGTCAACACCAAACTGCTTGGATTCTGCAACCTCATTTTCAAGGGTTGGATTACCACCACCACAAGCTGTTGTAAATGCATTGAACGGAGTGAACCGGTCAGAAACTGTAGAAAGTCCGCAGGACACCGGGTTCAAGAGCTGTTGGAGAGTAGGCGCAATGAACGCGTCGCCAGTCGTTGCACGAAGCGTCAACCACTCTGTAGGCGCGTAAGTGAGTCCAAACTTGGGATCAGTTGTTTTCTGGCCTGTACTGAACTCCTCTTGACGTACGGCAAGCTCAACTTCCAAATTCGTAAGAACTGGAACAGACAGTTCTAGAAAATAGGCATCAACTTCACGACTACCAGAAGTTATAGTTTCTTTTTCTGTTCCACCGATCCAAGTATCGCCAGAGAGCTCCACTGCGGAAGGTGTGTTGGTGAACTTGCTAGCTCGCCACTGATAACCGACAGCTGCTGCGATTGGACCGCCTGGGAGTTCGAATCCACCTAACGGCACCGCACCATTGAGTACGAGATCAAATACGTCTAACTGGTCTGCTACCTTCTCTTTATCACGAGCCGCAATAGCTTCGAGAACAGGCACTGCCGTATGGTTAGCCGGATCTGTGACAAAGAAAGGGTTGTAACAAGATTTGCGATCATTAGCTACGTCACAATTGAGGCCTTTAATCATTTCCGTGATGTCGTAATTCTGAGCCGACATAAACGTGAGCTCTCGATCATTTCGAGTCAAAGAAGCCATACCTTCCCAACCATCTAAGACTGGCACTGTAAAATCTGCCTGCACGTACCAGCGAGATATCGTGTCAGAGTTAGTCTCGAGGTTATCCAGATCACTTGTGTGACCGGCGCCCGGTAATTGGGTCTTGTTTAGAGGACGCAGTGTTCGAGCACGAACGTCTTCGTAGAGAGGCACGCCATTGCCTGCAGTACCAGATACTAGGGCATCTAGCTGACCGTCATTATTCAGATCCATTGTGCCGCGATCCGGAATCCCGTCTCCATTCGCATCTACGCCAAACAGTGGTGCACCGGCGGAGTTAACAGCGCGGAAGGGGTTGCCCGGAATTTCACCACGAATCGTTGGAAGTGAGCCGATTCGTGAGTTACCAGGGTTAGAAGTTGAGCCGTGCGCTGTCTCTGCGAGACGTGTGGTAAAAGCTTGCGCCGAGAGAGTCAAGTCATCATTGACTTCCCAAGTTGCGTTGCCATAAAACTGACTTGTCTGAGTCGGCTCACGATAGCTTCTGTTGTCACCGAAGTCGAACCAGCAGGTGCTGCCCAATAGCATACCAAATTGGTTGGTTGCCTCGCCTGGAGTATAGCCTGTGCGCTGTGAAGCTGGTGCACAGTTCGGATCAGGGAGACGAGCCGCTGAACCACCTGTATACTGGCCATTCGCATCACGAGGTGGCACGAAGTAGTTGCCCGGTGAATTGGATGAGAAGGTCAAACCTGCGTTAGCTAGATCATTACGCTCAGCCCACTCAAGGCGAGTGTTTGATCGGAATTGACCGGCAAGTACCACGTCAACCTCACCAACCTCACCACCCCACATCATTTGAACGGAGTGCTCATCATAGTCGCCGCGCGAATCTTGCTCCGCAAACGTATCCATCTTAAAGCCGTCATAAGACTTGTAAGGGACAAAGTTTACAACACCTGCCACCGCTTCGTTACCATACAATGCCGCGGCGCCATCTGCCACGATGTCCAGACGCTGAATCGCAATAGTTGGAATCAACGCATTGACGTTTTGATTAACCAGACGCTTTCCGTCCAGCAAAGTTAAGGTAGCACGTGCGCCCAGACCACGCAGGTCAACAGCTGAAGAGCGTGAATCCTGACCTTGAATTGTATTCGTGATTGCTGAGGCGTCTCCCTGTACGAAGGATAGGTTTTGAATGACCTCACCAATGTTCAGTGTGCCTTGAGCTTCTAGGTCATCAGCAGTCACCTGAGTGACCGAAGATGCACCCGCAAATCCTTCAGAGCGCCTAATATAGGAGCCAGTAACCACTACTTCTTCCACTGCGTCCTGTTGAGCGATTGAATGGCTCGCCAGGGGCAACAATGAAACTGAAATTGCCGCGCACAGCAAGTTGCGCTTGTGTGGGATTCTTCGTTGCATATATCTCTCCATATAATTCAAATTATTTACTATTTTATTAAAGCTTTAATTTTAGTAAAAACAACAAGTTAAGCAGAACTTAATCTTCCGGAATGCTCTGAAAAACCTGTTCAGGCTGCAGTCGATTATTTAGTAAACCGATCTCTCACCCTAGCCGCCGAATAGTACGAAGCATTCAGCAACCGACAGAGTTTACCTAGTTTGATAGTTCATAAAAAGCCCTAATTTCAGGTATTTCCTCAATATTTACTGTCTCTCCCAAAGCTGTGGGGGAGACCTTGTAGGCAATTGCGTCATTTCTGCACGGCCAGGCCGTAGCAGCAAGACATAGAATACTAAGAATTCATTATTATTCTTGATATTTTCAGAACGTTAGAAGTATTTAATCGTAAGCAGGAAATAGCGTTTCGAGCGACCGCTCGATTTTATTTTGCGAAGCTAGGACAGGCAAATATATTGTTAGCCGGTGTAACTTTTATGATATTTTCGACGAATACTAGATAAACGCGGTGGCATGTCTGCACCGGCACTCCACAAACTGCTGCATCAGGCATATACTTCGGCTAAACATGCCCGCTTATGGGGCATGCATTGCATATAGAGGAATTAACAATGCAGAAACTACGATCGGCTCTCTTGCTGCCGCTTCTTGCGCTCTCAGTTCTAGTGAGCCCTGGCGTGCAACTAAAGGCTCAGGCTGCCGAAGGGCAAGTTGTCATAGAGGACCTGACACCCTCCCAGCTTAGAAGAGAGATCAAGAAGATTGAAACCGAGTTCTATCGCGTATTCAATGCCAGCGTTGAAGATGAGAAGTTAGCTATTATCTGCTATGACCATCTACCTACTGGATCAAATATTAAGAAGGAGAAATGTGAGCCGCAATTCGCTATCGATAAGCGATCGAAAAACGTCAACGACGCACAGTTCGGGACTGACGTCCTATTTACCGCCAAGACCATGCAAAGAGAACTTTCAGAAGAGTTTGCGGCGCTGACGGAAGCAATGACCAATCTTGCCGGAGAAAATGAATACTTTGCCGAATTGAACAGTATTCTGGAAGCACTGAGAGATGAGCTAAACAATAGATAGGGCTGCAGCTGCAAGAAGCTAATTAACCACAACAAAAGTAATGAACTAAAAAAGGCCAAAGGGACCTTCCCTTCAGCCTTTTTGGCAAAACGTTCTATCGTAAATATTTAGCGGTACAGAACTAACGGACAGAGTACTTAGTAAACGCACCTCCTGCCTGAGATAGTGAGTTCGGTCCCTCTGCGGCATAGACATTACCATCGGCATCGACCGCAATCCCCTCTCCAGCGGTGCCTTGATATACTCGATCATCACGTTCGAAAGGCTGAATGAAAGCAACGATACGATCGTCATTCAGAGGGCCGATGCGCACCCCGTTTCTCCACCCTACATGCCCGGTGGGGCTGGACTCGGAGTCAATCGCATAGACCATATCATCAGCTGTAATGAACAATCCGCTGATGCGACCATAGGTATATCGAGACTCGAGATAGTTGCCGTCCTGATCGAAAAGCTCCAAACGATGATTGCCCCGATCGGCAACCCACAGGCGCCCCTGTGAATCGAATTCCATGGCATGTGGTGTGCGGAACTCACCGTGACGCACGCCGATGCTACCCCATTGTTTTATAAACCTGCCTTCTGGAGAAAACTTCATGATTCTGGCCGTATTGCCTGCCGCCCGGCCCTCTTCCATAGCCTGATTGCTGGTCATGCCCTGGCCGTTGTGTCCATCGGAGACATAGATGCTGCCATCCGGACCTACGATTACATCGTTAGGCTGATTGAATTGATTTGGTCCACTGCCCGCCGATCCCGCCGTGCCCAGGCTCATTAGCAATTCGCCATCGGCACTAAATTGGTGCACCTGCTGACCCTTGGTGCCATCGGAATTGGTTGCGAAGTCTGTTACCCAGACACTGCCATCTGCCGCTGCGTGAATCCCGTGCGGTGTCATCATGATCCCGCCCCCGAAGTTCGCCAATACCTCACCCGTATTGCGATCAAACTTGAATATAGGATCTACAGGATTGGTGTCGCAGTTGATTGGCGTGCCACCACCGAATGTGCCTGCGCCACAGCGCTCGTAGGCCCAGATATGCCCGTCATTGGGATCAATATCGATGCCCGCAGTAGAGCCCCAGTTCCTTCCAGCGGGGAGTTGCCCCCAGTTCTGAGTGACAACGGGAGCGGGATTAGGCAACCCATCACCCGAAATATAGTTGCCCTCACCGACGCAGCCGGTGAGCACTGCAGATAAGCAAGCGAACAGCGTAAATTTGAAAATTGGCGATGAAGAAAGTGAATTCATGAATGCTCCTTGAAGACTTTTATTGTAGGAAAGAGTTACAACATCAGAGAATAGAAGCTATCCCGCTCCAAGTCCACAGCTTGCAGAGCTATGGCAGGGCATCAGTGCCATTTTATGGGCCTTGAAGGAAATACTCTACATTTTAAGCATATCCCGTTAGTAAGTACTAACAAAGCTTGCTTGGGAGAAGGCTTTGCGCCCCATTTAGTGCAAAAAGGTTCTGGGTGAGGGTCAATTCTGCGCCTGATCCGAACAAAGCCCACCAACAGTCTGCCCGAGCGCTTCCGAGAAACCCTTTTTAGCTCATATTTATCGGCACACTAAAGCGGGTGGCGCTGTTGAAGCCCGGGGTTCATGCCACACTAGCAGGCATCATACTCGCGCTGTTGATACCACTGAAACGCGACGCGACTGGCTATTCCGTGCTCAAGAGCTTGGAGCATGATTTACATGGCACTTTAGCCTAATTCGTACTACCAGTATTTGCCTTCGCCGGCGCGGGAATCAGTCTAGCAAATGTAGGCGCACAGGAAGCGCAGCATTCGGTACCACTAGGCATCGCCCTCGGTCTATTTTTCGGAAAACAGATAGGAATCTTTGTTCTTTGCTGGATGGCTATCCGCCTTGGCCTAACTAAATTGCCAGAGAGCATGACCTATGCGTCGTTATTTCGAACTGCCGCACTATGCGTCTTTGGCTTCACCCTGAGTCTGTTCATTGGTTCGTTGGCGTTCGAGGTCTCTAGCGTTGACCGGAAATTCGATGAACGCCTAGGCATTATCATGGGTTCGCTAGCCTACGGGATCGTCGGCTATCTTATCTTGCGTGCCTGTTATAAAAATTCAGACCAGATTGGTTAAATCTTGGGCAACTAGTCGCTCTGCAACTGCAACCAGGCCTTCATCATATTTGTCACCTTATCTGGCACGTCATGATGAGGGAAGTGGCCTACCCCTGGTATGGTAACCAGTGTCCAATCTTGATCCAATTCGTCCCAGGTATCATTGAGTGAATCTGCCAACAAGGCTGTGTCGTCGAGTCCGTGAAACTGCAAGACAGGCATCTTGATTCTGTCCACCTCTAAAAACGCTCCCGAGGTATAAGGTTCCCTTGGAAAGTTGGCACGATAATAGTTCATCATTGCATCGGCACTTGAATTTTCAAAGGCATCTAAATAAATCGGGTAGAGCTTTTCATCGCCCCGCGACAAGCTCGTCGCCAATCTTTCAGCACTGATATTCTCATGAGATGTGGCACTTTGGAAATTTCGTGCATATTGCGAATTTCGATGCTGCTGATCAAATTTAGCGAGTTCCCGTGCCAGATTTTTTACATGAGGCAGATTGATAATAATGAGCTGTGAAGTTAGATCCGGTCTTGCCGCGGCAAAGCTCCATGCAATACCTCCACCCCAATCGTGACCGATAATTACGGCACTCTCTCGGCCCTCACTCTCTATGACCGCCGCCACGTCGTTGATTAATAGCTCCATATCATAATTTTCAACACCCACCGGCTGATCGCTCTGGTTGTAACCGCGCGTATCCATTGCCGCTACGGTATAGTCTGAAGCAAGGCCTTCCATCTGATGACGCCAGGAATACCAGAAATCTGGAAAGCCATGAATAAATACGGCCAGTGGGCCGGAACCAGCCTTTGCGTAGTGAATTTTTACCCCGTCGCTATCTGCAAATTTATGCTCGACGCTGTCGGCAAATTCTGCGGCGAAAAGTCCGCTTGTGAAAACCAAACTGTATGCCGCTAAAAGTATTCTGCTTATATTTCTCATTGTATTCTTCTACTGCCTTGATTGATTAGTTTTACCGCAGCCGCTGAGCTGCTTCAGATTCATCAGAGTTCTAGGTTGGGCACAGAAAATCTCGAATCTGGATCCACGGCCTGACGCACAGAGAAGACGTTACCATCGATATCGTGTGCATAGGCCTGCCAGAATTCTCCGAGCTGGACGGGCTTACTGACGAACTCGACCCCAAGTTCCTGCATGCGACTGTACTCAGCTTGGATATCTCCAACCTCGATAGAGAAGGAATACCCAAAATCCGTAAGACCGCGCTTGCCTATATATTCCTCAGTCAATGGAACCCGGTATTCCCACAGCTCGATAGTCTTTGAACGCTTATTCATCCTGAACCAGGAAGCCATCAAAGACATCGCAGGTTCATCAGCGATTTCCATCATGCGCGGATGATCAACATAGTCACCCTTTCTATAGGGGGCAAATGCCATTATTTTTTCGTAAAAACTCGTCAGCCTTTCGATGTCGTGAGTAACGAGAGCCACCTGGGTCATCCAGGTGTTATAGCCTTCCTGTTTCCAGGCTGCATCGTAGGCAGAACCTTCCAGTGGCCCGCCTCTATCAAGCTGCTCAAGCTCAAACATATTGCCTTCGGGGTCATAGGCATAGGCGTAAGTCACGCCATAACCACCGAGGTCGATGGGCTCGCTGCCTGAGCTGAGAATATCTGCACCTGCATCGCGAAATTTATAATAGGCTGAGTCATCGGACGGAGACTGGAAACAGGTGTGGGTCATGCCAGGACCATAGGCCGGCATTTTGCTCGTCTCTTTCATGGCATTATGAGAAAATTCAGTAAGCTCAAACAGCATATTGGGCGCCTCAAGAATAGCCACCTCGTACTCTATGCCCTCGTGACCAAACAATTTATCGGCTGTAGAGTTATTTCGAACCGTCTCTCGACTTACCAGCTTAAAACCGCTTACTCCCTGGTAGAAGGGCAACACCGTATCCAGGTCTTTGACTGACAAGCCAATATGATTGATTCCTAACAGGGTGGTGGGCGAGTCGTAGATGGTAGAGTCTGGGTCAATCTCAATAGCCATGCCGTGGACAGAAAACAACATCGCCGCGCTAGCTATTAGTGAGTTTCGATACTGATACAATTGCTTAAACATGAATCGTTCTCTTCAAATTAATAAAGTTAGGGCCCAACATAGGCAGTGAGTGTGAGCACGCCATAGACTGCCAATCGACCATACTAGTAGATCATTGCCGGGAGTTGAAGAAAAATTCAGCACCAAATCACAATCAATCTGATTTGACAGGTAGCACGAATAGACTATTTACATTGCCAGGTCTCACCCGGCTCCAAGACGGAGACTGCGCCCCCTGAACGCAGCCATTTCAGTGATAACCTATCCCTCCAGCAGCGCTGAAAACACCGCGGGCTAATTCATTTAAGGCCTTACCCGCACATATTTTTCGAACCGCTGATGGCCTACTTGCCCAGCATAGATATTACCTTCGGCATCTGTCGCCAGAAATTCTATGCCGCTGCCGTTTTGTACTTCATAGTCGGGTATGAAATCTGTAATCCAACTCGTCTTCGCATCGCCAATGCGAATGCCTCGCTGCCAGCCGGGATTCCATTGGTCGCCCGACATGCCATCGGCGACGTAGATTTTGTCCTGCGCGTCTATCCAGATACCGCTTGGCCTACCGAACTGAGTCCATATCGAGAGAAGCTCGCCTTCGGAATCGAAAATCTGAATACGATTATTGCCACGGTCGGCCACGAACAACCTGCCCTGTGAATCCATCTTCAGGTCATGGGGGTCATTGAACCTGGCAACTTCACGGCTCAGAGAATCTATGCCACCACCGAGCTGTAATAATAGAACCCCCTGGGCAGAAAATTTAAGCACGCGATTGTTGCCACCGCGATGTCCATCGGCGATCCATATAGTGCCATCGTCCGCCACCTGCACCGCCGAGGGGCCGTTAAAATGCGTCGCGTCGTCACCGGCAACACCCGCCTCACCCAAACGCATCAACACCTCACCGTCCTGATTTAGCTTCAAAACCTGGTGTCCCATGCCGAGGGCGAAGCCATCCCTGCCCCTGGCATCACCCACTGGTGCGCCTTCGGTAACCCATAGATTGCCCTCGCTATCGAGATCGAAACCGTGGGGCCAGGCGAACAGCCCTGCCCCAATACTCTTGACGACCCGCCCCTGGCTATCGAGCTTATGAATGGGCGCAAGGTTCGAGCCAGCACACTGATTCGTGCTACAGCGTTCTACTATCCACATATGCTCGCCATCGGGATCCGGGTGAACACCTGTCACAACGCCCATGGTTCTTCCATCGGGGAGTTCACCCCAGTGGTAGATGACCTGATAGGGATTTCCGGAGACGGCTTGGGCATGAGCATCGCCAGATCCCAGGACTACCGATATC
The DNA here is from genome assembly GCA_905478195.1 of uncultured Pseudomonadales bacterium. Classification (GTDB taxonomy): domain Bacteria; phylum Pseudomonadota; class Gammaproteobacteria; order Pseudomonadales; family Pseudohongiellaceae; genus UBA9145. The sequence goes on from CAJQHM010000086.1 coordinate 19,581, forward strand.
ACGCCAAATAGGACGAGAAGGCTTGAATAAATACTGGAAAAAAATAAGGTAAGAAAAGGCATGGCGCTCCATAAACTCCCTGTTGGGCTCCGCAAAATAAATCAGGCGGCGCCGAAGTGTTCTATGCAATGTAGTTCAGAATCATCCCCAAGTCGATAGCGATAGCTGCGATTCGATTATGGAAAATTCACCCTCAACCGACAAGCGAGAGTTTACATAAGACGCCCTGATAATTCTGGACTCCTGATTCATGCGTCTTGAGAACTCACAGAACCTCTGGGGCTTACACATGATAAATAGCACTGTGAATGTGATCGCCGGCTCAGTGCTAAAACGCAACACCGCGGCAGCTTAGGCGCCTATGGAGCCGTCCGACTATTTGAACAACGAAAACCCTGCTCAAAATCTACCGAAAAATCGGTCTCATCTTACACACACTTAATGGTGCGGTCCGACTAAAGACTGTTCTCTGCGAGTGCCTGCCCTACCTCCATGACTCGCAGTATTTTAGGCAGGGCGGCATCGATGGCATGCAAATTCACTGCGCAGACGCGCTTTCCTGCCTATGGCCGGCGGTGTAGACTTATCGCTATCAGTGTCACCTTGTATTAATGCGCTATACCTGAGGCCAACGAGCTAGAGCAATATGTCGAGCAATGATTCCATGACAGTTGAGGAGGGCCTATCCCTGGCCATGCAGCATCAGGCCGCTGGCCGTTTTGCCGAGGCCGAACGAATCTACCGGCAGATACTCGAGGTGGAACCAAATAACCCAGCGGCCCTGCACCTGCTTGGGGTGTTAGCGCATATGTCAGGCCGCAGCGATATTGCTATAGAACTCATTAGCTCTGCGGTATCGAATGCACCAGACTATTATGGTGCGCACTGTAACTTGGGCAATGTTTTTCTAGATCTAGGGCAGTATGACGATGCCATCTCCAGCTACCAGCAGGCTATCGCAGCAAAACCCGACTATGCAGAAGCCTATGCCAATCTTGGTATCACCCTTCACAGAGCAGACAGAACGGACGAAGCAATAGACAGCTATCACAGCTCTCTAGCCATCGACCCTACTCTTTCCAATACGCACTGCAATCTTGGCAACGCTCATCTAAGCAAGAACGAGCTCGACGACGCCATTGCGAGCTATAGAAAGGCATTAGACATCAAGCCCGACTTTGCTGAGGTCCATTGCAATCTAGGGTCAGCGCTAAAGAATCAGGGAAATATCGACGGGGCTATACTTTCTTATCAAACCGCAATCGAGATAAAACCAGATTACCCCGATGCTCATAATAACCTGGGCACGGCCTATCAAAGACTAGGGCTGCTTGAAGAAGCCGCCGCGTGCTACGAGAAGGCTGTGTCAATTAATCCGAATTATGCGAACGGGCACAGCAATCTAGGAAGCGCTCTATGGGGACTTCGCCGACTCGAAGAGGCTGCCACAAGCTATCGGGCCGCTTTGGCGGTCGAGCCTGAAATGGCAGAAGCTGCCGGCTCTCTTGGCTCAGTCCTGCTTGCCATGGGCAAGACTAAAGAAGGACTTGAAATGGAAGATAAAGGCTTTGGTGTCATTCACTTAGATTCGGAAAAGGGCATAACAATCAATCACGGAAACGCAGAATGAAGCGAATTGAAATCGACAAGCCCGGCGCAGACCCCCACTTCATCGGAAGCTGGACCTTAGAGCGTCTGGCTCTTTGCGATGAGCTAATTACTTTTTTCGAGACGCAGCCGGAGAATCACACCAAGGGGCAGACTGCATCCGGACTAAATACCCAATCCAAGAACTCTACCGACCTAGCTATTCGGCCCAGAGATCTGCAATCACCAGATCACCAACCGGTTCGAGATTACATAGAAGCACTGTTCGCCTGCCACAAAGACTACTTAGAACAGTGGCCATTCTTGAAAGACATTATCCCCACTGTTGACATTGGCTCCTTCAATCTTCAACGCTATGATCCGGGAGGGCACTTTTCAAAGGTTCACTCGGAACGGACAACGATAGATACCTCCCATAGGATATTGGCCTGGATGACCTATCTAAACGACGTCAGCGACGGGGGTTCCACACAATTCGAACATCAGAATCTGGAAATTCAACCGCAGAAAGGAAGAACCCTAATCTGGCCAGCGGAGTGGACACACGCCCATAGAGGGAATGTTGTGAATTCCGGAGTTAAATATGTTATTACTGGCTGGATGCATTTTCCTCCTAACCTCTAATCTATTCTTCCGGGTAGACAATCTCTGCGCCCCAATTGCGAACCAGCCCCTTCAATAAAGGCAGACACGCGAGTCCGCGCTCTTAATACAGAGACATCACACTATGAAATCTATCGCAGTTATTGGTGCAGGATTAGCGGGCAGCATTGCCGCACTTAGCCTGCAGAAATCAGCCAAGGTCACCGTGTTTGAGAAATCTGGCAGGGCCGGCGGGCGCATGTCTA
>CAJQHM010000087.1 GCA_905478195.1 uncultured Pseudomonadales bacterium
CGAGGGATTTTAAGTCCCTTGCGTCTACCAATTTCGCCACCCGGGCATTTTGATGAGGGTGGTCTTTCTAGGAGTTGGGTTGAAATGGAGGCTGGAGTCGGAATCGAACCGGCGTTAACGGAGTTGCAGTCCGCTGCATGACCACTCTGCCATCCAGCCTTTATTCATTTCATGCCTAGCGAAAGATCGCGCACTATACCAAAACTCGGGGCTTTGGGCATGGGTTGATTGGCGAAAAGTCTAAAAAATATTGTCAGGCAGATTTGCCCGCCAACGCAGCCGGAATGATTCGAAATTGAATTAAGCTCAATTGCTCGCACCGCTGGACCTCAATTAGCCCGCCACACACTGAAGCCTCCTGAATCTTTTACTCCAGGTTTAAGGACTTACTAGCTCACATCAATAGGGTTTTCTTCCCCGAAGAAGTCGCTATTAGCGCTAGAAGGGTCACCTGCTGCCGACTGTAGCTCCAGCTAGCGCTACCCCCTTGTCTAGGGGCTAGGCATTGCATGGGGTCGACGACCTGCCTGATGAGAGAACTTCGAAACAAGGACTAAGCAGACTTGACTGCAGCTAGTGCCCGCTGGCAAATAGCAGCAGGCGTATTGGGCTTTTAGCAGTATTTGCTATATATAAGCTATTCATCTCTATGATATTCACAGAGATAACTTCATATGGACTTACTAAGATGTGACCAAAATTGGAGCGGGAAACGAGATTCGAACTCGCGACCCCGACCTTGGCAAGGTCGTGCTCTACCAGCTGAGCTATTCCCGCGCTTTGAGGTGTAAACACTTTTGAGCATGTCCTGCAAAGCTAGGAAATTCGCTTGCTTGAACCGCTACTCGAAAGAGGCGCTTATTCTAATGCCTAAGTGCCCCAAGTCAAGCTGAACTCACCTGTATATGGCAATTCTTATGACTTTGACTGCAGTTCACTCCATGCCGCTCTAAAATACTGCGTCATTGAGCTAATGCTCAATACAGCAGCCAGATAAATCAGGCCATACCCGAGCATCAACACCCACTCGGGTAAACTGGGATTGGCTAATAACAGGATAATGATGGCCAACATCTGCACAGTTGTTTTGAGTTTTCCGGAAAACGCCACGGCAACCTTATCCCGCATTCCCTTCGTTGCCATCCATTCCCGCAGCGCAGAGACCAGCATCTCTCTAGCGATAATAACGCCTGCGGCTAATAACAGTGACGGATAGACCGAGACCAGCATGATCATCATTACTGCAACCAGTAGCTTGTCAGCAACCGGGTCCAGGAACGCACCAAATTCAGATGACTGATTGAGCTTTCTCGCGAGATAACCATCGAGCCAGTCAGTCAGGCTCGCGACAGTGAAGAGGATAGCCGCTAACAGATGGCTGAATTGGGTATCCAGCTTATAGGAATAGATCACAACCGGAATGAGCAAGACGCGACTAATCGTAGCACTATTTGCCCAGTTCATAGTAGTTTACTGCCCATCATTCCTTCATCTCTCGCTAAAATCAAAAATATATATTGTTTATTTACAGGGAGTTGTAATCTAAAAGCGAAGTAAGTTAGAGCTAAAAACCTAAAATTAAGGAAACTCTTCAAATTAGCGGGGTCACCTGTTGTGCAAATGCTCATATATGTTTTCGGCCAATCTCTTGCTAATCCCAGTAACTTTTGCGATCTCCGATTCGCTCGCCTTATGTACCTCTTGCTGGCCACCAAAATAGCGCAATAGCTCGCGCCTGCGCTTTGGCCCCAGCCCAGGGATTTCCTCCAGCGCAGACTGCTTACGGGCCTTTGCGCGACGCGCTCTGTGGCCGGTTATGGCAAAGCGATGTGCCTCGTCCCTCACCTGCTGCAGGAGATGGAGCGCCCCCGACTCCGTCGGTATGGCAACCTCCTTAAAGCGATCACCTCGCACCAGGAACAGCGTCTCCTGCCCCGCACGCCGGCTAATGCCCTTAGCTATGCCTAGCAGCTGAATCTCTGGCAACTGGAACTTCTCCATAACCTTCTTCGCCTGGGTGAGCTGACCTTTACCCCCATCAATAAGCAAGATGTCCGGAATCTTAGCCTCCCCCTTGGCAAGCCGCGTAAAACGGCGGTCTAGCACCTGTTCCATGGCCGCGTAATCGTCTCCGGCGGTAATCCCCTTAATGTTGAAGCGCCTATAATCGCTCTTCACCGCGCCGCTCTCATCGAAGACAACGCAGGACCCGACGGTACCTTCGCCCGAAGTGTGGCTAATATCGAAACACTCGATACGGCTGGGCATAGATTCTAGCTTAAGAGAATCTTGCAACTTTTGAAAACGCTTATATATATTCTGTTTATTACTCACATAGGCCTGCAGTGACTCGCGAGCATTAGTCACGGCTAGCTGTAGCCATTTGGCCCTATGCCCACGGACCCGCATAGAAAGCTTTATCTTGCGCCCTGCCACATAGGCCAAAGCCTCGCGCAGCCCCTCCCCGTCTTCTAGCACAGTGGGCACGATGATCTCGGCGGGAATACTCGCCGCCTTGTCATCACCAAGATAGGATTGTGAGACGAAGGCCGATAGCAATTCACCCACATCGTTAGCCAATTTGAAGCGCGGATAGAAGTTCTTGCTACCGATGATACGGCCCGCTCGCACGTAGATGACATGGACACAGACATAGGACTGCATTATCTCGGCGGCAACGATATCCGCGTCATCGCCCTGGTTGGCGACAATCTGATCCTCCTGCATGCGCCTAAGGCCCAGTATTTGATCCCTTATCACCGCCGCTCGTTCGAAATCTTCCTTCTCTGCTGCAGCCTCCATGTTAGAAGTTAGCTCCTTAGTGAGTGCGTCACTCTTGCCCTGCAGGAAGAGAGTCGAATAATGCACGTCCCTGGCATAGTCCTCCGGGCTGATAGCCTTGACACACGGCGCCGTGCAACGCTCAATCTGATACTGCAGACAGGGCCTTGATCTATTATTAAAATAGCTGTCCTGACATTGTCTTACCTTAAATACCTTTTGTAATACCTGAAGAGTTTCTCTGGTTGCGTTCGCACTGGGATAGGGGCCGAAAAAGCGCCCGGAACGCTTGCGGCTGCCGCGGTAGAAACCCAGCCGGGGGTAACTATCGCCACTGGTTAGCAAGATATAGGGGTAGGATTTGTCATCGCGCAGCTGAATATTGTAAGGAGGCCGGTGAGACTTTATTAACGTCTGCTCTAGCAGCAACGCCTCTGTCTCGCTATTAGTCACGGTGATCTCGATATTCCGGATCTTATTGACCATGGCCAGTGTCTTGCTGGTTAGACCAGAGGCACGGAAATAGCTGCCCACCCTGTTCTTCAGGTTGCGCGCCTTGCCGACATAGATCACTTCACCGGCCTCGTTCAGCATGCGATAGACGCCTGGACGGCTGCTTAAATGCGAAAGGAAGTGCTTATGATCAAATTGGGAGCTGGCGTCTGCGGACATGATCCTGCTATTACTGCGTGGGCAGCTGCATTGGCGGTAGATTGAGTGGAGATTAGCCGATGCCGCCCGCAGTCTCAACTGCGAGACTCATCTTACGCGGGAAAACAGTAACAATGCTGGGAAATTAGCAGAATTAGCTAGCAATTAGGCTGAGGTTTGGCAGCTCTTCATAGTCACGGGTATCGTCGGCCAGGCCATGCTTAACTGCCAGTATGGTGAGCTCGACGTCGCTGCGGATGCCCAGTTTCTCGAAAATACGATAGCGGTAGCTGTAGACAGTCTTAGGACTAAGAGCCAAGTAAGTGGAAATCTGGCTCACCTTCTTGCCATCGGTCAGCATCTGCGCAATCTGTAACTCTCTGCGCGACAGTTTGTCGAACAGACCAGCACCACCGTCGTCGCCAAATGGATCTAAGGCGAGACGAGTGGCAACACTAGGCGTGACATAGTGGTCCCCTGCGTTGACTGCGCGAACCGCCTTCAATAACTCCTCCACAGACACGCTCTTCGTAATAAAGCCCCGCGCGCCAGAGCGCAGCATCTGCGAAGGGATCACGCCGGAAGCCACGCTGGACATCGCAACGATCTTGCAGTCCGGTGACAGCTTCAGGATATCTCTCGTCGCCTCGATACCACCAAGCCCTGGCGTACGCGCGTCCAATAAGATTATATCGGGCAGCTGACTGCTTGTAGGAACTTTTTTATTATTTGAATTCAATTCGTTAGAAACTAATTGTGAGATATATTCTAGAACTTCCTCGCCACTACTAAGCTGCCCAAGTACGACCATATCTGGCGTCTCGTTAAGCAAGCGAGCTATGCCCTCGCGAACTAGCTCATGATCATCCACTAACAGAACAGATATTTTATTTTTAAGCGTGTTTTGCACGATTTTATTCCTTCAAAGGGATTCGAGCGACGAAAAGACACACAGACTGGCGCGCTTTCCCACAAAATTCCTGACAGGTCGGATTAGTAGCATATTGTGATAAAGGGCACAAACTGAAGGACAGAAATCGGGAACTGGATCACACTTCCGGGGTTTGACGTTAAAAATAGAGGTTTTCGGATTAACGCTTTTCGATTGCCACGAGCAGTGCTAGGTGATGCGAACCTCGGTCTGTAAGGCTATACCGAAGCTCTGCAGTATCGAGCTACTCATGTCCTGAGCGAGTAGCAGGATGTCCTCACCGGTCGCTCCGGCCGCGTTCACTAATACCAGGGCATGATCCTCATGCACAGCAGCTCCACCTCGGGTTTTACCCTTCCAACCCTTCTTGTCTAACAGCCAGGCCGCTGGAAGCTTGACCAGGTCGGGGTCATCGGTATCCCAGGCCGGTAGGTCAGGATAGGACTCGCGCAGCTTAAGCAGCTTGGTACGCGTTACGACTGGATTCTTAAAGAAGCTACCCGCGTTACCAATTAATTCCGGGTCAGGCAGCTTACTCTTGCGGATTGCACATACAGCATCGAACACACGCTGCGGTGTAGCCTCCTTGCCCTGCAGCGCCTCTTTCAGACCGGCATAACCCAACTGTGGCGTAGGCTCTGCACAGAGTTGCAGAGTGACTGAGAGCACCACTAATTTCTGCCCTGGGTTCTGCTTGAAAATACTGTCGCGATAAGCGAATTCGCAATCGGCTTTGCTCATATGACGCAGCTCACCGGTTTTTAGCTCAAAGGCCTCCAGCTCGACAAAGAATTGCTCTAGCTCTACCCCGTAGGCACCTATATTCTGAATCGGCGCTGCACCTACGGTACCGGGTATAAGTGCTAAATTTTCAATGCCATACAAGGAATTCTGTAAGCAAAACTTTACCAACTCATGCCAATTTTCCCCCGCCGCGACTCGGAGCATGCTTGCGCCGGGTAGGATCTCCCTACCCCGCGTATTCATGTGCAGGACGAGCCCTGGGAAATCCCTAATAAACAGAGTATTGCTACCCTGCCCCAGAACGAGAATTGGAAGACGCTTGGAGCCAGCAAACTCACGCGCTTCGCGCAGATCTGCGGCATCTTGAATCTCGGCAAGATAAGCAGCCCTGTGGCTAACACCAAAGCTGTTATAGGGGCTTAGGTCAACCTGCTCCTGAATCTTGAAAACCACGGTTACTCCGGCTCGTTAAATTGTTTTAGATCTTGTTCTAGCAACCCCAGTAAGCCAAGGCACGCATCCTCCACAATGTCCAAGACCTTCTCAAAGCCCCGCTCGCTGTCACCAAAGTAAGGATCCGGTACCGATCGATCAGCTTCATTGGAATAGGCAAGCAAAAGCTGCACTCTGGCCTTGCTGTGCTCCGGCTGCAGCTGCTTTAGATGAAGCAGGTTATCTTGATCCATGGCCAGAATATAATCAAAGTCGTGAAAATCACTAATGCAGACCTGCCTGGCAAGCTGATCCTCCATCTCATAGCCTCTTTGTGCGGCTGCTGCAATTGACCTGGAATCTGGGCGCTCCCCAATGTGATAGCGGCTGGTACCCGCAGAGTCAACTTTAATATCCCGACTTAAGTTTTTGTTTTCTAACATTTTTTCCAGCACAGAATGGGCCGTAGGCGAGCGACATATATTGCCCAGACATACCATCAAGACTCTAATCTTGGGAGTCACTGCTATTGAGTCGGCTGCAGAAGATATCGTCAATTGGGCGCAGCCTATACCTTGGAGGCTTTTAGATGGGCACGCACCAGCTCCAAGTCCCGTTCAGTATCAACACCGGGGGGAATACTCTCACTTGAAACGGCGACATGGATGCCAACACCATTATATAGAGCGCGAAGCTGCTCAAGTTTCTCGGTAACTTCAAGCTCACACACAGGCCACTTAACAAATTGGTTGAGCACCGCAACGCGGTAAGCATAGATGCCTATATGCCGGTAACAGTTCTTAGCCGACGCGCTACCCTGCCAGGGGATTGTGGCGCGACTAAAATAGAGCGCATGACCGAGGTGGTCGAAAACCACCTTCACGCTATTCGAATCGACTATCTCTTCCTGCGACGTGATTGTCTCGCATAGGGTCGCAATGCCAACCTCAGAATCTTGTTCAAGATTATCCGCTACTTGGTTGATTACACTCGGGGGAATAAGCGGCTCATCTGCCTGCACATTGACCACCAGGTCAGACTCGCTCATTCCTAGCTGGCAACTAACCTCCTGAATACGATCGGTACCAGACACGTGGCTGCTCTTCGTCATGCATACCGTCGCACCAAATTCATGCGCCAAATCCCCGATACGTTCATCGTCGGTTGCTATAATAATTCTGTCTGCTTTGCTTTGAAGCACTTGCTCATAAGTACGCTGTAACATCGGTTTGCCGGCTATATCCAGTAGTGGCTTGCCCGGCAATCGAGTCGCAGCATAGCGAGCAGGGATGACGACACTGAAACTCATCGATATTTCTCACTCTCTTCCAGAGTAAGCTCTCTCGCCTCATTGCTTAACATCACCGGCACATCGTCTCTTACCGGAAATGCCATAGCATCTGGCAAGCAGATCAATTCCTTCGCTTCGCGATCATAGTGCAGCTCACCCTTGCAGACGGGACAAGCGAGGATACTTAATAGTTTTTGGTCGAGCATAAAATACTCCCGTCTCCTTGACGGAGCGAAGATTACAAACAAGCTACAGTTTTTAGTCTAAGGGATTGTTTCTAGAGAGTGGAGGCTTTGCGAATATCTTCAATGAGACACTCTACAAATTTACTCTCGAGACTTACTTCTACCGATAGAGTCCAAAAATTGCTCTTGGCGAACTGTCGGCATTTTACCGCATCCTTCTCTGTCATTACGACAGGTTGATGCTCATCGATGTCTTTCTGTTCAAAATCCATGACTGTGAACGTGTGATGATCAGGAAAAGTAAATGTTTCTACTTGATAGGGTAAGCGTTCTAACAGAGCATAGAAGCGCTGAGGATTGCCGAGGGCAGAAACCGCCTGCAGCTTAATGTCCATATTGAAGGGGGCACCGGAAAAAGGACGTTTCTCTCCGCTGACCTGATTGACGAGATAGCGCGGATGCAACTGCATCGTACTCGCCTCAGCCAAATGGGGTATCTGCAAAATTTCATCACTAGTCTTGCCATTGATGAGTATGTAGTCGACCTCAGCTAATCTGTTAACCGATTCTCTTAAGGGGCCAGCAGGCAGGCAAAAACCATTGGAGAACAAGCGCTGACCATCGACAACCACGACCTCCAGATCGCGGTACAACTTATAATGTTGAAGACCATCATCGCTTAGCACTACATCGACGTCTTCAGCCTCAATCAAACCGCGCAGCGCAGCGCTTCGATCTGGGTCTACGTAGACTGGGCATCCGGTCTTCTCCGCGATCAAAAAAGCCTCATCACCGGCCTCGGCCACGTCGGAGTCTTTGTCCACGCGAAGCGGATAACTGGCGGCCTCACCACCATAACCGCGACTGATAATTCCCGGCGTGAATCCCCGCGTCTGCAGTTCTTGCGCGAGACTGATGAGCAGAGGGGTCTTGCCAGTGCCACCTAAGGAGATATTACCAATGACAATAACGGGAACTTCGAGATAGCCAGGACGCTGCTTACTTTGTTGATGCGACCGGCGAAGTTTGGTGACTCCTTGAAATAGCAATGATATTGGCCATAACAGAATCAACCACCCTGCTCTTTTGTGCCAAGCTCTTTCTAGAAAACTCATTCTGCAGATGCCGTGGCTTTCTCCGAAAACTGATTTGCGTGAAGTCTTGAGTAAATTGCTTGCTTTGCAAGTAATTCTTTGTGAGTTCCAGACTCCATGATTTTTCCTTTATCCATAACTAGTATCAAGTCAGCTTTTTCTATAGTAGACAACCTATGAGCAATCACAAACGTTGTTCTGCCTCGCCGCAGGGTATCCAGCGCCTCTTGTATGCGCGTCTCCGACTCGGAGTCGAGCGCAGAAGTGGCCTCATCGAATATCAGGATTGGCGCATCCTTTAACAGTGCCCGCGCGATCGCAATTCGCTGCCGCTGACCACCAGACAATAATACGGCGTCATCGCCAACCTGGGTGTCCATACCTTCGGATAACTCATCGATAAATTCCATGGCATGGGCATCGCTAGCCGCCTTGCGCACCTTCTCATGATCGACCACATCGTCGCCATAAGAGATGTTCTCTTCTATCGTTCCATTGAATAGAACGACCTGCTGCGAAACGAGAGAAATATTCTCCCGCAGACTCTCCAACTTTAAGTCTTTAAGCGGCACGCCATCGAGGGTAATTTCCCCCTGTTGAAAGTCATAGAACCTAGTAATAAGGCTGACGAGGCTGGATTTACCACTGCCGGATTTTCCTACAAGGGCAATAGTCTGGCCCGGTTCCGCAGTGAAATTAATACCGTCCAGTGTCTGCGTACCATCTTGATAGGCGAAGCTAACATCTTTAAAGACAATCCTACCCTCAGCTCTGAGCAACTGCGCAGTGCCTATATCACGCTCCATGTCCTCATCCAGTAATTCGAAGATACTCGCGGCGGCAGAGAGGCCGCGCTGTATCACTGCGTTGATCTGGGTTAGCTGTCTTATAGGTTTAGCAAGCAATCCTGCGGCGCTGAGAAACGCCACAAAATCACCAGGCGTGTTAGTAGCAAAGAAACCGGGAGACATCGCAAACCAGACCAGGATTGCTATTGCCGTACTCACAATCAGCTGAATGATTGGCGTGCTCGCGCTGCGGGTCAACACCATTTTCATGTTCTGTTTGCGGTTTTTTTCACTTGCCTCGGACAGGCGGGTACTAACATAGTCTTCCGCATTAAAGGTACGAATTACTCGATGGCCCTTTATAGTCTCATTCGTTATCTGAGTCACATCACCCATAGAGTCCTGCATCTGCGTGCTGTAGCGTCGAAACTTCTTCGAAGCTATAGATACCACCTTGCCTACTACCGGAGCAATAATCAGGAAAGTCAGACTAAGCTTCCAGTCCATGTACATCAGGTAGGCCAGCAAACCAATGACCGTAAAGCCTTCACGCACTGCCACAGCCACAGCATTACTGGCAGCACCGGTGATCTGCAAAACATCATAGGTAAGTTTGGACACAAGCCGCCCAGATGAATTCCTATCGAAATAACTCGACGGCAGGCGGATGAGGCGATCGATCAATTCACAGCGCAGTTTATGTACGACATGGTTGGAAATGCTGGCGAGAAAGTAGCTGCCCATGAAACCGCCCGCACCACGCACTGCCGCCAAAGCGATAAATGCCAGTGGGCTTATTATACGAAGTGCCTCATAGTCTCCGCTGGTAATAGCGTCCACTGTCCAACCCAACCACCAGGTTGCCGCAGGAGATGTTAGCGCGAAAATTATATAACCGAGCATGGCAGTACCAAAAATGAGCCGGTGCGGCAGCATATAGCGGAACAGCCTGCGGTATAGCCGCCAGCTCTCTTCTTTACCTAGCTTTATATCCGGGGTTTTATCTCTATCGCTCATAGCAAGTCAGTTGGGGCTGGTCCTGATTCTTCAAGTTGTTGAGGTCGCTGCGTAGCTATGCTCATCCGAGTAAAACCGTATTGTCCAATACCATCCATTGCAGTAACTACAGATTGATGTGTCGCTTCGGCGTCGGCAATTAGCAAGATCGGCAGGCTACGGTCACCGCCGGACTCTATCTCCAAGCCTTGTACCAGAGTCTCTATTCGTGAATTAACCAGCGCCCTGCCGTTGATCGAATAACTGCCATCTCGAGAAACTAAAATTTCAATCTGAGAGGGATTGCTTTGTGCCGCCTCGGCGTTCGCCTCTGGCAGATTAACCAGCAAGCGCGTCTCGCGACTAAAGGTCGTTGTCACCATGAAGAAGATCAACAAGAGAAACACAACGTCTATCAAAGGCGTCATATTTATGGCGAGTTCTTCGCGTTTTGATCGTTTGAATTTCAAGTTACCGTGTTCTCTTTATACCAATGGCAAACCGGCGGCCTAATAAGGGTCCTACTTCACTTTAACCTTTCGATCACTGTGCAGCGCATCGACGAGCTTTATCGATTCCAGCTCGAGATCCAGAACCAAAGAATCTACCTTTCTCGTAAAGTAACGGTGGAACATAAAAGTAGGGATTGCGACGGTGAGGCCTGCCGCTGTGGATATCAATGCCTCAGAGATACCTCCAGCCAAAGCATTCGCATTGCCGGTACCCTGCAACATGATCTCATTAAATACTCGAATCATTCCGACTACCGTACCTAACAGGCCAAGCAGCGGCGTAATCGCAGCGATGGTACCCAGGGTGTTTAGGTAGCGCTCCATGCCATGAATAACCTGCGCAGCAGCCTGCTCGATACTCTCGATCATCGCCGCCCTACCGTATTTTGAACTCAGCAGCCCGGCAGCCAGAATCTGCCCCAAGGCCGAAGATAGCCGGAGTTCACGCAGCTTGCTGGAGTCCAATTGATTGTTCTTCAGCCAAGTCCAAACCTGAGCAAGCACGTATTTCGGCGAGATCCGCGCCCCGCTCAGGCTCCAAAAGCGTTCAATGATGATGGCAATCGCAACGATGGAACAAAGAATAATGGGCAACATCAGCAAGCCGCCGGCCCGAATTATTTCTACCACGTGCTTTCTCCAGAAAATCGATTAATAACTCTACCATATCCGCCGGTACACGGCCTGTACTGGCTAATAAGCTTATCGGCAACAGGTGCAGGTCTAATTAATGCCAATAGCGCAAATTCTGCTTTCTATGCCGGTTAATTTCGGCAACTTCTCCCTCGGCTCCCTCCATACTGCCGATATCAAAGCTAATCATCCCAGAATCTGCCGTAGAAAACGCCCCACTGCCGAATTCATCATAGCGAGATCTTACCGCATCATGGGGATGCCCAAAGCTATTGCGATAACCCGCAGAAAACACTACGAAACCCGGCTGTACCTGCTTCAAAAATGCATAACTTGAAGAGCTAAGGCTGCCATGATGAGGTGCCAACAAAATAGTGCTGGCAAGCTCTCCAGAATACTTGCGAACCAGCTGTTTCT
>CAJQHM010000088.1 GCA_905478195.1 uncultured Pseudomonadales bacterium
GCCGGAGCGACAGTATAACTATGTTGCCTTAATCGATCTCGCAAAGAAACTTATGTCGAGCAAGCCCCCAGATTTGTCGACGTTCGCGCGCAGCCCGATGACTAATTCACAGGAGACGATTTTTCTGGACTGCGCTGAAGAAGCGTTGATGACTAATCATCAACGCTTCTTCAGCGCAGTGTGCTCAAACCAACCAAATATAGAGAATCGCTGCGAGCATGATGGCGTGATAGGCAAGAAAACCCCACACAAATTTCTGGTCACGGGAATTATCTGCAAGCTCTCCAAACTCGGCCCAACTCTTTGCCATCAGCATCTTGGGATTCCTGTGTAGATAGTAGAAGACGGAGGCCGATGATATGCCGACCAGTGCGCCCACATAGCTCTGATCGATGAATGTATGCAGCAGCGCAATAGCAACAGAGATTGCACCCATCACTAGAATAGCTCGTTTGGCATTTTTTAGATTCAGCATTCTCTCTAGTCCCCGTCCTCTCCTAACACTTTCCCCGCACTCTGGGCATTCTCCACCATTCTTCCTCGCGGAAGAGTTAGGACAGATAGTCATAGAGGGCAGAGCCAACCATATAACCCGCGCCGAAAGAGGCACCGACCAGTGCGCCACCCAGACCGCCTCGGGTCGCTCCGCTCATCGTGTTCGTCACTAGCGCCCCTGCAATCGAACCGATTGCTCCGCCGTCTGCAGCGAATTCGCCTAGTGAGCTTCCACCACTAACCTGCTCTATTTCATCGATAGTAAGTTCTCTCATTTGTGACCTCCAAACTAAGTAAGAATAGTGCTCCCAAAAAACTCAGGAACAATCTAAGACTAGTCTGGTTTTCGTGAAGAGCCAGAAATTGAGAAATTAAATCAGGGCTACTGTATCCATGCCTATCGAATAGAAATAGTTTACAAAGGGTTTACAGGGCTAGTGAAGAAGCCAGGGCGTCCTATGCCGACGCCATGGCTTGGTTTTCGAGGTGACTAACAGTCGCGGATGAAGTCGTAGTCGATAGGCTGGGTGAGGTCGATCGTATGATGGGTAGAAGGCATGGGGTACTTCAGCCCCGTAGCACAGTTAAACAACATGACCTGCTCATCTGCCTTGATTCGACCACTGACGAGTTCCTGCTTTAGGGCGGCCAGAGTTGCAGCACCCTCTGGACAGAGCAGGATGCCTTCTTTCTGAGCGCACTCTCGATGCGCCTCGTTGATTGACTCATCGCTCACTGCAACGGCGAAGCCGCCGCTTGCACGAACAGCATCCAGGATAAGAAAGTCTCCCACCGCGGCAGGCACGCGTATGCCCGACGCAATTGTATGGGCATCTAACCAGGGCTGTGCATGACGAGTCCCCTCGTCGAAGGCTTTAACAATGGGCGCACAACCTTCGGCCTGCACCGCCACCATGCGTGGCCGCTTGGAGCCAATCCAACCAATCGCCTCCAGTTCGTCGAAGGCTTTCCACATGCCGATTAAGCCGGTGCCACCACCGGTGGGATAGAGAATCACATCGGGCAATTGCCAATCCAGCTGCTCCGCAAGTTCGAGTCCCATCGTCTTCTTACCCTCGATTCGATAGGGCTCTTTTAGAGTAGATACGTCGAACCAATTCATCTTCTCTTTGCCTTCACCGACGATACGACCACAGTCATTAATATAGCCGTTAGCTAGAAATGTCTTGCCGCCCTGAAAGGCGATCTCGGCGATATTCACCTTGGGAGTGTCTTCCGGGCAGAATATATAGGTCTCTATATCCGCGGCCGAACAATAGGCCGCAAGCGCAGCACCGGCATTGCCGTTGGTTGGCATAGCCATGCGCGTCACACCCAACTCTTTAGCCATGGCAACGGCAAGGGCCAAGCCTCTGGCCTTGAACGAACCCGTTGGCAGACGACCTTCGTCTTTGATTAGAATCTCACCGCAGCCATACTCGTTCTGCAACTTCTCGGCGGGCAAGATTGGCGTCATCAGCTCACCGAGACGCACAATATTTTCTGACTTTCTAACCGGCAGGAATTCGCGGTAGCGCCAAAATTCCGGAAGCCGTCCCTCTAAGTCTTCTTTTTCAATAGCCTTACCAAGAGCTTCCAGGTCGTATCGCACCAGCAGCGGCTTGCCTGCCTCCGACAAACCATGAAGTTGATCGGCTGGATAGGTCTTGCCTGTGTAACTACATTCAAGATGCGTTACAAATGTATCTATCTCTTTCATTCAGTTTTCTCGCAATAGCATTTTCTTAAAATCTTTCAGCGCAGTCGAAACATCCTATCGACCAGGCCATCATTCCCGAAGGCATGATAGAGCGCTGCGCAGATGTGAAGCAGAATAACCCCCAGCAATGCCCAACAGCTGAACATATGAATGTCGGAGAACAGTATGTTTAGTTCGTCATTCTCAGCCGACCAAGACGGGAAGTCCACTAGCCACCAGAAGCTGGTAGCCCAACCACTATAGGAAGATGACATATAGCCGCTTAGGCAGCATAGCGCCAATAGGAAATAGATAAGAATGTGATCCCACAGCGCGAGTCGCTCAAGCCATGTCTTGCCGTTCTTCGCGCTAGCCATCGAAGTGATCGCTCGGGTGACGGCCATTGCCAAGACTGCGAGGAACAGGGTGATGCCAATATTCTTATGTAGCTGGAAAGGCAGTTCTCGATAGATGAATTCGCTCGATGGCAGCGGTAAGGACAACATCCACCAGCTGGAAATAAACAGGAAGAATACCGAAGCCGCCACCAGCCAGTGCAGAAGCACAATTGTTCTCGGCTGCCGCCGCTCTCCACTTTTCTCTCGGGATTGTTGTTCGCTCATTCGCTACCGACTTCGCCTTGTTGCTGTGCAAGACGGATAGCGGCTA
>CAJQHM010000089.1 GCA_905478195.1 uncultured Pseudomonadales bacterium
CTTCAAAGTTCGACACGCCCAACTGGTCTAGAGATTCTTCACCCAGGGCTGAGACTGCAACAGGAACATCCTGCATACTCGCTTCTCGCTTGGTGGCAGTGACGAGAATCTCTTCTATCTGTGCCTGAGCCGGCATAATCAGTGTGCTACTTGCCAGCGCAACTGCGATATGGAGTTGTTTTTTGCGGAACATAGAGTGACCTTTTTAATGGGGGCGTGTGAAAATTCAGGCAAAATTATAACGTATTGAAAGTAATTTGTGTGGGTTTATCTTCTAAGCGGTTATGGTGGTGGGTATTGAAACGAATATTTATATAAAAAAACTATATATAACAATAAGATATAGACCTTTTGGCTTGCTGCTATTATCATAGCCAGCATTCTACTAAGAGAAATATAATTAGAGGTCTAATGATATTTGGGAGAAACCCAGTCTACTGCTGACCCCGATCGCGGGCAGTTTTACATTTAAAGTGAATCACTACAGAGTTAATAGCCATGAAAGATTACGAAGAACTGTTTGTTGCGCTGCGACGCATCACTCGCGCCATCGACCTGCATTCAAAAAAGCTGCAGCGAGAAACAGGCCTCACCACCTCACAACTGCTGGTCCTTGAGGCTGCAGTGAAACTGAGCGTAGCTTCGCCCAGCAATATCGCCAAAGAGGTTCAGCTCTCTCAGGCAACGGTGACAAATCTGGTTGATCGAATGGAACGCAATGAACTCATTCTTCGCAAGAAATCCAACGAGGACAAGCGTGTCGTAGAGGTGCATCTGACCGAGAAGGGTAAGAAAATGATCGACTTGGCTCCCGAGCCTCTGCAGGCCGGTTTTCTAAGAGAGTACCGAAAGCTTGAGCGCTGGGAGCAGCATCAGCTGATCGGGTCAATGCAGCGAATAGCAGTTCTGATGGATGCTGAAGATATCGATGCCTCTCCCATTCTGACTACGGGCGAATTGCTTACACCCTGAAGTTCAATCCCCGGTAGAGGGTGGATAGAGTCTAGATGTTGAGTACCGCTTCCATATCGGCGTCCAGCTCCGGCTTCTTGGTGATGAGTGAGACGCCAATAAACAGTATCAGAGAAACCACAAACGCGATGAGGCCGCCTAGGATGCCATAGGGTAGAACAACCCCGGCGAGCTGCACGATGAAGTTGATCAGCAGGGCAGAGACGATCGCGCTAATAGCGCCTAGCGCGGTTGCGCCCTTCCAATTCAAGCCTATTGCCAGAACCGGAAATATCGACGCGGCAAAAGTGCCCCAGCCGAAAGCCCCGAGTATCGCCACCAGCGTAGCGTCCTGAAAGTGAGAGTACAGCGCGAAGCTAGCTGCGACGATTGCCAGAATTACGGTGACCACCCGTGCCCAGAACAATTCATTCTTGATGCTGTGCCCGCGAATAGCCTTCGGTATGTCGTGAATGATCGCGGCCGTCCCGATATTGAGGAAGGCATCAGAGGTGGACATGATCGCGGCGAAGAGGCCAGCGAAAACTATGCCCGCCAGAAGTGGGTTGGTGAAAACCGAGAGGAATACCGAGGCAGCATCGTCGGGCAGAGAAAGCGGTGAGATGACACCATCGATAACCGCGGCGCGCATGATGACGCCAATGGAAACCCACAGCAGGGCAGCCATCACATAGCCGAATAGTGACATCGGTAGAATGCTCCGATTGTCTGATATTTTTTTGTTCATCATCATCTTCGTCACTAGATGTGGTTGGCCGGCAAGGCCCAGGCCGAAGACGAAGAACCATCCCAGCGATGCCATGATGCCGGCGGCACCGAAGGGCATCATCGCCTCGCCGTCGTCGGCGAGAATGATAGAGGTGGCTTCCTGCATGCCGCCGTCGAAGACAGACATCGCCGTCAGCAGAATCAGGGTGCCGGCGATCATCATGATCGCGCCCTGCACTACGTCGGTGTAAACCGAGGCGATGATTCCTCCGGTTACACAGTAGAAGATCAGTACGGCGGAGGAGATTACGACGCAGGTGACCAGCCCGATGTTGGCGAACATCTCGGTGCCGGATAGTATCGCTTGCATGACTACGGCCATAGCCAATATTTGTGTAGCTAAATAGCCCATCACCCCAAGAACGATTGTGACGGCAATGAGAAAGCGTACCGCTTCGCTGTTATATCTTGCCGCAACGACATCGGGTAGAGATATGCAGTTACGGACATCGGCGATCATGCGAATTCTCTTCGCTACCAGGAAGAATCCCAGTGCATAGCCGGTGGAGGAGATGACTATCATCCAGAAGGAGCTAACGCCTATCGAATACACCAGCCCGGGCCCGCCGACGAAACCGAAGCCGCTTAAGGTAGAAGAGAATAATGCAAGGGAGACCACGATTGGCCCCAAGCCGCGACCCGCTATGAAGAAGTCGCTGGAATTTTTCGTGCGGCGCATGGCCCATAGGCCAGTGATGACACAGAAGATCATGTAGATGACTACCGCGCCAACGATTATTTCCTGTCTATAGGCTTCCATGTAACTACTGCTCCGATCTCGCTGCGATATCTGCTAATAGCTGCTCGTATTTACGCTCATCTTCTTCGGTGAATATAAATTTACGAAAGCCTACTGTGTAGAGAATGATTAGCGGTATGGCGCCCAGCCAGGTCCCATACACCTGCCAGGCGGTAGCAACCGGAAAGCCCATGAAATAATTAGTAGTGCCAGTCTCCAGGAATGCCTGATGGCCGGAGTACATTTGATACCAGACGAACAGGCTAAACAGCAGTGTGCCGCCCATATAGGCCCAGAGTTCGGGGCTGCGTCGCTGTTCGGCAACGCCTAACGTGGCGAGACATACGATCAGGAGTAACAGTAGGCACTGAAAGGCGAAGGCGAGGCCACCTATGTGTTCCAGACGAGCGGCGCCGTCGCCACCGGCCTGCATGCCATTGAATTCGGGGTGTGGGAGGCCGGCACCATTGGGTACGGAATCCGCTAGAACGATCGCTATTAACAGTCCCGCCATAATCAGGACGGTGGTGAAAATCACGACTATTAACTTGCTACGCATCTGAGCCTCCCCCTACTTGAGAGCCAGAGCATAAACAGCGAACAGACGGGAGTCTAGGGTTTCCGGCCAGAATACGAATTCAGTGCCTTTCCCAGCGATAAGCCGTCTTGACAATGCCCTCCCGAGAGTCCATGTTCTCAGGTTCGCCAAATTTATATTTACTATAAACAAGGGTGTTCTAGTCAGTCATTGCTCAGCCCCCGGATCGGAGTTTGTCGATACATGCAGTTGAGTAAGAGTCTGCACGCGAAATTGAGAGCGAACTCTCGCAGGAAGTAAATTCAAGAGTTAATCATGTAGTTCTACGAGGTGAATAATGAATAAGACCTATAAAT
>CAJQHM010000090.1 GCA_905478195.1 uncultured Pseudomonadales bacterium
GAAAATTTGGAAGGCTGGGGGACTGAAATCGGACTAAGCAGATCGCTGATCTGATCAGCCCGATGTGCTGACCTAGCGCTGGAAAAGGTAGGAGAATTTCATGAAGATCTGGTCTCCGTCGACCCTCAGGTCGTTAGCAACAACCAACTCCCTCTCGCCTTCCATCTCGACGATATCGAAATTGCTCTGGTTGCTATTGTAGCCTATGAAGAAAGCAGACCAGGGGTTAATGACGTAGCGTAACAACAGGTCGAAGTTGAGATTCTCATCATCTGTCAATCGTGATGCCGGTCCGGCAACTGTCTCGTCGTATTGAGTGATAAAGCGTAGCGACCACTCTTTGGTGAACTGATAATTCCAGTTACTGCGTACGATATCGTTGGAGAAAATATCTGTACCGCCAATCTTTGATTGCAGCTCAGTGTGAAAGTAGGTGTTCGAAATACGCAATCTATCGAGTGGCCGCCAGAGCATGTCGAAACTATAGCGAGTGGTATCGGCGATACTCGGCAATGTGCCTCTAGGTGGGACCAGATTCAAGGTAGTGCCCGACCTATAGCTGGCGCTGAAGGACAGAGTATTCAGTGTGGTATTAGTGAAGCCTAATTGAAAGTCTTCATACTTATAGACACGGTTCGATAATATTCCTGCGAAGTCTTTCGGCCTCAGGGTTTCAGAGTACTCGGTGTAGCTGGCACTAAAAATATTCGTATCGAAGTTTACGCCAACTCCTGGCCCAAGCTGTGAGTAGATCTTGTCACCACCAATGTCATCGATATAGACACCGAAGAGGTTCGCATTCCATCTGTTGATGGTTGAATTTTCGGGGTAGAAATTGAAGTTGACGCGTTGGTGCAGTCCAGACGAATCGGCACGAAAGAATCGATTCTGGAAGCCTAGTTCTGTGCGAAAATCGCTGGTTGTTGCAATGTAGTGCGTGTGATTGCTAAAGGTACGGCCTGCGCGGTTAACTTGAATATTGCGCTGATAGCCAGTAGTCACTTCACCACCACTGGCCGGCTCACTCTCTGTGCCTACGAACTGTAGTTGAGTGGTCCAATTGTTATTTAGCTTGAAGCGGCCGTCGACGCTGGCTACGCGATTGTAGCCATCGGCGAGGTCACGGCTGGTCAGCAAGACACCAACGCGGTCCTGATCTGACATGTCCATAAATCCACGCAGGATTGCGACGTTGGCTTTCTCGCCCTGTAGCGGATCGCCAGCGGCTCTGTTCAGGCCTGGCGCCTCGTCGTTGATCAAAATGCTGCCGAATCCAAAGCTGCCGGCACGACCTGTAAAGCGTGCTCCACCCTCTGGGTCTATAATTCGTCGGGTGAAGACCAGCGTCGAGTCGGTGGCGAAGAAGTCGGCATTCTCTACGAAGAAGGGGCGACGTTCCGGAAATTGCACTTCGAAGCGCTCATTTAATGTCACCTGTGGCTGATCCGATTCAACCTGGGAGAAGTCTGGGTTGAGTGTGATGTCCAGAACCATAGAGTCGTTGAATACAAACTTCGCATCTACACCTACGTCTTGTTCAGAGTTCTGATTGAATTTAGGCCCGCCGCTTGCGCCGGGGTCAAGTGCATCTACTTCTCTAGCGAAGATGAAAGGGATGATCTGTGAATTATTACCAGGCGACACATCGCGAATACCGGTAAGCATTGCTGTTTGGTTGAGACGGCCTTCAACATTGACGGAGTAGGGTGGCCAGTAGGACTGTTCACCGTATCGAGGGATATTTCTTGCGAACTGTATACGCCAGGTTTGTTCTGATCTGTCTGGAAAGCGAAGACTGCGCAGTGGAATGGTCATGCTTGCCATATAACCTTGATCGGTAAGCTCGCCATCACTCTCCCAAACCATTTCAAGTGTGGTGTCGAATCCTGCGCGACGCGAGGAGCCTTCTGTCCAGCGAGCATCCCACTGAATACCTAAAGGTGTAGTCCGAAATGAGAATGCTGCACGCTGATCGTTGAATGTGTCGAAGGTGATTTCTACGTTGTCATCTCCGTCGATATTTTCTCGCGATGAGAGATTCGCGCGTATCTGACTAGGGTCGCTGTCGAATGCCAGAAAGATGACATGGAGGTCTACCTGATCGTAGCCTATGTACACTTCGGTGCGTTGTAACGAAGGCTCGCCGGGCTCTGGCTCGCGTTGTACAAAAGAGTCCACCTTCGCCATCGATCGGGCTAACGCAGAAGAAGGCGCCATGTTTTCGAAGTCATCGAAGCTGGGTTTTCCGTCTATCAGGGGCATGACAAGGCCAGAATCGGCGGCATAGAGTGCTTGTGAAAAGAGCAAAGCTACTACTGTGCTAAATGCGCACAAATTCAACCAGGACTTTCTCATTGGTTCCTCTCTTGAGAGATTTTTCGAAGGCGGGGGGGATGGTACGCTCAATTGTGGCCCTAGGGAACCTCTCGTAACAGATGGTTACACACTTGTATCAGAGGTTCCCGGACCCGGATCTAGAGGGCTTGGCTTCTATCAATGAAGCCATCTTTGTTCGGCATTTCAACCTGTAGTAGTGAGTCTCTGTTGAGCACTAGAGACGCCTCAATTATGCCGTTCATATTCAGGATATAGGCGATTACCTGATAGACCTCGGAGCTGCTTAATGACTTGGGTGCGTCGGCGGGCATAGCGCGCTGCACATAGTCGAAGAGGGTACTGGCGTGGGGCCAGTAGCTGCCTACTGTGCGAATGGGGCGTTCCTCGGACTGCATATCACCGCCGACGAGGCGGGTAGCTGCAGATGTGCCTTCACCCCCCATGCCGTGGCAGGCTGAACAGCGACTCTCGAAAATGATTTTTCCCTGAAGGGCGGTGCCTCCGCCCTCGGGATAGCCACTGCCATCGGGCGGCGCGATGAGGTCGAAGCCTCGTAGCTGACTCTCACTGATAGGACTGCCCAGAGACTGGGCAAAAACGGCGCCAGAAATACCAGCACAGATGCTGAAGGAAAGTGCGCTCAGTGTAATTCGTTTTCTAAGCGTAGACATTGGCAATATCTCCCGCAGTATTCACTGCCCAGCTTTGAATACCATGGAAGTGGTATGTACTTATATTCCCCTTCTCGGTAACCAGACTCGTTCGAGTCGGCTGCACATTGCCCTGGCTATCTGTAGCACGGCTCTGCAAGATTGCATTTCCTCCAGACCATTCCCAGGGAATACGGAATCGAGCCAGAGCTTTCTCACTCTGATGGGATTGAATCATCGCATCTGCCCATGAGCGGCCTCCGTCTGCACTGACTTCGACGCGACGAATACTGCCGCGACCCGACCAGGCGATACCGGAGACCTGATAGACGCCCTGTCGTTCCAACTTCATCTTTCCCGACGGTGAGGTTATGACCGATTTGGTTCCCATAGGATAGGTGAATTGCAGGCTCTTGCGGTCGAGTCGCGTATCTGTGTACTTGCTGGTCTCGTCTCGGAAATGGCCAGGCTCTGTGCTGAGTTTTATTTGAGTGAGCCACTTAACACTGATATTGCCTTCACAGCCCGGCACGAACAAGCGCATTGGATAGCCCTGTTCGGGACGCACCGGCTCGCCATTTTGAAATAGAGCGATCATCACATCGTCCATAGCACGATTGAGAGGAATAGAGCGTCCCATACTAGCGGCATCTGCGCCTACGGCATTGATCCATTGTGCTTCCGGCTCTACCCCTGCTTCATCCAGCAGGGTAGACAGTGGAATACCAGTCCACTCAGCGCCGGAGACCAAGCCATGAATGCTTTGTGCCGTGCCATCGGCAGGGTTAGGGCCAAACAGTGTGCCGCTATTGCCCGAGCACTCCAAAAAATAAATCTTGCTTATCATCGGATAGCGCAGCAGGTCTTCGTAGCTAAATACCAGTGGTTGCCGCACTAATCCATGGATGACCAGTTTGTGTTGTGATGGATCGATATCGGGAATGCCGGCGTGATGACGTTCGAAATGCAGGCTATTGGGTGTGATGGAGCCCTGCAGTTGATGCAGGGGTGAGCGCGAGGCGCCGCCACCGGGGTATAACGGATTTGGATTGCCCGATAGTCTCTGCATGTCGTTCGCAAATTTGGAGCGCGAGCCGTAGCCGCTGGCACCCGGGCCCGGTTGTTTAGACCAGGAGGGGATTTCAAGATTCATGCCCGCATCGGCACCGAGTAATGTGCTAGAAGCGGCTACACCGACCCCAGCTAAGCCTAGGCCTAATAGATGGCGCCGGTTGATTAGCCCATTGCCTGCTACTTTTTCCAATTCCTGCTTGCTCATAAAAATAGTCTCTTCTTAAACTTTTCTAAACAGACCTTTGTTGATTAGTATCCCAGGTATTGCTTCGCTTCTCGCACGGCAGCATGGCTATCGTCGCTCCACACGGCCAGCAGAGCATTGTACATCGCAGAGGCTTCGGCTACGTTATTTCTGCCCTTGTGGCTGCGTGCTGCGCCTAGCAATGACCAGGGTCGATTCGGTAAGCGTTGCAAGGAAACCGCGAACAACTGTGCAGCCTCATCATGTCTGCCCATTTCCAGCATCATCTCTGCGGCCAATTCATGAACTGGCTTCAGCGGAGTGGCGGCCCCGTTGGGTGGTCGTTGGCTCTCCTTAATGGTCATCGCCTCTTGTATGAGATCGATAGCTTGCTGCCGCTTGGTGACATCGACCATAGATTGCTGCATCGATTCCTTGTGCAGAGTGAGTGCGGCTACCTCGTGATGTATCAATTGCAGGTTTACACTGTCGGGCCTTGCCGCCAGCATGCTTTGCAGTTTTGCAACCACCTGATTGGCGAGTGCAAGGTCACCAAGATTCGCCGCGCTTAGTCCCAGTGCGAGCAACTCTGTGGCATCTAAGTCATCGGAAAAGGGCTGTTTCTGCCATTGTTTGCTCTCGATAATGTGTCTAGCTTTCATAGTCTTTAGCGTGCCCATTGCGCGAGCATTATTCGGGTCATTGTCCACAACTAACTGGCCGCGCTGAATCCAGACTTCGGATTTGTTCAGATTACCCAGTTGCAGATCACCATACTGTCCCCAATCGGAGGAGTGGTTCATATCGCCGGTGGCATCACCGGGCTGCCAGAGTTCCAGCCCAGCATTGAATGCAGAATCATTCCATAGAGAGACTTCCTGCCACATGCCGTGTTGAATGAAGATGTGAGTGGGCATGTGCCGTGCGTGAGATACAGCCGGCGCAATATCTGCGTAGGCAGTCGCAGCTTCCAGTGCAATCGGTGCATGAATGGGGTCGTCGAAGGCGTGGATCACATAGTGTGCAGCGCCCGGATGGTTGTCGTTCTTTTTGAAGAGTCCTAACGCCAGCGCGCCTGCGCGCATGTTGATGCGGTCTCGATCGGCGCCTTCTACAGTCGCGGCCGCCAACATAGAGGCAGCATAAAAGGCCTTAACCTCATCATCGTCGGGGAATTTTTCATACAGGGCGGCCATAGCATGCATCCATGCCGTGCGTCGCTCTGCCATGCCGCCCACTGTCAATGCATAGGCCTCTGCCGCTCGCAGAAAACCTTTCTCTCTCTCGGTGGGAGCATGGGCGAGTCGCTCTTCACTGGTGGCGCCCAGGCGCATCAAGGCATTACCGGGGCCATCGTCTTTCTGGCCGAAGAAGGGGTGTTGATAGGTGAATGCCTCACCCCAATAGGCCATCGCAAAGTCTGGCTCTAGCTCCTGTGCGCGGCGAAATTCCCGCTGCGCCTGAGTCATGCCAAAGCTGTGCAGGAATCCCACCCCACGGATGAAGTGCTCTTGTGCCGCAGCTGATCCGGAAGTAGGGAAGTCGAAGGTGCCTATTCGATCCAGTTCGGCGGCATGGATGTTAACCGCAAACGGGAGCGCAAGGAGGCAGAAGAGTGTTGTCAGAACTGGCTTGGAGTGTTTCTGTCTAGGCATCGGTAATCCTCACATCATTAATTTCGGCTAGCACTAAGAGTGCCAACTACGTCGATCGTTTGCAATATCTAATTCTTGAATGAGCCGACTTCATAACAATCCCCCAACAAGACTCCAAACTCGGCCGGAGAAATCAGAACAAACCTCAAATCAGAGTCCCAATTCTTGCTGGAGGAACTTCCAGATAACTCCTAGGCTAGGTGGTCGCTAATTACACGTATGAAGGCGGGACCGTATTTCTCTAACTTGCGTTCTCCGACACCGCTGACCAGAGCGAAGGCATTCATATCTCGGGGTAGTTCCACACACATCTGTTGCAGGCTGGTATCGTGGAAAATCACATAAGGTGGAACGCCCTGATCTTCAGCAAATTCTCTTCTGCACTCACGCAGAGCCTCCCATAAAGCAATATCCAGGTCGGCGGCGAGGGGCGTCTTCGTTTGGCGTTTCGCTGGTTTCTTCTTGACGTCTAGTCGGAACTGAATCGTTTCCTCGCCCCGTAGCAGCGGTCTGCACGCCTCCTCTAATTTGAGCGCACCAAAACGTTCAAGATCGACGCTGAGATAGCCGCGCGCTACAAGCTGTCTGTACACCGAGCGCCATTGATTATTATCTAGATCCTGGCCGATACCATGGGAGGCTAGGCGATGGTGGTCGAATTGAAATATTTTGTCGGTTTCGGCGCCTCGCAACACATCGATCAGATGATTCACACCGAAACGTTGCTCTGTTCTGTAGGCGACGCTAAGCGCCTTGCGCGCCGCCTCGGTGCCATCCCATGTTTGCGCGGGCTCCAGGCAGCAATCGCAGTTGCCACAGGGTTGCGCTAGACCCTCTCCGAAGTAGGCAAGCAACGCCTGCCGGCGGCAGGTGGTGATTTCACACAGGCCAAGCATGGCATTGAGACGGTGCTGTTCGGCACGCTTGTGCTCCTCACTGCCCCCTGAGCCTTCCATCATTTGCCGCAGTTTGATGACATCCTGGAGTCCATAGATCATCCAGGCATCTGCCGGTTCGCCATCGCGCCCGGCACGACCGGTTTCCTGATAGTACGACTCGATGGTCTTGGGAAGATCCAGGTGGGCGACATAGCGCACATCGGGTTTGTCGATGCCCATGCCGAAGGCAATGGTGGCTACTATAATCACGCCCTCGTCGCGCAAGAATCTGCGCTGATGCTCCGCTCTGGTTTCGCTGGCTAATCCGGCGTGATAGGGCAGCGCATTGAAACCTTCACTCTGCAACCAGTAGGCAATGTCTTCTGTCTTCTTCCTCGAGAGGCAATACACGATGCCGGCGTCAGTTGGGTGCTCATCTTTTAGAAATTTTAAGAGCTGATTTTTTGCGTTGTGCTTTAGCGCGATGCGGTAGCAGATATTGGGGCGATCGAAGCCAGCCAAGAACTGACCCGCATGCTCCAACTGCAAGCGACTGATGATCTCTTCCCTGGTTCTGGCATCCGCGGTTGCGGTGAGAGCGATTCTTGGCACTTCTGGAAACAACTCATGAAGCAGGCTTAACTGCAGATAGTCGGCTCGAAAATCATGGCCCCACTGTGACACGCAGTGGGCTTCATCTATCGCGAACAGGGAAATAGATGCCTGTCTTAGCAATTTCAGCGTATTTGGCTGAGTAAATCGCTCCGGTGCTATATAGAGAAGATCCAACTCGCCGGCTAGCAGAGCTTGTTCGATAGCGCGGGCTTCGCTAGCGCTCAGTGTGGAATTCAGGAATGAGGCTCGTACTCCCAGCAGCTTCATTGCGCTAACCTGGTCCTGCATCAATGCGATAAGCGGCGATATGACAACGCCGCATCCCTCACGAACTAGCGCCGGAATTTGATAACAGAGTGACTTACCGCCGCCTGTGGGCATCAATACCAGTGCATCGTCACCGGCAACAACGGATTCGATTATTTGATCTTGGGGAGGGCGAAAGGTGGAAAAGCCAAAAACGGATTGTAAAATGTCGTGTGCACTACTCATTGCGGTGCAGTATACCGTATAGTTACCAGATTCTATTGTTAGTATTGATAATAGCCGGTAATTCTTTTGTAGCAAGACTCTGCTGATTCTTGTGTCTTAGAAGATTAATTCCGCGGATCGGTACTGTAGGAGAAATTCAGAGCGAGGGAGTCTGCAGTGGTGGCCGCTATGAGAATAAACAGAGAGGGAGCTGGGGTGAAGTGCCAAGCATCTTAGATAGGTTGGAAAAGCTAAAGGCCAAGCGACGTGGAATTCGAATCCATGATTTTGGCAATATCAGCTCAGGTTCGCATCTGATCATGGAAGAGCATTCTCGCCTCGGTAATGTTCGCGTCAGATTGCCCAAGGTAGATCGACCCCTGCGCATAGGCGCTTACAGCTATATGCGCGAAGGGGGGGAGATATGGAACCTGGATAGCATTGGGCGCTTCTGCTCCATTGGTCGCAATGTGGTCCTCGGTCAGCCCACAGACAACCATCCAATCGATTGGGTTTCAAGCAGCATGACGGTTAGTAAGGGTTACCAAGAGAGCTGCAACTATAGCAGTATTGGGCACGATGTCTGGATTGCCCATAATGTTGTTGTTATGGCTGGAATAAAGATCGGTAATGGGGCCGTCATTGGTCGCAATGCCGTGGTTACTAAAGACGTTGAGCCGTATCAGATTGTTGTAGGTAATCCGGGCAAGATGGTGCGTACGCGCTTCGCTATGGAGCAGATAGTAGGTCTTATGCAAAGCGAGTGGTGGAATATAGACTTCGCAACTCTCGCCGGGCTACCTTTTGCCGATGTCGATGCATTCCTGCAGTGTCTGGAGGATGCGATGCCAGGCGCTACCTATAAAAAAATCGAGATCCGCAATGGAAGGATTAGCAATTAACTATGGTTTTTAGCCCTGGGCTCAAAGTTAGTCACATCAAGGGAATTTAGATTGGATCTGTCCGCCATACAAGACTCAGCTGCAGCATTTTTTGATGTTGCGCAGCCAGATGCCCGCAGGATATTTCATGGCAGAGGGCAGCTGTATCCGGGCCTTGAACATATCTGCATAGACTGGCTCGCACCCCTGGTGTTAATTTCAGCCTTTGATGAGATCGAGGATTCTGCTGCTGTGCTGCAAGTATTGCGAGACGCGGATACAAAGGGGCAGATTCAGTCGGTAATGTTGCAGAATAGATTTGTTCAGGGAGCGCCAGCGCAGGCATTGTTTGGGGAGCCACTAGAACAACTCATTGTCACTGAAGACAAGTTACGCTTTGAGGTACATCCCGGGCTGCAACAGAACTGCGGCCTGTTTATGGATACGCGCTTGTTGCGCGACTGGTTGTTGGCAAATAGTGAGGGCCGAAATGTACTCAACCTGTTCGCCTATACTTGTTCCCTGTCTGTGGCTGCTCTGGCCGGCGGTGCAAAATCGGTCACTAATGTGGACATGAGCAAGACCAGTATCAAGTGGGGTGAGAAGAACCATGATCTGAACTTGCAGGATCTGGAGAAGGTAAAATCGATTCCTCACAACCTGTTCAAGTCATGGGGAAAGATTAAACAGCTTGGGCGCTATGACATCGTGTTAATCGATCCGCCCATGCGGCAGCGGGGAAGCTTCGATGCCTCGAAGAATTATGGTGCTGTCATCAAGAAGATGAAGAGCCTATGTAAGCCGAATGCGCAAATCATTGCGACGATTAATAGTCCCTTTCTCAGTTCAGACTATATGCAGAAATTGTTTGAGAAACACCTGCCCGGGGCTAAATATCTCGGAGAGATTGCCGTCGCCGGGGAATTTCGAGATAAATATCCAGAGCGCGCACTGAATATCTGCCATTTCGAAATGGCAGCGCGTCAAGACGAGAACCTCGACCAGCCTCACGGTGATGGGGCATTTTCTTAACAGGCTAGGTGATAACTACCAAAAACCCTATTTTATCGATGGGAGTGGGCTAAAAAATGACCGACGAGAAAGAAAGTATTGCAGATAGCGAGCCGGATAAGAAGGGCGCTGCCGTAAAATTTCCCCCGCCAGCGATCTTTGCCAGCCTTATTCTACTGGGCGCTGCTATACAGATGCTATGGCCCCTGAGCCTTGGTATTCCGCAGTCGCTGGAAATCTTTGGCTATCTGTTGGTGCTGCTCGGTGTGGCAATTGCGATTCGTGTGAATAGCTCGTTCAAGAAGGTTGGTACTGCAATCGAGCCCTGGAAGCCTACTACAGCGATTGTGACCACGGGCATCTACGGCTGGTCTCGTAATCCAATCTATACCGGCTTCTGTCTTATCAATATAGGCATAGGTGTGGCGTCTAACAATTTTTGGATCTTCGTCAGCTTCATTCCCGCCGCGTTGTTGCTGTACCACGTGGCCATAGCCAAAGAAGAAGCTTACCTGGAGCAGAAATTTGGAGATGAATATCTCGCCTATAAGAAGAAGGTCAGGCGTTGGATTTAGATCGACTGAGAGAGTTAATCGTTCTATCCATGGTTAATAATTGCATAGCAAGGA
>CAJQHM010000091.1 GCA_905478195.1 uncultured Pseudomonadales bacterium
TGGCGGAACCACATGATTACAGTTTGTTTGGGCATGGTTTCTCTGCTGGATTATGCTGGATTGTTAGGCTGTCATACGCCGAATTCTGCCTTTAGGATCATTGTGCCGATTCAAGACAGAATTCCCTCGGACTGCTATGATTGGCGCTCTCGAAATTTGGGCAATGATGAGGGTTCGCGCAGTGCTATTGATGATCGATAATTACGATTCCTTCACCTATAACGTGGTGCAGTATTTTGGTGAGTTGGGTGCGCAAGTGCAAGTATTTCGCAACGATGCTATCTCGATAGCTGAGATAGAGTCATTGGGCCCCGCGCAGATTGTTATCTCTCCAGGGCCCTGCACGCCCTCGGAGGCCGGCATCTCCATGGAAGTCATTAGTCATTTCGCGGGCAGGATTCCCCTGCTTGGTATATGCCTTGGTCATCAGAGCATCGGTCAAGTCTATGGAGGGGAGATAATACGCGCGAAGAAAGTGATGCATGGCAAATTGTCTGCAATTCACCACAGCGGTCAGGGTGTGTTTACAGACTTGACTATGCCCTTTATGGCGACTCGCTATCACTCGCTCGTTGTCGATGCTAAGAGCCTGCCGGACTGTCTCGATGTTACCGCCTGGACCGAAGATGAAAATGGCGACATCGATGAGATAATGGGAGTGCGTCACAAAGAGCTAGCAGTTGAAGGCGTGCAGTTTCATCCAGAGTCTATTCTCAGCGAGCATGGACATGCGCTGCTGAACAACTTCTTAAGTCAGGATTCCTAGAGTAGATTTTCTAAGCAAGAATAAGAAATAGAAGATAATAGAGATAACGGAAAGAGGCTATGAACATAAGAGAAGCGATCAGGGCGGTCACTACAGGCAGTGATTTAGAAACCCAGCAGATGATCTCGGTGATGCGCGAAATAATGTCGGGTCAATCCACCGATGCGCAGAATGCCGCCTTCCTTGTCGGCCTGCAAATGAAAGGCGTGAAGACACAAGAGATACTGGGCGGCGCAACGGTGATGCGTGAATTGGCTACGGGGGTAAAGCTCTTTGATAGTCCTAACCTGGTCGATACCTGTGGAACGGGAGGCAGTGGTTCAAATAAATTTAATGTGTCTACGGCATCCGCTTTTGTCGCCGCCTGTGCTGGCGCGAAGGTGGCAAAACATGGCAATCGAGGAGCGACAAGCACAAGTGGCAGTGCCGATGTGTTAGAGGCGGCGGGAGTAAATCTCAGCCTGAGTGCCGATGATGTTGCGGCGGCGATAGAGCAGGTAGGAATCGGATTCATGTTTGCTCCCGCGCACCACAGTGCCATGAAGCATGTCATTGCTGCGCGAAAAGAGATTGGCGTAAGAACTGTATTTAATCTATTGGGCCCACTTACCAATCCTGCTGGCGCTCCGAATCAAATCATCGGTGTCTTCGATGCCGCTTGGATTCCTTCTATGCTGGAAGTTTTGAAGGAACTGGGAAGCAGCCACGTCTTGATTGTGGCGGCCGAAGACGGCTTGGATGAGATCAGTATCGCGGCGCCGTCGACGATAGGTGAGTTACGCGATGGCAAAATATCGCTGTATTCCGTCGAGCCTACAGATTTCGGTATAGCGCGCTATGCAGACTATTCGATGTTGCAGATCGATAGTGCGGAGGCTAGCCTGGCGATGCTCAAGGATGCCCTAGCCCATAAGAATCAAGCTGCTGCGGATATCGTGGCTTTGAATGCTGGTGCCGCGATTTATGCAGCTGATCTGGTGGGCGACCTTGGCTCCGGTGTCAGCATGGCTCAGGAGATTCTAAAATCCGGGCAGGCCCTGGCTAAGCTTAAAGAGCTGGTCGAATTCACTCAATCGATTCAGGCATAGATTTACATCATCACAGTATAGCGAGTACTCATTTTGTCAAAAGCTACAATTCTTGAACAGATTATTGCGACCAAGCACCAGGAAGTCGATGCGGCAAAAGCTGTCGTGTCTCAGTCCGAGCTGGAGTCTCGATTCCCGCAAGCAGATCAGTTTCGGCCCTTCGCCAAGGCGATGCGTGATCGCGTGCAGGCGCGGCAAGTAGCTGTGATTGCAGAGATCAAGAGGGCTTCGCCGTCGAAGGGTCTGATTCGCGAAGATTTTCAGCCGGCGGCCCACGCGGCTGATTATGAGGCGGCGGGTGCAAGCTGCATCTCCGTGCTGACAGATGAACTCTATTTTCAAGGCTCGAATGAGTATCTCTTGCAGGCCAGGGCTGCTTGCTCATTACCCGTGATTCGCAAGGATTTCATGATCGATACCTATCAGATCGCGGAATCGAAGGCCTTAGGTGCCGACTGTATTCTACTCATCGTCTCTGCGCTGCAGGGTGCACAGCTAATCGAGTTGGCCAACTATGCCAACGAGATCGATATCGACATCCTGGTGGAAGTGCACAACTACGCTGAGCTGGAGCAGGCCCTGCAGTTGACGACAGATCTCATTGGCATCAACAATAGAAACCTGCACAACTTCGAGACCAGCCTGCAAACCACTCTGGATCTTGCCAAGCAGGTACCCGCCGGGAAAGTACTCATTACCGAAAGTGGTATTCACACGCGAGACGATGTTCGCACTATGACCCAGGCGGGGATTTATGGCTTTCTGGTAGGGGAGTCATTCATGCGCGCCCCCAGTCCAGGGGCACAGCTGAAGGAAGTTATGTTCTAGGAGGGGCTAGCGAGTCGCTTCTACCGTGTGCCGAAGACGACTATGGTCTTTCCGCTAACTCTTATCAGTTCTTGTTCTTCCAGAGTTTTCAGAACGCGCCCTGCCATCTCTCGGGAGCAGTTGACCAGCCTGCCTATCTCTTGCCGCGTTATTTTGATCTGCATGCCTTCGGGATGAGTCATGGCATCGGGTTCTTTGCTCAGATCGATTAGTGTCCTCGCGATGCGGCCGGTTACATCATAGAAGGCCAAATCGCCGACCTTGCGTGTCGTGTTGCGCAGGCGATGCGCCATCTGCTGGCCGATTGTGAATACGATTTCCGGGTGTGAATGTATATAGGTATTGAAGTTCGTATAACTGATTTCTGCTACTTCGCAGGCGTTTCTGGCGCGACACCAGGCGCTGCGTTCTTCAGCTTTTTCAAACAGACCCATTTCGCCAAAGAAGTCGCCGGGGTTTAAGTAGGTGATGACCACTTCCTTGCCCTCGTCATCTTCCAAGATAACGGAAACCGACTCCTTGATAATGTAATACAAGGTGTCGCATTTATCACCCTCGTAGATGATGGTGGCGCGATTCGGATATCGCTTACGATGACAATGGGATAAAAAGTTATCCAAGTCTTCGATGTGCGGCGTAATGGCCATTAGTGCCATTGGCAAAACTCCTGCTTTTTCTAGCTAGTTAAATGTAGATCACATTTTAGTCGCAATTGTGAGATACCGATCACAATAATACGTGATACCGGCTGGCTGTAATCGGCTCACGTATTCTGTGTGAATTGGATCAAAAAAGATCTCTGAACTAGAGTGCTGCTCAGTTAGTGGCTGATGTTAACTGTGTTAACCTTGCGCGGCTTTTCATATACTGATTAGTATCGGTAGGCGCTGCAGTTTTCTTGAAGTTTGGCGACTGGCTTGGCCGATTTGGTTAGATTACGAATCTACAGAGTATTTACACAGGATAAACCTTCGATGAAAGCGAGAGTGAATTGGGTTGAGGACGTGATGTTTGTGGCTGAATCGGACAGCGGGCACGCAATTGTGCTGGATGGCGCACCGGCAAGTGGCGGAAGAAATATGGGTATGCGCCCGATGGAGTTGATGGCGCTGGGTGTTGGTAGTTGCTCATCCTACGATGTAGTGACGATATTGAAGAAGGCGAAGCAAAGGGTTATCGCCTGTGAGGCAGAGGTCACCGCCGAGCGGGTAGATACCACACCGGCTGTGTTCGAATCGATGCATCTGCACTTTAAGGTTACCGGTATCGATCTGAGCGAGAAGCATGTTAAGCGAGCGGTTGAGCTTTCGGCTGATAAGTACTGCTCAGCCTCTATCATGATGAAGAATGCAGGCGTTAAAGTGACTCATGATTTTGAGGTGATTGAGGCAGAAGGCTAGGGGAATCGCTTGGGGCTCAGTGGTATCAGATTCGATACGTTGATTTCTTCATTACCTCGGACATGACTGTCATGGCCTGCTTGATAGGAGCAGGCAATTCGGCGCCGCCGGCATCGCGCGCCGAGTCTCCGTGATGCTTTTCATCAGCAATCATTTGCTCTAGTATCGCGCGGCTCTTGCTGTCGTTCTCGGGTAGTTGTTGCAGATGATCTTCGAGGTGCTCACACACCTGATCCTCGGTTTCGGCGACAAAGCCCAGGCTCCATCTGTCCCCTGCCAGACCGGCTATCGCACCCATACCAAAAGATAAGGTATACCAGATCGGGTTCAGGACACTAGGTTGGCTATCCAGCTGCTGCAGGCGTTCCTCGCACCAGGCCAGGTGATCCACTTCTTCCGCTGCCGCTTCTTCCATCGATTGACGTACATCATCCAGCTTGGCCGTCGCTGCCTGGCCCTGGTAGAGAGCCTGCGCGCAAACCTCGCCGGTATGATTGATGCGCATCAGACCCGCTACATGTTTTCTCTGGGTCTCATCGAGATCTTTCTCCTGCTGCGCGGCCCCTGGTGAGCTGCGTCGTGCGTTGCTGGATCCGGGCACGCAGCTGCGCAGCGCCTGATCGAACTGAACCAGAGCGCGGTCGAAGAAGTCTAGGTGTGAGTTATTAGCCATGATCTAGCTATTCTCTCTGGCAATGGCGCGATAGGCAATATCATTTCGAAAATAGACGCCATCCCAATGAATCTGATGCAAGACCTTGTAGGCTTCGGCCTGAGCCTCGGAGACGCTAGAGCCTAGTGCCGTGGCGCAGAGCACTCTGCCGCCGTTGGTAACAACGGCGCCATCTTTCTCTGCCGTGCCTGCGTGAAATATCTTCTGGTGATCACCCAGGCTTTGATCCAGTCCGCTGATCTTGAAACCCTTTCCGTAGGAGGCGGGGTACCCACCTGCCGCGAGCACGACACCCACGGCCGATCTGTCGTCCCATTGTGCTTGTTCTGTGTCCAGGGATTGATCCAGAGCGGCAAGACAATGCTGCACCAGGTCCGATTGCAGCCGCATCATGACGGGCTGCGCCTCGGGGTCGCCGAAACGGCAATTGAATTCGACGACATTAATCTCGCCGCTCTCGGTAATCATCAAGCCGGCATAGAGAAAGCCTGTGTAGTCGTTACCATCTGCGGCCATGCCTGCAACTGTAGGCAGGATCACCTGGTCCATGATGCGCTGATAGATTGTGGCGTCTACCACCGGTGCTGGAGAATAGGCTCCCATACCGCCAGTATTTGGCCCCTTATCACCATCATCTCTCGCCTTATGATCCTGTGAGGTAGCCATTGGCAAGACATTGCGTCCGTCTACCATGGCGATAAAGCTGGCCTCTTCGCCTTCGAGGAATCCCTCAATGACGACGCGATGGCCAGCGTCGCCAAATTTATTGCCCGAAAGCATGTCTTCGACTGCAGCAATAGCTTCAGCCTCACTGAGTGCAACGATCACGCCTTTCCCGGCCGCGAGCCCGTCAGCTTTAATAACTATTGGCGCACCGTTTTCTTCTATATAGGCTTTGGCCGCTGCTACAGCGGTAAAGGTTTGGTAGAAGGCGGTAGGAATATTGTGTCTGCTAAGGAAGTCTTTAGTGAAGGCCTTAGAGCCTTCTAGCTGCGCCGCGTTCTTGGATGGACCGAAGCAGGGCAGGCCGCGTTCCTGAAAATAGTCGACAATGCCTTCCACCAAAGGTGCCTCAGGTCCCACTATAGTGAGTTTTATGTTCTCGCTTTCTGCAAAGTCAGCCAGTGCGGAAAAATTCAGAGGGTCGAGGGCGACGTTCTCTAGTTTTGTCTCGCCACTGGTGCCGGCATTTCCTGGCGCCACGAAGACTTTCTCAACCGAATTGGATTGCGCAGCTTTCCATGCTAGCGAATGTTCGCGGCCGCCGCTGCCTATAACTAATACCTTCATGGCTTCGATCTCTGTGCTGTTCTTTCAGGTAACGGCTGCTAGTGGCGGAAATGTCGAACGGAAGTGAATACCATTGCGATATTGGCCTCGTCTGCGGCAGCAATGACCTCATCGTCGCGCATCGAGCCGCCGGGTTGGATTACGGCGCAAATACCCGCCGCTGCCGCTGCATCTATGCCATCGCGAAAGGGGAAGAAAGCATCCGATGCCATAACTGAGCCCTTCACCTCAAGGTTCTCATCGGCGGCCTTGATGCCGGCGATCTTCGCGCTATAGACGCGACTCATCTGTCCTGCGCCGATGCCTATGGTCTGATTGTTCTTACAATAGACGATGGCGTTGGACTTCACATACTGTGCTACCGACCAGGCGAATAGGAGGTCACGGATCTCATCTTCGCTCGGTGCACGCGCGCTGACGACTTTCAGGTCATCACGTGATATCTGGTGAATATCACGATCTTGCACCAGCAGTCCGCCATTGACGCGTTTGTAGTCAAAATCTGCTTTTCTGTTTGTCGCCCACTGGCCGCAGCGAAGGACGCGTACATTTTTCTTCGCCGCTGTGATCGCGAGTGCTTCCTCGGAAATGGAAGGGGCGATAATCACTTCGGTAAATTGTTGGTCGACGATTCTCTGGGCTGTCTGGGCATCCAGTTCCCGGTTGAACGCGATGATGCCTCCGAAGGCGGAGGTCGGGTCTGTCTGGAAGGCGAGTTCGTAGGCCTGCATGGCTGACTCGGCGATGGCGACACCACAAGGGTTAGCGTGCTTCACGATTACACAGGCAGGTTCGCTAAAGGATTTAACACATTCCAGAGCCGCGTCGGTATCCGCTATATTGTTATAGGACAGTTCCTTGCCCTGTAGCTGCTCAGACGTACTGATGCTCG
Source organism: uncultured Pseudomonadales bacterium (assembly GCA_905478195.1). Taxonomy (GTDB): domain Bacteria; phylum Pseudomonadota; class Gammaproteobacteria; order Pseudomonadales; family Pseudohongiellaceae; genus UBA9145. The sequence goes on from CAJQHM010000091.1 coordinate 6,938, forward strand.
CCTCAGAAGGGTTGCGCTCTCTGTAGAAGGCCGCATTCTGGTGCGGGTTCTCACCGTAGCGCATTTCCTGAGTCTTGAGGAATTGGGTGTTAAAGGTTCTGGGGAAGTTTGATTCGGGATCAATCTTCGCGCCGAGATAGTTGGCGATAGCGCCATCGTAGGCCGCGGTGTGCTCGAAAGTCTTAACCGCCAAATCAAAGCGAGTGTCTTGGTCGAGTGCGCCGCCATTGCCCTCTAGAAGCTCTGTGATGGGCTCGTAATCCGATGGGTTAACTACCACTGCAACGAAGCGATTGTTCTTGGCAGCTGCGCGCAGCATCGTTGGGCCACCTATATCGATATTCTCAATCGCTGTAGGCAGATCGCAATCCGGGTTTGCGACCGTAGCCTCGAAGGGATATAGGTTGACGACTACGAGATCGATTGGAGGAATATCGTGCTCCTCCATAACAGCCTGATCCTGATCACGGCGAGCGAGTATGCCGCCATGTACTTTTGGGTGCAGAGTCTTAACCCGCCCGTCCATCATCTCTGGAAAACTGGTGTACTCCGAGATTTCCACAGCGGGGATATTTTCTGCCGTAAGCAGCTTGTAGGTGCCCCCGGTAGAGAGTATTTCAATATTCAGTTTATGAAGTGCTTTCGCGAAGGGAACAATGCCAGTCTTGTCGGATACGCTAATCAACGCACGACGAATGGCAGCAGAATTTTCTGTTGTCATAGTGCTATCTTTATCTATTGGGCGTTTTGGGTTGATGCAAAACCAGCAGACTAAACTTGAGTTGATCTCATTAAGATAAAGCTTAGATGATCTCAGGGACTAAATTTAGAGGGCTGATCGATGGAATTTAAAGTAAACCGTACAGCTTTAGTTTGGTGCGTAGAGTACCACGGTTCAAACCTAGCATGATAGATGCCTTGCTTTGATTATTGCCGCAATAACGCATTACCGTCTCAATTAGGGGCGCCTCGACTTCTGCGATGACCATGTGGTGAAGATCTGTAACAGTCTCATCTTCGAGGTTTTCAAAATAGCGGCCTAGGGACCGTTCGACTTCGGCTCGAAGTGTATGTTCTTGCTGCCCTGAGGTGTTTTCCTGAGCCTGAACCGGCTCGAGATGATTTGGAAAACTGTCGAACTTATTCACGCGGCCTCGGCTCCCTGATCTTGTCTGATGTCTGCATCTAGGCGAGCAAAATATTCATAGAGAGAGTCGAGCTGTTCGCTAGGGGATTCGAGAGTATTAAAATGTTTCATAAATTTACGCGATTCTGATAGTTCTTTTACATACGCGGCAACATGTTTACGTGCATACCATACTCCTTTCACGTCGCCATAGAAACTATGAAGTTTCATAAGGTGAGAAAAGATTATATCGAGTCGAGATTTTAGATCAATTCCTGGAAGTGGCTCGCCCGTAGCGAGGTAGTTTTCTATCTCTCTAAAAATCCATGGGCGACCTTGAGCGGAACGACCGATCATCAATCCGTCCACACCGGTTTGATAGAGCACGGCTGCAGCCTTTTCGGGTGAATCTATATCGCCATTCGCAATAATTGGAATCGAAACGGCGTTTTTTATAGCCGCGATAGTGTCGTATTCTGCATGACCTTTAAAACGGCATTCGCGAGTGCGACCATGTACGGTTAGCAAGCGTATGCCACAGCCTTCTGCAATCTTGGCGATCTCGACACCGTTTCTAGTATCTGGACTCCACCCAGTGCGTATCTTCAGCGTCACGGGAACATCAACACCTGCGACTACGGCAGTAAGAATGCGTTTAACTAATTTCTCGTCTTTGAGCAGTGCGGAGCCCGCTGCCTTCTTTAAAACTTTCTTTGCCGGGCAGCCCATATTGATATCGATGCTATCGGCGCCGAATTCTGCATTCATTGCAGCTGCCTGTGCCATCAGCTGGGGATCCGACCCAGCGATTTGTACAACGTGAGGACCGCAGCTCTTTGGTTTTATGCGCTTTAGTCTATTGCGTACGTTCTTCCACAAATCAGCGTTGCTCGTAAGCATTTCCGCAATGGTTAATCCGGCACCGGCTTCCGCGCAGATCTCCCTGAAGGGGGTATCACTAACGCCCACCATTGGTGCGAGGAACAGCGAATTTTTTAATTGGTAGGGGCCGATGTCAATCATTCTTATTATTCAAGAAGCACTGATCTTTATAGGGCCGGCTATGATAGCGGGGACGCTTTTTTAGTGAAAGCGATTTGTGTGTTTTCTGCGGTTTTTAGCGTAAAAAATAGAATGTTGAGGGACTTCTCTAGGGCCAGCGGAAAGCTAGGGTGTAGTTCACCGCTTCGGGACCTGGGTCCATTATGGCAAGGCCGATCTGAATCGGAGTCGTGGGCGGCATCGACTGAACCGATCGAAGCCCTGATTCCAGATACTCCGAGGGCGAAAACTCACGCAGAGCAATCACGTTGTTCGCGGCGCTATTGAAGCTAAGTATGAGCAGCGGGAAGGGTTGATCAAATGCCGCCGTGTTGCGAATTATGGTGTTAACCATTAAGCCGTTCGTAAAAGTCGGGTGTGTGCGTACCGTAAGATTCTCACTGCGTATAGAGTCGATATCCGTATAGTCTGGTAGATCGCAGTCAAGCATCGTGCAGGCTTGTTCATAAAGGGGGCGTAGTTGTGGAAGTTGGCTGTAGAGATCCTTATGCCGCCAAAGATACTGGCCGCTCAATAAGCCGCTCAGAATCACTATAGAAAGAGACAGCAGTGCATTGCGAAGTAAGCGGCTCTCTTTCCTGCTCAATAACTCGAGCGGGGTGGACATCGCACCTAATGCGGCAAGATTTTCCTGTGGGATTGCCTCTAGGGCCTGCTCATCGTTAAGCTCTGTCTCTAGAGCCCTGGCTCGAATGGCTTCGGTCGAGTCTTCATCCAACTCTGTCTTCAGTGCTTGTTCGGTTGCTATGCTTGCTGCTTGCTCTGTGAGAGCGATTTCTGCAGCTTGAGCTTCGGCTTCGACAGAGCCTTCGATAAGCTCTGCTGCAGCCCGTGGTTCGGTGTCCGTGTGGACGCCTTCCTCAGGGGCCGCGATGTCTTCGCGCTGAATATCTGCCTCCGAGGATGAGTTAGCGACGCTGGAGAGATCAATCCGAGAGGAGTTATCTTCATCGGTAACCTCCAGATTCGTTGCGGCGGGTTCAGAGGCCACTTCTTTTGGCAGGAATAGCTCTGGAGTATCGTCGCTGAGTACATCAGGATTTTGTGCTTCAGTCTCCCCGGGAGAATCATCGGCCGACAAATACTCGGCGGGGCTGTCCCTGTTGTCTGATTGGGGCGCGTCGTTCTCAGGTAAGGAGTTTTGTTCCAGCTCTTCGCTCACAGCATTGAGAAACTGCTCCTCGTTTTGCTCTAAGCGCTCTTTGTCCCTTGCAACGGCTTCGCTCTGTTCTTCTTGCTCCTGTATTGATTCACTGTCTGGCTGAGTATTGTCTTCGATGTCGTCCTGTTTTGTCCGTGCAGCTAGGCGCGGGTCGAAGCTAAACGATGCAGATAGCTCTATTCCTGTGAAAGACCGGTCGTTAATACTTGGTGACTGTTGCGCAGCAAAATTTTCAGTTGTCTCTTGCCCCACTTCCCCTTCATTCTCTATAAGGTCTTCGTTTATTCGGTGCTGTTGCTCTGGGTCTGTTTCCAGGTCCGGCTCGGCCGCCGCAGAGAATGAGGCTTCGGTATCTGTAGTTTGTTCGGTTTCGTCTGGCGTCGGCTGTTCAGGCGTCGTTTGTGCTTGCGCATCGAAGGAGTCGAGAATTTCTTCTTCGAAGCGCTCGTCGATGATTGCATCCGCGACTTGCTCTGTGGCTTGGTCGGGCTGCTCAAGAGGGGGATCATCGTTCTCGCTGCCGAGCTTAGCTTCTATAGCGGATAGTTTTTGAGTGTCATGATTGCTATGTAGCTCCCCCGCTACTGTGGCAAAGAAGTCCTCGCTGACGGCCTCTGAGCGCTCCAGCTTATCGTGCAAGTCCTGCTCGTCCACAGTCTCTATTGCCGTAGATTCATTGTTGGAGGGTTCTGTTAGGGCGCTGCGGGTTAGAAAACGGGAAGGGTCGAAAAACTCTTGCGGATTATTCCCGACGAATACCGATTCGCCATGTTCTAAAGTGGTTTCATCGTCGGCGTCAGGCAGCAGGAAGTGATCAATGGCCTCGAATACATTCAGGCAGGCTCCACAGCGGACTTTACCGGCGGCGGCGTTCAACACACGAGAGTTTGTGTTGAAGGTCGATTCACAGGTGGGGCATTGAGTTACATTGAACGACATGCGTCAGTATTTCAGGCAACGGGTTATGGATTGGGGTCTCTTGGGGGCAATGAAGTGGCCGATTCAGTTCTGGCCCATGTCGATGCTCCCCTGCGTGAGATTGTAGGTCAATACCCTTGCCTTGCCTACAATAAGCTCCGGCGATTGCTCTGCTCGTTGACTTAGATCTGCTTGCGGTTGCCCGTCAGGCGCCCCCAGTCTCCACTCAATACTGCCTTATCCATGGTAAACCATTGCTTGTAGTGTTCTAGCAGAGGGTCGACCTGTTCCGCCAATATGCCCGACAATACCAGTTGGCCCTGGGGCCGAACTAGCAGTGAGAAGTTTTCAGCAAGCTGCATGAGTGGCTCGGCGAGTATATTTGCGAGCAGAATATCGGCTTGTCTGGACGCGATGTCCCCGGGGAGATGCTCCGGCAGATAGGTTTCGATCAGACCTGAGGGGATTCTATTGCGCTGGGCATTGTCGATGGTTGCGGTTATAGCCTGGGGGTCATTGTCGATAGCTATGACGCGATGTGCGCCGAGTAAGGCGGCGGCGATGGCGAGTATGCCGGACCCGCAGCCATAGTCGATTACATAGCTTTCATTGCTAATGTTCTGCTCTAGCCATTGCAGGCACAGGCGGGTGGTGGCGTGACTGCCGCTGCCAAAGGCGAGTCCCGGGTCCAACATGATATTGATAGCGTCGGGCTCGGGCGGTTCCTGCCAACGTGGGCAGACCCAGAGGCGTTTGCCAAATTTGATAGCCTTGAAATCAGACATCCAGGATCTTTCCCATGCCTGTTCTGCGAGGACTTCCAGGCGCAAAGATGCCTTGTCTTCAACTGCCGGGTGTTGTTGTAACAGGAAGAGCAGACCATCGAGATTGCTGTCTTGCTCGAACAGGCAGACGAGATCGACCTTATCCCACAAAGGAGTGCTACCTGGCTCTTTTTGAAATACCGGCTGATCTTCGGCATCGAGATAGCTAATGGATAGGCCGCCATGATCCAGCAGCATCTGTTCCAAGAGTTCAAGCTGATCGGATCGCACCTGAACCCTGAGTTGCTGCCATGACATAGGAGGAGGCTCTTTGTCTTAGGATTCCAGTTTCTTTTCGAGGTAATGAATATTCACACAACCCTTCTGAAACTCTGCGTCGCGTACTAGGTCCTGGTGCAGGGGAATATTGCTGCGGATGCCGTCGATGAGCATCTCATCCAGTGCAATCTGTGTACGTTTTAGAGCTGCTTCCCGCGTGTTTGCGTGGCAGATGAGCTTGGCAATTAATGAATCATAATAAGGCGGAACCGTGTAGCCACTATACAGATGAGAGTCGACACGAACCCCGTTGCCGCCAGGTGCGTGAAACATCTTGATCTTGCCTGGGCTGGGCATGAAAGTGTCGGGGTCCTCAGCATTTATTCGACATTCGAAAGCATGTCCGCGAATAACTATGTCATCCTGCGCGTATGAAAGCGGCGCACCACCAGCTATGCGTAGTTGTTCCTTGACGATGTCCACGCCCGTAATCATTTCTGTTACCGGGTGTTCGACCTGAACTCGCGTGTTCATTTCGATGAAATAGAAGGCTTCGTCTTCATACAAGAATTCTAAGGTTCCAGCGCCTCGATACTTCATCTTCTTGCAGGCATTGATACAAGTTGCGGCGACTTCGGCGCGCACCGCATCTGGTATGCCTGGCGCAGGCGCCTCTTCCAAAACCTTCTGATGGCGTCGCTGCAAGGAGCAGTCTCTATCACCCAGGCAGATTGCATTGCCTTGGCCATCGCCTATTACCTGAATTTCAACATGGCGCGGATTTTCGAGAAACTTCTCTAGATACACGACGCCGCTGCCGAAGAAAGATTTCGCCTCCGACTGCGTAACAAAGATAGCTTTCAGCAGAGCCGCTTCGTTGTGTACAACGCGCATGCCGCGTCCACCACCACCGGCGGCGGCCTTAATGATGACCGGATAGCCGATCTCCTTAGCCAGTTCCAGGGTGCGTTCGTTGTTATCGTCGAGAGGGCCATTAGAGCCAGGCACGGTGGGTACGCCGGCCTCAATCATGACCTCGATTGCGGATACCTTGTCGCCCATCAGCCTGATCGTCTCCGCCGTCGGGCCGATAAAGACGAAGCCGCTGTTTTCGACCTGTTCGGCGAAGTCGGCATTCTCGGAAAGAAAGCCATAGCCTGGATGTACCGCGTCGGCATCAGTCACTTCCATGGCTGAGATGATGGCTGGAACGTTCAGGTAGCTATCTGTCGGGCTAGGGGGGCCTATGCAAACCGACTCATCGGAGAGTCGAACATGCATTAAATCCTTGTCTGCGGTTGAGTGAACCGCAACAGTTTTAATGCCGAGCTCTTTGCAAGATCGAAGCACGCGCAGTGCGATCTCGCCGCGATTGGCTATCAATACTTTTTCTAGCATGCTGCTATCCTTGGATTAGGCTGAATACAAAAAGAGCGTTCTATACGATTCTGATCAAGGGCTGATCGAATTCTACGGGCTCGCCATCTTCAACAAGAATAGCCTCAACCACACCTGCATGGTCGGCTTCGATCTGATTCATCATCTTCATAGCTTCAACGATGCACACTACATCGCCGGCCTTAACGTGTTTGCCCACTTCGACGAACACTGGTGATGATGGAGATGGGGAGCGATAGAACGTTCCCACCATCGGCGACTTAATCGCATGTCCGCTCTCCGCGGCGGGCGCAGGGGCTGCGGCGGCTGGTGCCGCAGCGGGCGCGGGTACGGGTGCCGGTGCCTGATAGGCGATGGGTGCGGGTGCCGAAGTAGAGCCACGACTAATGCGAACAGACTCCTCTCCTTCCTTGATTTCAATCTCAGCGATGTCGGATGACTCCAACAATTCAATTAGCTTTTTTACTTTTCTAATATCCATAAAAAATATCCTGCCCCGAGTCTTAGTTAGCTAGTTTTCTGCATGCAGCTTGAAGCGCCAGTTCATACCCCTGGGCACCCAGGCCTATGACACAGCCGACAGCGATGTCGGAAAAATAAGAATGATGTCGGTACTCTTCTCGACTAAAAAGGTTGGAAAGATGCACTTCGATAAATGGAATCTCACAGGCAAGTATCGCGTCGCGAATGGCGATGCTTGTGTGGGTGAATCCACCAAAGTTAACAATCATGAAGGCGGTTCCATCTTTGCGCGCGGCATGCAGCCGGTCAATTATCTCGCCTTCTGAATTGCTCTGTAAGCTGTCGAATTGATGGCCCGAATCTGCGCACCGCAAGCTGAGGCGCTCGTTGATGTCTTCGAGCGTGTCGGAGCCATAGATGTGGGGCTCACGACTACCTAGCAGGTTTAGGTTGGGCCCGTGCAATGCCAATATTGATGCCATGATCTTATTCCTAATGCGGCGGGCGGAAATTTTCTTCCAGAAACGCCTGATTAGCCATTTTGGCGGCATTTTCTCAGAAAATAGAGCGCATTTCACGCTTTTTTGCGAATTGAGGGGTTTGGATTAGGGGTTAAGCAGGAATTCGAAGCGCTGTGGAGGGTAGCAGAACCCCCAATCGGCACAGCCCTGATAGTGAATATATATTCTGGCATCCGGGCCGGGCACGGTGCTCAGGCTCAGATCGATAGTCAGTTGTTCATAATAGGCCTCGATTTCACCGAAAAACTGATCGGTCTTCTTCAGTCCATCGGGCATCGAGAAATCCACCGCAAGCGCCTCGCTATCAAGCCGCTGGCTCAGCGTAAAATCGAAGGCGTGTCGGTAAAGGTAGTGCCCCTGGGGCAGATCCCAGAATACTTTGTACTTGCCTGGGCTCACGGCGCTGACATAGAAGGGAAACGCCTGCTCCAGAGGGAGGGGTTGCTGAATATCGGACTGTGGTGCAAGGCCGGAAACAGAGCGCGGCCCCAGCTGCCCGTGCGCGCTGCTGCTCAGCAGCAGGGCAGCGCCGAGAAGCAGTTGCAGTTGTATTCCAATAAGGGAACTCATCTTCATACGAGTTTGACCAGTTTTATTGAGCAATAGTTTCCTGAAAGAAGGTTTAACTGTGATAGCGGTCAAAGACCAGGCAGGCATTGGTGCCGCCGAAGCCGAAGCTGTTTGACATGACGCGATTCAGAGTAACGTTGTCCCGTCGATCCAGTACCACCGGCATTCCTTGCGCTTCCTCTTCCAGGTTTTCGATATTTGCAGAGGCGGCGATGAAGTCGTTCTCCATCATTAGCAAACTATAGATGGCCTCTTGGGCGCCAGCCGCTCCCAGCGAATGGCCTGATAGTGACTTGGTAGAGTTGAACGCGGGTACATTCTCGGCGAATACGCTTTTGATTGCGCGCAGTTCTGAGACATCGCCAGCCGGGGTGCTGGTGCCATGGGTGTTGATATAATCAACATTTCCTTCCAGACCAGCCGTCGCCATCTGCATTGCGCGTGCGCCACCTTCACCGGCGGGCGCGACCATGTCGTAGCCATCGGATGTTGCGGCGTAGCCAGTTAGCTCGGCGTAGATCTTCGTTCCTCTCGCCAATGCGTGATCGAGAGATTCCATAACCAGTATTGCGCCACCGCCAGCAATAACGAAGCCATCGCGATCCGCATCGAAGGCGCGTGAAGCTTTGTCAGGCGTGTCGTTGTATTTAGTCGATAGGGCGCCCATAGCATCGAACATATGGCTCATAGTCCAATGCTCTGCTTCGCCGCCGCCTGCGAACACGATATCTTGTTTGCCTAACTGGATCAGTTCGGCGCCGTGCCCAATGCAATGCGCGCTGGTCGCGCAGGCCGAGGAGATTGTGTAGTTGACGCCCTTGATCTTGAACGGGGTCGCCAGGCAGGCTGAAGTGGTGCTGCTCATAGTACGGGTTACGCGGTAAGGACCAACTCGGCGCAGGCCTTTCTCGCGCATGATGTCCATTGATTCAAGCTGCTCTTCTGAGGAACCGCCTCCGGAGCCCACCACCAAGCCTGAGCGAAAATTAGAGACTTCGTCTTCCTTAAGATTGGCGTCGCTTATTGCCTGCTCCATTGCCAGATAGGCATAGGCCGAGGCATCGCCCATGAAACGGAGTATTTTGCGGTCAATAACTTCAGACGTGTCGATCTGTACCGATCCGCTGACATGGCTACGCATGCCAATCTCTTCGTAGCTGGAATTGTGCCGAATGCCGCTGAGGCCTGCCTTTAGGGATTCCAGCACTGACTCTTTGTTATTGCCCAGACAGGAAACAATGCCGATACCAGTAACAACAACGCGCTTCATAGGATTTCCTCAATCAAAACCGAACCATTCCTCCATCTCATACTAGAATGCATTGTCCGGCGTAAACAGACCGACTTTCAAAGTCTTGGTGGTATAAATCGTTTTGCCATCCACAGATACCTGTCCATCTGCGATGCCCATAACCAGGCTTCTATTGATTAGTCGGCTAATCGACAGCTCATAAACTACTTTCTTCGAAGTCGGCAAAATTTCACCCGTAAACTTTACTTCCCCTGCGCCTAATGCCCGACCCTTTCCGGGGTGTCCGCTCCAGCCAAGGAAGAACCCCAGCAGTTGCCACAAGGCATCCAGGCCGAGACAGCCGGGCATAACCGGATCTCCGGGGAAGTGGCAGTCAAAAAACCAGAGATCGGGTTTTATGTCTAGCTCGGCAATTATTTGTCCGCGCCCGTGCTCACCGCCATCGCTATTGATTTCGACTATGCGATCGAGCATCAGCATATTGCCTATCGGCAATTTGGCGTTACCAGGGCCGAATAGGCGACCATAGCCACAATCTACCAATTCTTCTAAATTATAAGAATTTTTGGGAACGAAGTTGTGTTCTTCTTGAGTCATGAGTTAGCCAAAACCCTCCAAGGGGCGCTTATGTAAAGGAAGCGATGTTATCGTGCTAGGGCTAAATAATCGATCATAAATTTGGGACAGGCCCTTGAATAGCCTCTATTTATTAAAATAGGCGATATTTTGCTACTATGGCGTTCCTTTTTTAGAAGTCACCAGGTAGCAGGCTCTATGTTAATTCCCGTTATTCTCGCCGGTGGTGTAGGTTCACGCCTCTGGCCGATGTCTCGATCTATGCTACCCAAGCAATTTATCGATTTTCCTAACATGCACGGCTCCCTGTTTCAGAATACCTTGTCGCGCCTGGAAAGTGTGCCGGGCATCGAAGATCCCATAGCTGTTTGCAATAACGATCACCGCTTCCTTGTGGCCGAACAATTGAGACAGCTAGGGAAAGAACACGCCGATATTCTATTGGAGCCTGTTGGCAGAAATACGGCCCCGGCGGTCGCGCTCGCGGCTCTTCTGGCTCAGCAAGATCATGCCGACCCCTATCTTCTGGTTCTGCCCGCCGACCACGTCATTCAGGACGAGGCAAAGTTTGTTCAGGCGATCGCTAAGGCGCTTCAGTCAGCCCAACAGAATAAGTTAGTCACCTTCGGAATAGTGCCAAGTGTCCCAGAAATTGGTTACGGCTATATTGAGAAGGGAGAGAGTCTCGAAGGCGTCGACGGTTTTTCAGCTAAGCAATTCGTGGAGAAACCGGATCGCGAGACGGCGCAGATGTATTTGGATAGCGGCAACTATTATTGGAATAGTGGCATGTTTCTGTTCTCGGCTTCTACCTACCTCAATGAGTTGAAACGACATGCTCCGGATATTTTCGAAAGCTGTCATGAGGCCTATAGCCAGCTGGAGCAGGGTGAGGATTTTCGGCATATCCCCGAGGCCATTTTTGCCAGTTGCCGCAGTGATTCTATTGACTATGCGGTAATGGAGAAGACAGATTCCGCCGTGGTTATTCCTCTGGATGCGGGCTGGAATGACCTCGGGGCCTGGGATGCGATATGGGAAGTGCAGGCTAAGGACGGGCAGGGCAATGCGCTGTCGGGTGATATACTCACTGCAGGTGTGCAAGATAGCTATATCCAGGCGCAGTCTCGTCTTGTCGCCGTTGCCGGAGTAAAAGATATCGTTGTTGTGGAAACGGCGGATGCTGTGCTGGTAACCCAGCGCTCGAAGGTGCAGTCGGTAAAGCACTTGGTACAACAGTTGCAAGACCAGGGACGGGAAGAAGGCATATTGCATAGGTTGGTTTATCGCCCTTGGGGTTCGTACGAGTCTCTAAGCTGCAGGCCCGGGTATCAGGTGAAGCACATAGTGGTCAATGCCGGGGCAGTGCTCTCCCTCCAATTGCACCACAAGAGGGCAGAGCACTGGATTGCGCTCAGAGGTGTGGCACGGGTTACCTGTGATGACAAAGAGTTTGAACTGCAGCCCGGCGAATCTACCTGTATACCCATTGGCAGCAAACACAGGCTGACCAATAACAGCGATGAGGCTATAGAGATCATTGAGGTTCAGATTGGTGAGTATCTGGGTGAGGACGATATTGTCCGCTTCGAAGATCGCTATGGTCGAGTCTAGGCGGCGCTGAATAACATTCTCTGCCAATATTGTTTGCTCGGTCTGTGGGTCTAGGCTGCTAGCCTTCTTAAATTTATAGAAATACCGATATTAAGGAACCACCGAGTCATGTCTGTTATTAAAAAATGTCTATTTCCAGCTGCCGGCTATGGCACGCGATTTTTGCCAGCCACAAAATCGATGCCGAAAGAGATGCTGCCTATCGTGACCAAGCCCTTAATCCAGTATGGGGTAGAGGAGGCTATGGATGCGGGTATTAGCGAGATCGCTATTGTGACCGGTCGGGGTAAGCGTGCGATAGAAGATCACTTCGATATTAGCTATGAGTTGGAACATCAGATTGCTGGCTCTGACAAGGAAGAGCTGCTGCAGAGTACGCGGGATATCATGGAGCGCTGCATATTTTCATACACGCGCCAGGTTGAGATGAAAGGGCTGGGTCACGCCATTCTTGTCGGCGAGACCCTGATAGGTCGCGAACCCTTCGCTGTGGTATTGGCAGACGACTACTGTATCACTGAGGGTGATGGCGTGCTGACTCAGATGGTCAAGCTCTATGAAAAATACCAATGCAGTATCGTTGCCATTGAAGAGGTGCCAGAAGATGAGACCTATCGCTACGGTGTTATCGAGGGTGATCTGGAAGAAGATAATATTTACCGGGTTCGTAATATGGTAGAGAAGCCCGCGCCAGAGGATGCGCCGAGTAATCTGGCGATTATAGGCCGTTACATCCTCAGCGCTGACATATTCGATGTTATTCGCAACACGCCTCCTGGCAAGAATGGCGAGATGCAGATTACAGACGCCCTGCAATTGCAGGCGCAGCAGGGCAAGGTGATAGGCTATCGATTTACTGGGCGGCGTTTCGATTGCGGCAGTGTCGATGGTTTTATCGAGGCTACAAACTTTACCTATCAGTCGCAATCTGGATAATTTCCAACGGCGCTAACTCGAGTTGTTAGTACTGTGCGCATGCAGCAGTAGAGCGCATTCCTAATCTATTCCATTAAAAGAAGTTGACTAAATGACTGAAGAAATCACCTGTTTCAAACCCTATGACGTTAGGGGTCGAGTTCCCGATCAACTAAATAGCGATATAGCCTATAGAATTGGTAGGGCCTATGTGGAATTTCTAAAACCTAAGCGCGTAGTGGTCGGCTACGATATACGGCATAGTAGTCAGGAGCTCTGCGCAGCTCTCAGTCGAGGCATGATGGAGTCCGGCGCCGATGTGGTTAACATCGGTCAATGCGGCACCGAAGAGGTGTACTTCGCCACCTCGCATCTGGAAGTAGATGGTGGCATTGTCGTCACCGCGAGTCACAACCCTGCAGATTACAATGGTATGAAATTCGTTCGCGAATCATCTAAGCCCATTAGTGGCGATACAGGCCTCAAGGAAATTAAGCGCCTCGCGGAAAATAACGAGATCACGCCTTGTTCGGAATACGGGTCTATCAGTTTCGAGGACACGCAGCCAGCCTACATTGCCCATCTGCTCGGCTATGTCGACAGAGAAAGTCTGAGCAAGTTAAAGATTGTATGTAATGCGGGTAATGGAGGAGCGGGGCCGACGATAAGTGCCATCGAGCAGATGCTTCCCTTTGAATTTATCAAAGTTCATCACGAGGCCGATGGGACATTTCCAAACGGGGTTCCCAATCCGCTGCTGGTGGAAAATCGTGGCCCGACCATTGAGGCTATTCACTCCTCGGGTGCCGACCTGGGCATCGCCTGGGATGGCGACTTCGATCGTTGCTTCTTCTTCGATGAGAACGGTCGTTTCATCGAAGGTTACTATATCGTCGGCCTTCTTGCGCAGAGCTTCCTGGAGGCAGAGCCCGGAGGCAAGATTGTTCACGACCCCCGGTTGACTTGGAACACGATTGAGATTGTACAGGAGTTCTCTGGCCAGGCGATTCAGTGTAAGACTGGACACGCATTCATTAAGGAGCGTATGCGCGAGGAAGATGCGGTCTACGGCGGAGAAATGAGTGCGCATCATTACTTCAGAGACTTCTTTTACTGCGACAGCGGCATGGTGCCCTGGTTGTTGGTTGTCGGTCTGATGTCGAAGACCGGAAAGAAGCTTTCCGAATTGGTGGATGAGAGAATGCTAGCCTTTCCCGCTAGCGGCGAAATCAATAAAACAATAGCTGAGCCTAAAGCCTTGTTGGAGAAGATAGAGTCCAGCTATGCTCAGTCCTGCGAAAGCATGGACCAGACCGATGGCTTGAGTATGAACTTCGAGAACTGGCGGTTTAATATTCGTATGTCGAATACCGAGCCGGTGGTTCGACTCAATGTTGAATCCCGTGGGGATGAGGCGTTAATGAAGGAAAAAACCAGCGAGCTTCTCGCGTTTATGGTCTGAGCCAACTCCAGCGGGTAGCTGTGTGCGTAAAATTTTACTGTTTGGTAATTCAGCCTCAGGCAAATCGACGTTAGCCACCAGGCTTGCGCAAGAGCTGCAAGTGGCGCACCTGGACCTGGACTCGCTTGCCTGGCTGCTTACTCAGCCTCCTCGGCGTAGGCCGTTGGAAGAAACAACAATCGCGATAAACGAATTCACCGGGAACAATGCTTCCTGGATTGTCGAGGGTTGCTACACGGATTTGTTGGAGGTCCTCGAACAGCACACTGGCGAGCTCATCTTTCTCATGTTGCCTATCGAACAGTGCCTTCAGAACGCCAGGAACCGGCCCTGGGAACCACACAAGTACGAATCAAAGGAAGCGCAGGACAGCAATCTGGCGATGTTATTGGAGTGGATCGCTGCCTATGAGAATAGGGACGACGTGTTTTCTCTGGCGGCCCATAGGGCTTTCTATGAGCGCTTTCCGGGAAAGAAAACCTGTATACTTTCGAATTAGCACTCGCTCAAACTGTAAGCTGGAGACTCGCGATGCGTCTACCCTATCGAATATCGATTCTTTTCCTTCTGATTTCCAGTGCGCTTATTTTCGGCTCCATCGGTAGCATGAATGGCATGGGCTTCTTCCTGATGCTGAGCGTCTTGTTCGAGGGGGCCTTCTGGTTTGGTCTGTTCAAGGCTATGCGGCGGCCCGCGAGTCATTAGCTGCTCACGCCGGAGCGAAAGTGGGAATTCAGATTGCATAAGAGTGAGTCTTCCCGCATCGTCTAATAGCGCTACATGCTCCTAGTGGATGT
>CAJQHM010000092.1 GCA_905478195.1 uncultured Pseudomonadales bacterium
CGCCGCCTGAAGGGCACAAGCCTCAAAGCTGTATATCAGCTCTTGGGAGGTCGAGTAGATCCTGCGCTTGCTGCTCGATCAAGCTTTTCTTTGGACGACCGCCAACGTCTTTAAGCAACTCCATCGCTAGACTTCCTTTCATCAAACTCTCATTCTTAATTTTTTAGTTTTTTAGCATTTTTTTTTGGTTTTATATCGTTAATATTGCCCTGTGTTTCTCCTCTATCCAGAACTTGCTTATAGCAATCTGCTACAGGATAACCTTGTAGTAACAGACTCATTACTTCTTCATTGTTTTCACTCTCTGCATGCCTAATGCTTATTGGCATTGGCCTAAAACTATTTTTTAACTGAAGGCACCTATTTATTCAATTAATTATTGCCGAAAGGAAAGGCTATGCACTACAGCGGTTCTCGCTAGGTGACGAACAGACTATCGAAGAGGTAGAAGACTCCTTAGAGGGATCCCTGACTGTCTTGGCGTAATAAAACTGGACAGGCATAGCTTTTATGAACTAGAACTCTTAGTCTCTACTTACAAGTGGGATATGAAAACATCTACAAGGAGAAACAGACAATGCGATCAGTTCACAAAATATCGAAATACCTAAGCCTTTCCTTTTTCGCCCTTTCTGCCATGTTGGCAACGTCATTTTTGCAAGCAGCGGACAATGACTGGGTCACGCTTATCGATGGTACCGAGGGAATGGAAAATTTCAATATTGTCGGCGATGCAAACTGGACCGCTAAAGACAATGCTATTCAGGCAACTGAAGGCAGCGGTGCTTCCTGGTTGGTAAGCAAGGAGAACTATAGCAATTTCTCGCTACGCGTCGAGTTCTGGGCCAGCGAAGATGCAAACAGCGGTATTTATATGCGCTGCGCAGACGCCAATCGAATCACCGATCGCACCTGCTACGAGGCGAATGTATTCGATCAGCGCCCCGATCCCTCCTTTGGCACCGGCGCAATAGTGCACATCGCTCCGATTGATGAGCCGAGACCCCTGGTTGGGGGGAAATGGAATGTTTTCGTTATCACCTTAGACGGCGACCATCTGGTGGTAGAACTGAATAACAAGAAAACGGTAGATGTCCGTGATGATCTTCTTGCCAGCGGGCCGATCGGCTTGCAATGGGGGCGTGGCGCACTACGCTTCCGCAAGGTAGTCATAAAAGAGCTATAGAACTAAAACGCAAAATCAAAAAGAGGCGGTGAGAAGTTAATCCTCACCGCCTCTTTTTTGCTACTAGGCAATAAGCGAAGGCTATAGGCGTATTGCAATTTCCAACTGGCTACTACTCGGCCATTTCCTTCATAGCAGCGAGAGCACCTTCGAACATGCTGCGTCTTCTCGCGACATCCGCATCTTTTTCGGCTTGAGTCTCATAATTTGAAACATCCAGCATCAAGGTGTAAAGCAACTTAGTGCTGTTCGCACCCGAAGGTCGCGCTTCAAGAAAGCCATGGTATTGATTGTAGAACCCTTCTTCCGGTACTGGCTGGGTATAACCGTAAGACAACTCAGTCTCTGCGACGAGAATCTCGATGACCCTGCCACCCAATAAGGAGCGCACCGTGCCTAGAGCGCCGTCGCCCGAAGTAATCTCGCAGGGTAGATTAAGCCATTCGCTGATATCGCAATAACCACCAACCTTGGACCACACCTCGGCGGCAGGCTTGTTAACGTCGATCTCCATCTCGATAGCGACATATTCGGGCTGCGCCTGGGCCGCAGTGGCAATAAAGCCGATTGCTGCGAATAATGACAAAATAGTACGTTTCATGAGTGTTTCCTTTTCTTTGATTAATTTCGGTTTGTTAGTAGGGAATTGCTAGTTCAGAGGTAAAAAGTCGACAGTCAGCATAAGCAATTATTCTGCTTCCGTCATATACATTCGCTTATTCACAGTATCCAGCGTAATAATAAAGTCTTCAAGCAGCGCCTCTCCAATCGTACCCACAGTTAAGAACTCTGACTCCGGATTGGAGGTCGTAAGCATCTCTCCTCTGCCTGCGTAATGATCATAGGGTACTTCCAGGTGGGGAATATTTGTCTCTACACTGCGCAGCTTCAGTGCGCCTAGCTCTATAGATACATATTCGATGAAGAAATCCGACGCCTCAAGCAAAGAATTATCACCGAGAAACTCTGCATCGGTGAGGCCTAAAGATTCACTGGTCACCCTGTCTAGCAGCATAAACTCTCTGTAGCCACTGTCGACTCTTAGCCATGTATCCAAGCCCTCCACATTCGCCGCAATGGCGAGCTCGGACAGTTCAGAGTTGACATGAAAGGCGGTGCTTGTCTGCGCCTTGAGGTCGACAGAGCTGCGCTCTAGCGTGCAGACTTCCTCACTATCGATATCGATCTGCAATAATTCATTCTCTCCAATTTCCCGCTGTAATGCCACGAGCATGTCGCCCTCAGCATCAAAAAGACTGCTACAGCTAATTTCAGCACTGTAGACAGTTTGGCCAAGACTAAGTCCACAGCTTATTAGAACAAGGAATAATTTTTTCATATGCAGTACTAGGCAGATCCGGTATTTAAGAAGACTCAGAGGCAAGATTACAACAGAATTTCATCTGGCAATAGTCACACAAAGAATAAGGGAAATAGCTCCTGCTAAACCCGAGCTGCTCTAGCTTGGTGCGCAGGCACTCGATTGTGCACAAAACTTCCTCGCTGCAGCTCTTACTCCAGCTCGTTCCCAGTCACTTCTAGGAGATATAAAATTTCCCTACCATAGGATGACGGGCTTGTTTTAGTGGCTTGCACAGTTCCCAGGCGTGGTCTTCCATGGCTCATGTCACGACTGTCATACCTTTTTCAACTAATAATTGTATTGGCACAAGGATTGCAAAAAACGAATCAGTTGCCAATGGAATCACGACTTCGATTGATCTCCACGGACTGTCAATCTCTCGAATCCATTCACGGAAGCCCATTAAGGATTTATACCCAATGCAAACCCATCACCGAGGACTGCGTACATTTTGTAGCGCGGCCCAGCACCTTAGTTTCAAAAAAGCAGCCAATGAGTTATCACTAACTCCCAGCGCCGTGAGCCATCAGATCAGCGACCTGGAAGAGGAGCTTGGCACAAAGCTGTTCAAGCGCATGACTCGGCGCATAAGCCTAACCCACGATGGATCGGTTCTGTATGGTGAAATCAACCACTATCTAAGGGCGATCGATGAGGCCACTAATAAAATTCGCAAGCAAGCGACGCGTCACCCTCTGCTGGTTCAGATGCCCGAGTTCTTCGCAAGCGAACTACTCATGCCACGCATGAGCCGATTTTCCGATGCCCACCCAAGTATTGATCTACAGATAGAAGGCCTGGGAATTACGGATGATCATAATCCAGCCGCTGATATCAATATTGTCCTCTCGCGCAAGACACCGAAGGCGATAAAGGTCGCAAAGCTATTTCCTATACGCTATGTACCTGCCTGCAGTCTGGCACAGAAGGAAAAATGGGAGCACGAAGGCATTAAAGAGTTAGCTGCTATCAGGAGAGCGACAATTCTATTACACAAGGCTAGACCCGATGCCTGGAATCAGTGGGCAGAAAATGCTGGGATCGCGGATCTGCGGCTCAAGAAAATAATCTACGTCGACAGTATGTTCGCCCTATCCAGGGCCGCAGAACAGAGCGTGGGCATTGCGTTGATGCCGCTCCCGGTTAGCCAGGATTGGTTCGACTCAGGATCACTGGTTGCCTTGCATGATTCGCATCTTGTAACCGAGGACTATTATTGGTTAGTGCTCAACGGTAACAGCAATAAAAGAGTAGCACTGACTTTCTGGCATTGGCTAATCGACACATTCAATCAGTAGATGAAGGTTGAGAATTGAAAGTTTGAGAAAGATGAGCGAGGAAAGATGGTTTGGATCAGATAGGTGAGAAATATTCACGCGTTACATTAGGAAGCATACTTTGTCAGCGCAGGCAGCGATCCTTACTATAGACACAAATCGAGAAACAGGCGGCACACAAAACTAACTGCATTTACTCCTAAAGAGTTGCGTTAGTAATGTCAGCAAAAATACCTAAGCACAAATAAATTTCAGCCAGTGTGTTTTTCGATTCTAAAACCTAACTAACCATTAAATGATTTTACAAAGGAACAACCATGAAATCTTTCAAACATTCAAGACTCACACTTGCTGCCATCACTCTTGCATCTTCGTTAGCTACTACTAGCGCATTTGCTGACTATCACTTAACTGCGTTCAGCGAGACGCTAGGTTTCAAGGCACTTATGGCTGAAGACATCACTGCGGCAGAAGCAACCTTTGCATCGCGCAGCGTCAAGAACATGGACTATTTTGAAGCTAACAATCTCTGTGTCGCTCAAATTATGCTGGAGGAATTCGATTCTGCTATCGCCAGCTGTAGCAGCGCTCTTGATAAGGCGGAATATTCTTCAGAGCTTTCTATCGAAAAAGAGAAGATCGCGCTAGCGGCGATCTACTCCAACCTGGCAGTGGCGAAGGCCATGATCGGTGATACTGCTGGCGCGAATGTCGATCTCGAGATGGCGCTAACGCTAAACAAGAGAGACGACAACGCCAATATTAACTATGACCTGATTAGCACCAACCTTCTAGCGGGAAACTAGGCGGTAAGCGCTAATCTAGCAAACAACCGACTCTCCTTGGCTGAACCACTAAGACTGTAAAATAGTTCTAGTGAATTCAGCCTTTTTTTAATGCTAAAAAAAATGGTATCAATTGCATGCATTGATACCATTTTTATAGTTCGTTGCTTGTATTGTTAACGCGCCGCTCGGCCTAGATAGACCTGAAAGGTTCTCTCCACGTAGTCATCCACACCTGGTACAAAAAGTACGGCAAGGATGGTAGCAACGACCGCTACAGCAGTAAAAATATAGAAGTTTTTCATGATTCAAACCCTTTAATTAAGGAGCGACACTAGCTACGCGGTGCAGCCTCGAACACCCACACATCTCCTGCTTCGACTGCTGCACGAGTGGTCGCCGATGGATACTTGGCAGTTATTGCAGCGGTCAATCCATCGAGCACATCACCAGTGCGAAGGCGTTTGAGCTGGCGCTCGTAACGGATACCATTGATGCGAATTACGGCGCGCCCATCGCGTTCGGCTTGAATAGGCCACTGCTTCCAAAGACGACCAATTGGGTTTCCCATATAACCTGACCAGACATATATCTTGTTCTCGTATTCGGCGATCCAGATTCGTCGCGACTGGGCGGGATCTAACAGCTGCATTTCTATCGTTGGAATATCACTAACAAAACTCCAGTCAGGATCCGGGCCCGAATGCAGCTCACCCGCTACAAGTGGGCCGCCAGAGAAGACGCGATTTGGACCGTCTTCGAATCGCTGCTTCGCGCCAGCGGTAGCAATCGCCGCGACAGGAATCAACAACAAGCAGAACACCACAATGATTGTTCTCTTGATTATCTTCATAACATCCTCTTTTAGATGAGTAATTGCTTCTCACAGTTCATATAAGAATGGGGCCTGAGTAGTTAACACCCAAGGCCCCATTAATCGAACAGCGAACTAAAAATTACTGTGCTTCGGACTCGGCTAAGGCGTCCTGCACTCTCGCCCCGCGAAGAATATTTACCATGCCGTAATTTCCCTCATGACATGCATACTCGTAGAGCAAGCCCGCTACCTTCGTCATCGGAATAATGGCGGTAAATTTGTCAGTAAATGTCGCTGGATCGTCGACGGTGAATTCATAATCTACAGTATAGGGGCCGACACGAGTAAAACGCTCTGTGAGCACCTTATCTGCAGACGTTCCAGCCTGACCGAAGCTAGAAGACAGACCATTAAAATTGCGCGTCTGCACAACCAGCGTGTCACCCTCCCAATAACCACGAGAGTCTCCCATCCACAATCGCACATCATCATTAAGTGAAGCCAATTCGCCTGGCGCGTCCACCAGAGGAACAACGCGGGCATCGTGAATCATCTCGGTCAAGATGACAGCGGTATCCTTACTCTGAAAAATCTGCACATTATTGTTGTACAGGCTGGGAATAAACGGCGGGCCAGCATTGAAACCTATGAGACAACGCTCTGAAAGGCCGCGATCTTCGGGGCCATCTGTGCCTATGCCTCCGGCAGAGATACGTACCGGACGCGATTCACCCGTTGTATCGCCTCCGTATACGCCCTGGTTAGCTATCGCACCCTCGACCAGCGCCGGAAGCCTGCCATCGCTCGGGTAGACAATATGCGAGGTGCGTACATCGCCACCGATTCCCGCATTCTCAACCCAGAAATCGTTGTAGGAGCCATCGACCCCCTCGACCGCGATCGCGCCATCATTTGATGCATCTCTGGCAGCCCGTTGCTCTGCAACCGCCCGCACCTCCTCCGGTGTAAGGAATTGACGATCACCGTATCGCGATGGTCGCTGCATCGGTGTATTGGACGAGAAATTCCATACTCCCTGTAGGTCGGGCTGACCCCACTCTGTGCGAGGAACGACATAGCCATCTGCAGCTAAAGCCACTATAGAGAACATACAGCCTAACGCCAGTACGGCTAGACTTTGACACGCTATTATTGTTTTTTTCATGAAAGCTCCGCGGGTAACTTATTCCCGATAGCTAAAAGGTAGCTCATTCCCCAGAGCAGCACAATTCATAAATAACGACAAAATGTAGCTAGAAGCACTGAAACTAGGGCTAGTTAGCGGATGAGGGGGCCTAGGGGCAGCCTAGCGCCTTCAATAGCTTCGAAGAGGAGCGCGCACTACTCTCTGGAAAGAGGTCCAAACTACTCATTAACTCGATCTGGTCGATATCTGCCTGGTATTCGCAGAAACGGTCTGTCTGGGACAGGTCCTGAGGAAAGACAAAGGCAGCGAAGCCGCTTTCTGCGACAACTACCTTGAAGTACGCCGCCGGATTCAGATCCGCACTGTTGACCGAAGCGCTCAAGGGTTGATCGATTAAATAGAGAGGCCCGGTGATGACACCAAGATCGTTCTCACTAGTCACGATACGATTAAGTGTCTGTTCCAGCTGCAGCCATGGTCCGCGACGCAGCGGCGCGGGCATCGGTACCATATTGCTAAGATTGTTGAGTTCAGACCAATACGGCGTCTGCGCAAAGCTGGTCATAGGCGCGAGTCTAGCGCGTTTTTCGGGATCGCCGGCCGGCTCATTGAGGCCGCCATAGGGATTGTTGCCACTGCTGATTTCCGCAAGCGAGAAGCCCAGTGCCTCGGCTTCCGCGAGCTCTTCGATGCCGGACAAACGAACCAGTTCATCGGGCTGCCAGAAACGTGGTAGTAAAGAGGCGACACCGATCGCTTCCTTCGTTAATCGATAGGCCACCCAGTCTGCCATTCCTGTATCCCCATTGAGGCCGGCGGCATAGAGATTGTGGACGACAACATTAGACCGAGTAGCCGCGAGGCCCGAGATATAATCAGGACAGCTTCCCTGGCAGTGGCTAATAGCGATGTTCTGTCCATTTAGGGACAGCGGCAAAAAAACAGAGAATACCGCGCTCAGCAACAATAACAGGGTAGTTGGCTTGTTCGAGTTATTTGTTCTCATCGATATGGCTACTCGGTTCACAGTAAAATTTTTCGGCTAAATTTACCCTTCATTATCAAGAATAACACCCCCAGCACAATAGCCCAAAACCCTTGTACTCACTTATAGCGATGATCTAAGCTAGCAATCTGCCGAAATCAGGACATCTTAATGCACCGAATTACCTCTCTAGCAACACTCTCTCTTACACTATTTCTTGCGAGCTGTGACGAGCAGCCGGCTTCCACAGCGATGCTCGATGACGCCTTTGTTCGTCCCGCTCTGGATCAGTTAAGCGAATCAGCGGCCATAGCGCGCAAGGCCCGCGTATCCGAAATTTCTTATGTACTGAATATTGATTTAGTCAGTCTCGAGGATGCCTATCAGGGCAGCGTAACGACACGTTTCGACCTGACTGATCGCGACCAAGCTCTTCAGATCGACTTTAGTGGTGGCAGTGTTGATAGCGTCATAGTGAATGGCGAGACCCTGCAGCCAGACTACAACGGATTCTTCGTCTCCTTGCCGGAGACTGCTCTGCAGGAAGGGACGAATGAGGTGACCATAGCCTATTCACACCCCTACGGTCAGGATGGCACCGGGCTGCACCGATTCGTAGACCCCCAAGACGGTAAGACCTATCTATATACTTATCTATGGCCCTATTATTCGAATCGCCTTTTTCCGAATTTTGACCAACCGAATCTAAAGGCGACTTATGAACTCACAGTACGCGCCGCTAACGATTGGCAGGTGGTGTCTTCCACTATCGAAGACTCCGTCGTCGATGATGGTGAAACACGAATCTGGCACTTTCCACAGTCTGAAAAATTTTCCAGCTATATTTTTTCTCTACACGCTGGCCCCTATAAGATCTGGGAAGACATGGCGGGTAGTGTACCGATCCGCTTAATGGCGAGACAATCACTGGCCGACTATGTGGCGGTCCAGGAATGGATGGAGTATACAAAGTCGGGCCTGGAGCACTACCAGGACTATTTTGATATTCCCTATCCTTTCGCCAAGTATGATCAGCTAATCGTTCCTGACTTTCTAATCGGTGCGATGGAGAATGTTGCCGCCGTGACTTTTTCTGAAAGCTATGTCGACCGAGGCGCTTCCAATCGCTTCAATAGTCAGCGCCGGGCTGGAACTATTCTACATGAGATGGCGCATATGTGGTTCGGCGACTTGGTTACCATGAACTGGTGGAATGGCCTGTGGTTGAACGAAAGCTTCGCCACCCTAATGTCTTCGATCGCCGTCTCCGAAGCCACCGAGTTTGATGACCTCTGGCATGATTTCTATCTCTCGGAGAACCTAACAGCTATCGCAGCCGACAATGCCGTATCTACTCACCCTATCGAGATGCCAGTGGTTAGCACTAACGACTTCTTCAATGTCTTCGATGATATTACCTATGACAAGGGCGCGTCTGTTTTAAACCAATTGTCTCACTATATCGGACGCGAAAATTTTCGCGTAGGCGTGTCAAACTACTTGAAAAAATATTCCTGGGAGAACACCGAGCTTGCAGACTTCATGGGCTCTCTATCGCAACAATCGGGCATAGACCTCAACCCCTGGGCACAGGACTGGATGTACCAGGCAGGCGTCAATACTATCGAGGCCCGATTCAGCTGCGATGCGAATGGCATAACTAGCTTCGCCATACTGCAGACGATGCCGGATAGTCATCCAACACTGAGAGATCAACGAGTGCAGCTAGGGCTCTTTTCCTCGGATAGCAACGGCGCGATTGAACTCGATGCAGCCATCCCCATAGAAATTTTCGGCGCAGAGACACAGGTCCCCGCTGCGATTGGGCTAGCCTGCCCCGATCTGGCATTACCAAACTATGAAGGTTGGGGCTATCTTGAGGTCAGCCTCGATAATGTCAGCATGAATAGCGTCATTAACAATGGCGCGCTGGCGAAGATTGATGACCCACTGATGCGCTCTATGATCTGGACGGCTCTGTTCGATGCGCCAAGCAAGGAGCAGATGGAAAATTCCACACTATTGGAGACTCTTATCAGTTCTCTGCCACTCGAGATGAATGATCGGATAATTCGACAGGTGATGGCCGAACTCGTCAGCAACCTGAATTCACTGGAGAGGCTAGGCGGAGAATTTTCCATGGAGCTGGCTCAGTACGGCCTGTTAGCCGAGCGCCAGTTATGGGAGCTGGTCAGCGCCGGGGCTACTGACGACAGTCAATCCCTTAGCACTCTAAACTTAAGACTGTCACGCTACATAGGTCTTGCGCGCAGCGCAGAAGCCTTGGCGAATCTACGCGGCCTGCTAGATGACAGCATTGAGATTGAAGGATTCGATCTTGGTCAGAACCAACGCTGGAATATTATTCAGCGCTTCAGCGCTAGAGATTATGTTGATGCCCGCAGCTTGCTCGCGGCTGAACTTGAACGCGACCCTTCAGATGCTGGCAGGAGAGCGGCTATTGCTGCGGAGGCTGCACTGCCCGATCTTGAAATCAAGCGACAATGGGCAGACCGCATCCTCGATACCGAGAATCCTCTGCCACTGTCTAATCTTCGGGCAGCGATGGGGTCGCTATTTCCTACTGGGCAAGAGGATCTGCAGCTAAACCTACTCCCTAAATTGACAGAAAATTTGGGCGACCTGGCCGCAAATCGCGATAACTATTTTCAACAGAGCTATGGCCGCGATTTATTCTCTGGCATATGTAGCGAACAAGGCCTGCAGATTCTGTCCGACGCAATTAGTAACAGGGACGCTATCGGTGCCACACTTTATCGGTTCATAAGTGAGAACGAACAGAGTGCCGCCAATTGCCTAGCCGCGAGAAACTAGACCGATCGTAGTAGCAAACTAAGTCAACTGGACAATCTTCCTAGCTGCCGATTATCGACGCATCGATGAATTGAACTTGGCAGAAAATTTCTTTTATTCTACGCGATAAAATCTTGTAAGAAGGAGCCCATCAATGAAAGCAATCTATCTACTAGTATTAGCTCCCTCGTGCATAAGTAGTTCCGCCCTGATCCAGAGATAGCCGCCCAGGCAACATTGGCTTGAGCTAGCGCGAAGCAATGCGTCCAGCAGAAACTTCCAGCCCGAACCAGCTTAGCAAAGAGAAGAGATTTCACGACGCTGATTTTTCTTCACTCTCTAACAAAAACCGAAGGCTAAAAAAAGCCGCTTGCTGTAAAACAAGCGGCTCAAAAATCCATTTCATCGAATGGAGAGAGTACCTATGTAGTCGAGGATTTAGATTTCGCCCTAGCAGCCGAAGATGCATTTGCATCTTCTTCCTCTACAAATTCAACAGCGTCCCTGATGGCATCCAAACGAGTAGCAAAATTATCACCGTGTGATAAGCAATACTCATTATTAAGGCCCTTTAGCATCCTACGAACTTCATCATTCATACCCGACACGTAGACTTCTTTGTTGGCAGCGTGTGCATCGCTACCAATGGTTTCCATAGCTCTTGCTGCAGAGACATCGACGTGGGTCACTCTACTAAAATCAAGTATCATTGCCGACTTTCCTTTTGACTTCTCTCGCACTTGATGTCCAACATCAGCCGCGGCACCGAAACTTAGAGGACCACCAAAATCGAAGAGAGTTATCTTATTTCCAGCTCTCTTGAGTAATGCTTCTTCCTCATCAGTGAGATCCACAGAGAGCCCTTCGTTAGTTACATCACCTAAGGCCTTAAGCTGCGCATCTGCGATCTGCTTGACGAAGGCTAGCGCTGCCATTACCACACCGGCAATAACCGCAGTGATCAAGTCAACGAATACCGTAAGAAGGACTACTAACACCATAAGTGCCAGGTCCCAACGCGGCCCCTTGTGTGCCCGCTTCAAATAGGCGATATCGATGATGTCATATCCTGTCTTCACCAGAAGCCCCGCCAATACTGCATGAGGAATCTGTGAAGCGAGAGGACCCAGGGCGAGTACTACTCCCAGCAAGAGAATACTATGAGTCATACCTGATAATTTAGTTAGACCACCGGTGCGAATATTCACCGCCGTACGCATAGTCGCGCCCGCACTGGGTACCGCGCCAAACATACCGGCAATCGTATTACCAATACCCTGACCGATCAGTTCCTGGTTTGAATCGTGTCGGGTCCGAGTCATATTGTCTGCAACTAATGAAGTTAACAGACTGTCGATAGCTCCCAATAGGGCAAGCAGGAAGGCCGCTTCAAGGACGATAAATATAGTGTCCTGACTAAACGCAGGCAGCATAAAAGAAGGC
This sequence comes from uncultured Pseudomonadales bacterium, assembly GCA_905478195.1. GTDB lineage: Bacteria > Pseudomonadota > Gammaproteobacteria > Pseudomonadales > Pseudohongiellaceae > UBA9145. The sequence goes on from CAJQHM010000092.1 coordinate 11,818, forward strand.
AATCCAGTAGGGATGTCACCAAGAATCGGCGCACCGCCGATCATAACACTTGCTACTGTGCCAATTATCAAGGCTGCTAAAGGTGCTGGGACAAACTTACTCCAAGTTTTTGGCCATTTGAATACAATAACCAGAGTGGTAATCCCCAAGGCTAGAGCTACAAAATTCGGATCCATCACAGAACCAGGTATAGCCGCTAGGGCAGGAATAGTTCCGCCACCTTCTGGCTCATGCCCAAAGAGACGACTAAACTGCAATGCGATAATAATACAGCCGATGCCACTCATGAACCCGGATACCACCGGGTAGGGAACCAAGCGAATGTATTGCCCGAAGCGCAAGACGCCGAAAGCGATCTGCATCAGTCCAGCAAGTACCACAACTGCGAATATTAGTTCAGGCCTGTCACTCAGCGCGGCATATACGCCTGCGAAAACGACTACCATAGGGCCAGTCGGACCCGTCACCTGCGCTCCGGTGCCACCGAATAATGAAGCGAAGAACCCGACAATGATGGCACCATATAGACCTGCGATAGGACCAGCACCAGAAGCCTCGCCAAAAGCAAGTGCAAGTGGCAGCGCAATTACACCAGCGGTGAGCCCTCCAAAGAGGTCACCGCGTAAGTTTTTCGTAGTAATACCAAGCATTACTGATCACCTTTTTTGTGCTACAAGAATAAAAATAATGGCGATGGGGTATAAAGACCCCAGCGCCAGGTCTGGACACTAAGCTGTCTTTAAATCTGACTGAGAATTCGCGTCCGCTATAAGGCTTGCATAACGCTCTTCCGCTGGAATGAACGCCTTCTTCTCTTCGCAGTAGGCATTAACCGTACCATGCTCGATGTCATACACCCAACCGTGCAAGTCTGCTTCACCGGTGCTCAGTGGGCTGGCCACGGCAGGATGCGTTCGCAAATGCTGCATCTGCAGAAGAACGTTCTGCTCTGTAACTTCGCCCAGCTCATTTACCGTTGCCTGACCATGCTTGGCCCTGACGATATCGACGGCAGCTCTGGAGTGATCCAACCATTCTTGAACATGTGGCAGGCCATCAAGGCCCGCAGGGTTCAACGCACCCTTCATTGCGCCACAGTCTGTGTGTCCGCAAACAACGATATGTTTAACACCAAGCGCTGCAACCGCAAATTCGATTGAGGCCGTCACGCCACCTGCTTGCTTGGCGTGTGGAGGAACGATGTTGCCGGCGTTGCGGATGATGAATAAGTCCCCTGGCTCTGTCTGCGTAACCATATTGGGATCGATGCGAGAATCTGAGCAGGTAATGAACAATACTTCCGGACTCTGACCCGTGGCCAAGTCCGCGAATAGTTGCTTGCGCTCCTCAAATGAAGAAGATTTGAAACGCATAATTCCTGAGATTACTTTTTCCATCACCAAACTCCTAAAAACAATTTATCAATCAATGTAGTTGATGGCTTGAATTCTAGGCCCTAGATAGTGATAATAGTTAGTGGTTAATGTTTATTTTGTTATCATTTTTAGTTATCACTAGTACAGGGGGTTTAAATGGACGTCACGGATCGCCTGAGCTTGAAGCAAATTCGCTACTTCACTACGATCGCAGAGAGCGGAAGTTTTCGCCAGGCTGCATTCCGCCTGGACGTTACCCAGCCTGCGCTAAGTAATCAGATCGCGATTTTGGAGAAGCTGCTAGATCTGCAGTTATTCGAGCGCAGCAAGAATGGAACGACCACTACCGTAGAGGGCCGAGAGTTGCTCGCCAGCGCCAAACGCATCCTCGAGGAAGTGCATGGCTTCGCTAGCAAATCCGGTACGCTTTCTGGTGGAGGGCTAGGCACCTATAGACTGGGAGTAACGCCAACTCTGGGCCCCTACCTACTTCCGCACATCCTCACCCCTATTCACGCCAAGCACCAAGACCTGAAATTGTATGTACGTGAAGAGGCCCCCAGCGATCTCGAGGCGGGGCTACTGGACCGACGCCACGACCTGATACTCAGCACACAGCCTATCATGTCGAAGGAGTTAACAGTCTTTCAACTATTTCGCGAACCACTGAAATTCGCTGTACCTATGGATCACCGCCTAGCGCGAAAACCGCGGCTGAATCGCATGGACTTGCTAGGTGAGCAGGTACTGACGATAAGCGAGCATCACCTGTTTCACCGGCAGATTGTTGAGCTATGTGAGCGTGTTGGTGCAGAGGTGCGCCGCGATTTTGAAGGCACCAGCCTGGACACACTACGACAGATGGTAGTTATGGGAATGGGCACCGCTTTTCTGCCAGCGTTGTATGTTAAGTCTGAGATTCGGCAAGAGAACGAACTGCGGATCGCCGATGTGGAAGGCGTAAACGTGGTACGAAACCACGTTCTGGTATGGAGAAACTCGTCGCCGGAGAAGTCATTCTACCGCGATCTAGCCATTGAGATTCGGCGCATCGTCGAGCAAAACCTAAGCGATGTGGTAATACCGATCAGGGCTGAGAAATAGATAGGAGAATAAGGAATTATCCCTAACTGATACTACAGCCCTGTTCGACTCGAATCTAATTTATAAGATTCGTTGCTTCGCCGCCTCGTATTCATCTTTCATTCGCGCAACTAACTCTGCAGTAGGCACTACGTCTTTAATCGCATTGATACCTTGGCCGCAGCCCCAGATATCTTTCCACGCCTTTGACTTACTGCTGCCGCCGGAGCCAAAGTTCATCGCGGATGGGTCACTCTCTGGCAGATTGTCCGGATCCATGCCTGCCGCCTCTATAGAAGGCTTGAGATAATTACCATGTACGCCGGTGAATAAGTTTGTATAGACGATATCACTAGATGCATAGTCAACTAAGGCCTGCTTATAGGCGGGATCAGCATTTGCCTCCTCGGTGGCGATAAACGCCGAACCGATGTAGGCGAAATCTGCACCCATCGCTTGAGCAGCAAGCACGCCGTCTCCTGTCGAAATTGCACCGGAAAGAAGTACCGGGCCATCGAACCACTCCCGTACTTCCTGAATAAATGCCATTGGCGATAGCGTTCCCGCGTGACCTCCAGCCCCTGCCGCCACACAGATTAGCCCATCGGCACCCTTCTCGATCGCCTTGTGCGCAAATCGATTATTGATAACATCATGCAGACAGATTCCACCGTAGGAGTGAATGGCCTCGAAGACTTCTGGCCTGGCACCAAGAGATGTAATGACGACAGGCACCTTATGTTTCACGCACATCTCCACATCATGCATGAGCCGATCGTTAGAGTTATGCACGATCTGATTCACCGCATAGGGAGCAGCAGGGTTATCGGGATTGGCTTGATTATGAGCGTCTAGCTCTTCAGAGATTCTTGTAAGCCACTGATCCAGCACTTCAGCCGGGCGCGCATTCAGCGCAGGAAAAGAACCAACCACGCCGGCCTTACACTGTGCAATAACAAGATCTGGGTTCGAGATAATAAACAGAGGTGCGCCAATTACCGGGAATGAGAGTTTGCCGCGTAGGTTTTCTGGTAATGCCATTGATAGTTTCCTAATTAGTTCTTTAAGTAGTTCTTTGAATAGTTCTGTGAATAGTTTTTTGAGTAGTTCTTTAGCCGATACTGACTAATCTTTTATAAATTATTTCTTTAGCTCGAAAGCCTTGTCTACGGCGCGCTCTACGGCGGCATGAGCTCCCGATGCAAGCAGTGTCCCGTGTGCCGCAAGCAAGCTATCAAACCTAAGCCCCAATAAGCGCCTGAATTCAGGCTCCAAAGTCTCACCCTCCGGAGTCTGATACTTTAACCAGATTGGACCAACTATTGTCTCCCGGGGAAAACCTATGAAAGGCATCAGTATTTTTGCTGGAATATTATTGTAGCTGTAATCACCATAATTCTGAATCGCATCACAGGTAAACAGAATTCTTTTATCACGCTTTATCAGCAAGGCACACTCGGGTTGAGTGGTGCCGGCGAACTCGAATATCTCTGAGGCCTCGAAGGGAAGCGGAGCGATACTATCCAGCTGCCGATCAATCTTTGGTTCTGTATAGGTAGTACCGCCTGGCTGCGCCCACATCAAGGCGCCAAATTTTTCAACGTAATAGGGATCATCCACACCGTGAAAAGCGCCAAGGCGCATGACATGCTTGATTTTTCCCAGAGCTGTTAACTGCGCCTCGACTTTTGTGTTAACACGCACCGGGTTAATCAGAGTCAGCTCATCACCGTTTCTGATGATTCCCATATTACGAGTAATTCTAAGTAGAGGATTCATCTTAATGCTGCCACGCAGCATAAAAATGTCTTCGACAATCTCTTCTATATTGCCGTGGGGATAAATCGGTGTACTACTAGTCATGGTTTACTTCTTACTAATTTAAATCAGCTATATTAACTATTGGCCAAGCTTACGCGATTCCGGCTCCGCGCACACCTACATAGACAGAATAAAGTGACTGGCTCGCCGTCATAAACAATCTATTTCGCTTCACGCCTGCAAAGCAAACATTGGCGCATACTTCGGGAAGCCGGATAAAACCAATGGCAATCCCGTCCGGTGCGATAACCTGCACTCCGGGCCGCGCACCTGCCCAGATATTTCCATCAACATCACATCGAATTCCATCTGCCGAAGTAATCGTGCCTGCCCCCGGAAGCGTCAATTGTGCATGACGCCTACCATTTCGTAATCGATCTCCATCAAGGTCCCAAACTTTGATCTCACGACCCTCGCCAGTATCAGCCACATAAAGCTTGCCTTGATCGGGCGAGAAACACAGACCGTTTGGGGCAGATATTTCATCAGTTACCTTGCTTATACGTCCGCTGTTTCTATCTACCCTATAAACCGCATTCACTAATTCTGATTCGGCGCTGGATCCCTCATAGTTGCCGCGGATACCATAGGGCGGATCTGTAAACCAAATCGAATTATCGGCCGCGACTACTACGTCGTTGGGAGAATTGAGACGCTTGCCCTCAAAGCTATCGGCAATTACTGTCTCACTGCCATCCGAATTGTAGCGCACTACCCGACGCCCGCCATGCTCGCAGGAAATTTGTCGCCCTTCATGATCAAAAGTATTGCCGTTACTATTGCCAGCAGGCTTGCGAAACTCAGTTACCCTGCCATCATCTTCAATCCAGCGCAGCTGACGATCGTTAGGTATATCGCTCCATACAAGATATCGGCCGACTCCACTCCAGGCAGGTCCCTCCGCCCAAAGAGTGCCGGTGTAGTGCCTCTGTATGGGCGTATTGAACAAGATATAGCGCTGAAAGCGCGGATCCAACGCTATCAGGTCAGGGTCTGGATAGCGCAGAGGCGTATTTCCCGACCAGTCTCTGGGCTTGTATTGTGTAATGGGTGTCTGTGCAGACAGGACCATGGGCAGTGCAGCTGTCAGAGCCATGCCTGACTGTATGAATGCACGACGTTTCATAGAGCCTCCGGGAAAATGTGAAGGTCGGCCAACAAGCACGACATCAGTCGAAAGCCGATCAGTTTCCTATTTTCTTATATTTTATCTTGCGACCAGTTTCCTAACCCAGCCATCGCCTTTAGTTAGCAGATAGAGCTCACCTGCCGCATCGGTACCAAGTCGCAAATCTGCCCGCTTGCCGCCGCCGTAGGTATTTGCAAAACCCGTCGCCTCGGCCATGTTTATCTCATTCCCGTCCATGAAAATACGCAGCTCCTGTATAGAAGCCGGTTTTCCTGCTTCAAGTCCTTCACTCTCGGCGTAGAACACGCGGCCTGACACCATATCGGTAAACACTACTCTGCCCGCCAGTGCTGGAATTTCCGTACCGCGATAGACATAGACACTGCTAACCGCATTGCCTTCATCGTGATCAAATTGGAGAACAGGATAGGTGAACTCCTGACTATCATTTGGCTTAGGGTATACCGGATTCGGTCTGACATTACCGATCCCAAAAGCCGTTGAAAACATACCCTCGCGTAATCGCCAACCATAGTTCGCGCCAGAGACGCCTATATTTATTTCCTCGATCTGATTCTGCCCGATATCGGCGATGTACATAGTGCCATCGCTGTCGAATGAAAAATGCTGGGGATGTCGTAGACCATAGGCCCATATTTCTGGCGCGACTCCCGCCTCTCCAACGAAAGGGTTGTCCTCAGGTATCCCATAGCTCGAAGGATACTCTGAATTCAGGGGATCGATTCTAATGATGGATGACATTGGCGAGGCGAGAGACTGACCGTTCTCATTAGGATCATTCGCTGCGCCTCCATCTCCCAGACTGGCAAATAGCAATCCATAGTCTGAATCGGTATTCGTAGCGGCATAATTAAATGCCAAGGTACCAATGTTATGATTTTGTGCGAACTGCCCTATGCGAAATATTTCTCTCGATGTGCCGGAGAAGACATTAGCGCTTGCATCCGTCGCCGTCCACTCACGAATCACACTCTCATGGTTTTCGGAATTGTCATCCAGATAATTGGCAAGCCCGCTTTGTGAACTAGCACTGAAGGCTGTGTAGAACTTGCCGTAACCCGGCCTGCCAACTTGTCCGAACTGAGGGTGGAACGCAAAACCCGCTAGACCAGTTTCATTGGGATACATGGAGTCATCGAAGCCTACTTCGCCGTCGCGTATATCCAAAAACGCATCGAGGGTGTTCGCCTGCTCATCATAGATATACAATACGCCGCGTAGCTCACTGATCACCAAGCGCCCAGAGTTATCCGGAATTGGCTGCATATACTGCAGGCGAGCATAGGCATTGTTAGTGAGAGGGACCTCATTTGAGTCCAGAGTCTGCGGTAGCCGCAGAAATTCCTGGGCGATAACACTGATCTCGCCCTTCTCAATCTTCGCAGGAATAGGATCAACCAAAGCTTCGGGCAAAGCCTCGGCGGCGAACGAGCCAGCCATCGCACTCATACAGGCAAAACTAAAACCGGCTTCCAACTTCATGGCTCGATTACCCTCCTATATTCTCACCTTTGATTCGGCAGTCTGTAAGCAACCAGGCCGCCAGGAAAATCTGTACGCGAGCTACCAATCTGCACGACGATATACTGCTTGCCTTGATGCATATAGGTCATCATTCCATACTGGCCCGGCGCGGGTAACGGCACACTGCCTACTATCTCTCCACTATATTTATCTCGTGCATTCAAGGTCATTGGTGCATCAGGAACAAATTGCACCATGCCCTCACTCATAGCCCGGGTCTGCACCAGAAGATCGTCCATAACCATCTGAATCGACCAACCTACGCCCCCGGTATCCGGCACAGCGACTCCTTCCAGAAGCGGATGGTTCTTGATTGCATCGGGAGTAGGACCTACTGCCATGGACCAAGTCTTCTCGCCACTGTTCATCTGATACGCGGTTAGCTGATTATCCATCGGTTTGAAGACACGCAGACCATCTATAGTGGGCAAGCCACCACCACCGCCGGGCAACCATGCTGCAACGGTCTTACCAGTAGTTGGTGTGCTGTTTGGCGTCGCACCACCTTCGCCAGGTATAGGATAGTTAGGATTGTCTCTATCGATGCCATTGGTTGGCCGCATAAAGCCGGGGGCGAAACAGTTGCGTGCATGGGAAGCAAACATCAATCCAGTACTAGGATCACCGACAGGTTGATGAGGAATGACGTTACCACCGCCAATGCAGCCAATATTATTGATGTAGTCGTTATCGTGCCCCTGGGGAAGAGCCGGAACGTAGAGACCACCAACGCGATAACCATTGAGAATTACCATCGCCTGCTCTTTTAACTCGGCCGTGTAATCGATAACAAACTCTTCGGTCAGGCCGTCGGTGACTATTGGATCAACAGGTTCTGGCCAGGTAGGAAAGGGCTGAGTCGGTGCAGTGTAATTCCCCGGCACCTGAGTCTGGAACACTTCACGATCTTCGATCGGCCAGATCGGTTCGCCGGTCTCGCGATTGAATGCAAACACCAGACCCTGTTTGGTGTTCTGAATCAGTGCGGGAATAGTCTGCCCATCTACGGTCAGATCCATCAACATTGGCGGCGTGGGCAAATCGTAGTTCCACTGATCGCTGCGATGAATCTGGTAGTGCCAGCGACGTTCACCAGTTTGTACATCCAGGGCCAACACACTGCCACCAAATAGATTATAGCCAGGCCGATGACCAGCATAGGCCTGAACAGTAGACGCATTAGTCACCATATAGACCAGACCCAATTCCGGGTCTGCCGACGCCGGCGCCCAGGTTGAGATATCGCCGGACCACTGCCAGGCGTCATTCTCCCAAGTCTCATGCCCGACTTCGCCAGGTCTGGGAATAGAATGAAACTTCCAGAGGAATTCGCCAGTAGCGGCATCGAAGCCCATGATGTCCCCGGGCACATTCTCGATGCGAGTCTGACCATAGCTGGGCTGATGGCCCACCAGGACCACCACGACACCATTCACAACAATGGGTGGAGCCGAGGCAGTCACCATGCCTAACTCTCGCGGGATGCCGTAGTCCGGGTCGTAACTGCCACCGGCGACCAGATAATCCTGCCAGGGACCCCAGTCTTCTACCAGTTTGGGAATAAGATCTATTCCGCCGGATTGCTCAAAGCCATCTAGCGCAATCGGTTCTCCCCAATTCTCTAGCGGCCTGCCTGTTTTCGCGTCCAAAGCCCAGAGAAAGAAACCCGGCGTAGTAATATAGACAACACCTCTACCATCGACTTCGGCATAGGCCACACCCTTGCCATAAGCCTGCCGTGGCGAACGCTGATGTCTTACCGTGGCGGGCTCTCGAAAAGTCCAAATATTCTCTCCCGTTGCAGGATCCATCGCTATAACCTGCCTGCGTGGGGTCGCCACCGTATAAAGCATTCCGTCCACATAGACTGGCGTTGAGCGGGAGAAATAATCCAAATTCGGCCCAAAATTATCACTGCGCCAGATCCAGGCCTGTTCGAGATCCGAGAAATTCTCGGCGTTAATCTGATTTAAGGGAGAGTAGCGTGTATTGCCTGAATCGCCGCCCAGATAGCGCCATTCCCCATTCTCGGTGCCGGGCATGCCCTGCGCCGAGGCTTGGCTGGATAACAGCAGGGCCATAAGTGATAAGAGGAGCGAGTGAGGTTTCAAGACTCTGAACATACTGTGCATCAGCTAAGATCCTATGAGAGCGCCGGCTTAGCGCTTCCGCAGCCTTATCTAAAATGGCAGAAGAAGTGAGCTTGCCGGTCTATTGATTGAAATTCTGCTTGACCGGACTCTAGACTAAAAGCTATCGCGCCCGAAGTCTATGACTGCGAAGTCCGATCGCCACGGTAGCCTATGAAAGGCACGATTTCCAAGATCTGGAGTGAAAGCTGTGTATATATCTTGCGAAATCCCATGGGGAATCCGTATCATGTGCAGCATATCGTGAGCTGAATCAGGGAAGCTAACGAAGCTCTAGCTACAGGCCATTTATCGAACTTAACAACCGTCTTCGCAATTAACTATTACCTATACTCAGGTGGTTTAACAATGTTTACTACAGCACTTCAATCAATGCCGGCACTGCTCAATAAACTAGCCTTAATCCCGATCGCCTGTTTTGCGACTATTGCCGGCCATGCAGTCGCCGACGAAGGCATGTGGCAACCCCATCAACTACCCGATCTGAGCGAACAGTTGCTACGTCTCGGGCTCGAGATCAATCCTGAAAACCTCAGCAGACTGGATCAATTCCCAATGAACGCAGTCGTCAGTCTGGGCGGCTGTAGCGCTTCCTTTGTCTCTCCTCAGGGTCTGATCGTAACCAACCATCACTGTATCTATGGCTCTGTGCAATACAACAGCACCCCGGAGAATAATTTACTGACGGATGGTTTTCTGGCTAAACAATTGGACCAAGAAATTCCAACAGCACCGGGTACGCGAGTCTATGTCACCGAAGAAGTGAGCGATGTGACCGCCGGTGTATTGTCGGGAGTAACCGCATCAACATCCGGGCTAGATCGCTACAACATGATCGAGGCGAATAGAAAATCCCTCATTGCGGATTGTGAATCTTCCGGCAACCATCGCTGCGGTGTTTCTTCGTTTCATCAGGGTCTGGAGTATTTCCTAATCAAGCGTCTCGAAGTTCGCGACGTACGTCTTGTCTATGCGCCTGCAACCAGTATCGGTAAATACGGTGGCGACATCGATAACTGGCAATGGCCCCGACACACCGGTGATTTCGGTTTTTACCGCGCCTACGTAGGCACAGATGGGCGCCCCGCCGAATACAGTGAAGACAACGTGCCCTATACCTCGGATAGCTTCCTGGAAGTAAGCGCGAAGGGTGTTGAAGAAGGTGACTTCGTCATGGGCGTTGGCTATCCCGGCAGCACGAACCGCTACCGCACAACTGCAGAGGTTGAAAATGAGTTCGAATGGTACTACCCCCAGGCACGCGGTTTTCGAGAGGACATAATCAGCATCATCAATGACAACTCCGCCGATGGCAGCGCAGCGCGCATCGCCTACGAAGGAACTCTCGCTAGCCTTAATAACTATGCCAAGAATTTCCAGTCCATGGTGGAGAGCTATGACAAGAGTGACTTCATAGATAGACGCCGACAGGCTGAAACCGATCTGGTTGAATGGATCAACAGCGACAGCGCAAGACGCCAGCAATATGCGCAAGCCATAGGACGTCTGCAGAACTTAATAGAGACGAATCATGAAACTCGCGAACGCGACCTGGTGCGCAGCTATATGGGCTATGCCACTCTGCCATCTGCCGCCCATCGCCTTTACAGATTAGCCAAGGAGAAACAAAAACCCGACGCAGATCGCGAACCGGGTTATCAGGAGCGGGACCTGCGTCGTCTAAGCCAATCTATGCAAGCCATTAGCCGACGCTATGACGAGACTGTCGATAAGGCAACTCTGAGTTACTTACTCGCTAGATATGCCGAACTTCCCGAGCAGCATCGCTCGCAAGCTACCGATTCCTTCTTTGGAATTTCCGGCAGCATCGATCAGGGTCAAGTAGATCAGATTATCGAAGATAGCTATGCGCGGACATCATTAGATGAGGAAGCGACACGGTTGGCATGGCTGGAAAGCTCTGTCGAGGATTTTGAGAACAGTGATGATCCTCTGATTCGTTATGCTGTGGCCTCCTATGCCGAGCGCATGGCGCTCGAACTAGAGCGCAAAGAGCTGAGCGGACAGTTACAGCGCTGGCGCCCCGAATATATGGAAGCGGTGATCGCCTTTAATCGCAGCTTGGGCCAGCCTATCTATGCCGATGCCAATAGTTCATTGCGCGTTACATTCGGTCAGGTAAGAGGCAACCAACCCAAAGATGGCCTGGTCAATCAGCCATTCACCTCACTGGAGGGTATCCTGGGTAAAGACACGGGCCTGGACCCATTCAATGCACCCGCAAAGCAATTGGACCTGATTCGCGCGAAGCAATATGGCGACTATGTATTGCCTTCCTTGGGCACAGTGCCCGTGAACTTCTTGAGCACTCTGGATATCACAGGCGGTAATTCCGGCACTGCAGCAATGAACAGTAAAGCCCAGCTCGTTGGCCTGTTGTTCGACGGAGTCTACGAGAGCATCATTGGCGACTGGGACTTCGACGACTCCAAGAACCGCGCCATCTCCGTCGATGCCCGCTATATGCTGTGGGTAATGGAATACATGGACGGCGCCACGAATCTTCTGGATGAAATGACTATTGTCGAGTAAAGAGATCATGCACCAAAAACTGCTTCAGACCCTAGCGGGCCTCGCTTGCTGCACATTTGGCATGAGCGCACTCGGCCATGACTCGACGGCGCACTACATGGCCAACGAAGGCTTGATGGTAGAACACGGTGACACCAAGATTCTCTTCGATCCACTGTTCAGAAATAGTTACGGACAATACTTGCTGCTACCTGAAGAAATGGAACAGGCCTTGTTTGCCGGAGTAGCTCCCTACGATGGAGTCGATGCCATCTTCGTCAGCCATCACCATGGGGATCATTTCTCTCCTGGGGATATGGTGCGGCTGTTGAGGGAACAACCAAACATCAAACTATATGCGCCGAATCAGGCGGTGATCGCTATGCGTAGCGAAAGCAGCAATAGCGATGCCGACCTGTTCGATCGAGTCATTGGGGTCAGTCTGGAATATAAGGACGCGCCGGTCGCACTGAGCATGGAAGGCCTGCAGATCGAGGCGGTACGTATTCCACACTCCGGCTGGCCAACCGGTCGCCTGGATGTCGAGAATATTGTGTGGCGAGTAACGCTGAATGAGGACACGACTGTCCTGCATATGGGAGATGCCGATCCGAACGATGTGCATTTTGCTCGGGATGCGCAGTACTGGAATCGTAACAACCCGCATATGGCATTCCCTCCCTATTGGTTCTTCAGCTCCGCAAGCGGGCGCGATATTTTAAGTAATAGGATTAAGGCAAAACGCAGTGTGGGCGTGCATGTGCCGGTAACAATTTCTTCTGACCCAATACGAAGACCGGCAGAACTTCGCGGCTTCGACCTCTTCACCATCCCAGGCGAAACCAGAAAAATTTCAGCCGAAGACTAGTTTTCTGCAACAGCCGCATCAGCCTCTTCGGTGCGCCCGGCACGCAGGATTCCTGTCATGGCATAGTTTCCAGAGTGGCAGGAAAATTCATAGATACTGTCATCCACGCTGGTCATCGAAGAGATCCCAATGATCTTATCGGTAAACGTCACTGGGTCATCCACGGTAAACTCATAATCCAGAACACCCGCCGCGGTAGGCGTGAAGCGTTCGACGAGAAGACGATTCTTCGCCGTGCCATAGGCGACGCCGCGGAGACTGAGGCTGCCAACCTTGTCGCTGAAGTTTCGAGTCTCAACGACCAAGGTGTTGCCCTCCCAATAACCACGTGAGTCGCCAGACCACTGCTCTATAGCACTATCGATATGAGGCTTGTCACCCAGGATTACGATACGGGCATCCCAACCCATCTCCACCAATAACACCACGTGCCCCGCGTCTTGAAATATTTGAATGTGGTTATTGTAGCCACCAGTTAATAGAGGCGGACCCGAAACGAAGACCAGGCAACGCTCAGAGAGGCCTCGATCCTCCGGACCAGTCCTGCCTATGCCGCCGTGGGTATAACGCACCGGGCGCGTCTCACCGAAGTCCACATCGGTAGTGATGTCGCCACCTAACTGCACATGAACACCATCCTGTACTGAAGGAATTCTTCCGTTGAGTGGATGCACGATCAACGATGTGCGGCTGTTTTCTTGTAGTGCCATCCTGTCATTCCAATAGCCATTGTAGGCACCGATAACACGGGTCGTGCTGGGAGCCTGATTGCCACCGGTGGCCACGACACGGCTTGGCCTGGCATTAAGAGTGGCTGCATCGACATCACGCAGGAATTCTATCTCGCCAAACCTCTCCGGGCGTTCTAAGGGTGTTCGTGAAGAGAAATTCCATACGCCGCGAAGATCGGGCTGGCCGTACTCGGTCATGGGGGGCTGGTAGTCCTGCGCGTAGGCTGGAAGACCCAAAACAGTAAATGCAGCGCCAAGAATGGTAAGACGAACTAGTGGGGCCAGACCCATAGCACACTCCGAATTCAGATACGGTGAAACAAACGCTACGGCTTAACCTGTAGCATTGTCACCAGTGCCTGAGTGTGTCCGGCAGCTTCCATACCTAGCGTCGTAAGATACCCGCCGTCTTCAAGCGTAATAAAGTTTTTTTGGAACAGTCGCTTTGCAGCGGCGATACGCTCGGGAGCCGCCTCATGATGAATCTTGATTCCTCCCTGTGAACTATCCAGGTTGAACAGGTTAAGAAGTTCCAAGTCTTCGAGAAATTCGCGGCTTAAGCTCATGGTAGGTCTCATCGATTGTTTTTTCGTGGATAGCATAGCACTTTATTCTATAGTTTTTCCCTCGAGATGAATAAATTCATCTATTCCATGGCCCTGCGCGGCCCTACATGAACCAAGGCACCGAGCCTCGTCTCGCGCAGAGACGATCAGGCTAAGTTGGAGTCGAAACTGCAGCTGAAAAAATCGAAGAAGGATGGTTGATACTGCGTTTTTACCCAGTAGCTCAATAAGCAGGTTATCCTTGTTGAGCTATATACCTATTTGCATGCCATCGCCTTAATAAACCCTTCACGCTCCATAAGGCTCTTTAGATAGCGCTGGCAGTTGGGCTTGTAATATTCGTTTAGCCCCAGAGAAATTCCCATAAAGAGTGCATACCCTACTGCGATGTCGGCAATCGTGAATCGATCGGCACAAAGATACTCTCTGTCTTCGAGTGCGGATTCAACGCTACGCAACCTCGATAGATACCATTTCGTATAGTCCTCCACCACCTGTGGCACCCGACGCTCCTCCGGCTCCAGGCGGGTATAGCGCAGCACTAAAGTTTGCGGAAACGTAAGTGTTGCATCACTGCGATACAGCCAATTGAGATACTCGCCATACCCTATCTCATCTGAGGCAACCGCCAGCGGCGTAGGCCCATATTTCTCAGCTAAGTAGTGACAGATAGCCGTCGACTCTGTGAGCGTTACACCTCCATCGACAAAGCTTGGTACCGTTCCCAGGGGATTAACATCCAGGTAGCCGTCATGCTCGAAGCGTGGCGGAAAATTCATAGTGACCAACTCATAGTCGAGCTGCATCTCTTCGAGTGTCCATAGTGGCCGCAGCGAGCGGGAATTTTTACAGTGATAGAGTTTCATGTTAGTCGACTTCCAGGAGGTACAGTTTCTCTATTGTATATCGAAATGAAAACTCGAGAGTACGCGTAGTCCATGGTTTATAAGGTCTCAAATAATTTGTTTGAGCCTTAGCTAGTACTCACTCGAAAAAACATGTACGCAATATAAGCTGCAACGAAGAAGATTCCAACCTGACGGTTCATCAGTGCTTTACCAAAGATAAAAATGGGAACCAGGAAAAAAGCGAAGATCAGAGAGACCAAAATATCTAAGATACCGCCCTCGGGAACTATTAGCGGCTGAACAAGCGCACTTATAGGCAACACGAACAAACCATTGAATATATTCGACCCGATAGCGTTTCCGACACACAGGTCAGCCTCGCACTTCATAGCCGCAAAGATTGAAGTAATAAGTTCTGGCAAACTCGTTCCTATTGCCAACACCAACATACCGATAATTACCGGTGGAACACCCAGTGACTCCGCCAAAGCTGATCCGTTATCAATAGTTAACTGCCCGCCTATGGCAAGACCAACAACACCACCGACTATTAATAACCAGTTAACCCTTTTCTCAGCGTGGGAGACTATATCCAGCTCTCCAATAGTGGTAACCAGCGGATCTTTTTCCTGCCGCAGAAAATCCGTTACGGTTAGATAGAGGGATATGCTGAACAGCAACAACATGACCAAGCCATCGGACCGATCGATGATTGGATTTTCGCCACGCAAGAGTGGATCCAGGGTCATGAACAGAAGGACGGTTGTACCCAAGAGAAGCAACGGCAATTCTCTGCGGATGATTTCTCCCTTCAGAGTCATCGGCGTAATGATTGCCGCCGAGCCCAGTACCAGGCCGAGATTAGCCAGGTTTGAGCCTGTAATATTACCGAAGGCCAGTTCTGTCTGACCCTCTAATGCGCCAAGCACGTTGACTACCAGCTCTGGCGCACTGGTACCGAAGGCAACTACGGTAAGGCCAACCACTAGCGGTGGGACGCCGGAGGCCTCCGCTATTCCCGAGGCTCCGCGAACCATAGCGGCACCGCCACCTAAGAGTAGCAATAGCCCTAATAATAATAGTATGAGAGTAGTTGTGTGTCCTCCGAAGCACGATTGCTGCCCTCTTATTTAAAGCATAGCTAGTAATGGCTATCAAGTGCGATTGATCCACCTCTACTAAACACGCTGTGTACTGCCGTAAGATCCAATAGACACGGTACTTAGCGGTAGTCCAAGAGTGGGTTACACTATAAAACTAACATTCGATAAATCATAAGAAGATTGCCTCTATGACCACAAGAACAGCACTGGATCTAGAATTCGTCCGCGCGCAGTATCCAGAGAATCATTGGAACTGGGCCTTCTTCGAGAATGCCGGTGGTGCTTATGTCCCGCATTCGGTGATTCAGAGAATCAGCGCTTATATGAACGAAACTCAGGTGCAGCCAGGCTATCCCTATCCAGAATCATCCGATGCGGCTGAGCGAATGAATCTTGGCCATAGGCTGATGGCGGAATTTGTTGGTGCAGAGCTCGAAGAGGTCACTGTGTCGGCATCTACCTCCTTCAATGTGTATGTACTCGCACAGGCACTTCGACATCTTTGGGCTGCCGGCGATGAGATTATTGTTGCAACACTAAATCATGAGGCGAACTCGGGGCCCTGGCGACGACTGGAAGAATTTGGATTAAAAATAGTCGAATGGCCTATAGCATCGGACACTGCCGAACTCGATATAGATGTGCTTAGGCAATTGCTAAATGAGAAGACGCAGCTAGTTGCCTTTCCCCATGTCTCGAACATAGCGGGCAATATAAACGATGTCGCCGCAATCACCGAACTAGCGCATGCAGCGGGCGCTTTGGTTTGTGTGGATGGCGTTGCCTATGCGCCGCATCGCGCACTGAGCGTGAAACAGTGGGATGTCGATTTCTATCTTTTCAGCTTCTACAAGGTATTCGGGCCACATATGGGATGTCTGTATGGAAAGCGAGATATTCTGCAGAAAGCAAAGGGGCAATATCATTACTTCTTCGGCGAAGATGACCTGCTACACAAGATGAATCCCGCTGGCCCGAATCACGAATCTATCGCCTCATTGGTTGGCATCGCCGACTACTTCGATGCCCTCTACGCACACCACTTCGACGAACAGCGAGAATCATTCTTCCAACGCAGCCAGATTGTCTACGGTGCGATAGCGGAACACGAGCAGCTTCTGACTACAAAATTTCTAGACTTTATCGGCTCCAGAAAAGATATCAGATTAATTGGCGGACATAATCAGGACAAAGATATTCGCGTCCCTACCTTCTCTTTCGTCTCTAACAAGATGGGCTCTGAAGAAATAGCCAGAGCAGTTGCCCAAGACGAAGTCGCCATTAGTTCAGGCCATTTCTATGCGAAACGATTGGTAGAGAGCCTGCAAATAAAAGATACCGAAGACGGCGTTGTACGTTGTTCAATGGCGCACTACAACACCATCGAAGAAGTGGATAAACTAATTCATTCCCTAGATAGAGTTCTAGGCTAAATAGAAACCGTCACTCTAGCAGAGATATAGACACTATGATTAAGCTTGAAGATCCCACACTGTTTAGAACCGAAAACTTTGTCAATGGCAAATGGGTCGCAGGTTCCGCTGGCCATATTGAAGTACTGAATCCAGCGAGCGGCGAACTAGTTGCAAGAACAGTAGACGGCAATGCCGACGATGCAAGAGCGGCGGTCGATGCCGCGGCTGTGGCTTTCAAGAGCTGGAGCAGAATGCCCGCGAAAGAGCGCGCCGCCTATCTGCGTCGCTGGTATGAACTAATTCTGGAAAACGCCGATGATCTAGGGGCGTTGATGACCGCCGAGCAGGGCAAACCGCTTAGCGAAGCTATCGGCGAGGTGAAATACGGAGCGGGCTTCATCGAGTTCTATGCTGAGGAGTGCAAACGCGTGATGGGAGATATTATTCCGACCGTGGCCAACGACCGTCGCTTACAAGTTTACAAGCAAGCAGTTGGTGTTGTTGGCTGTATCACACCCTGGAATTTTCCCAACGCAATGATCACCAGAAAAGCAGCTCCGGCCATGGCCGCAGGTTGCACGGTTGTAATAAAGCCCGATGCGGGAACTCCCCTGTCTGCGCTGGCCCTTTGCGAACTCGCACAGCGTGCCGGCATTCCCGCCGGCGTACTTAACGTTGTCGTTGGCAGCGATGCGCAGGCCATAGGTGAAGTTCTCACACAACACGAAAAAATAGGAAAGTTTACGTTCACCGGATCGACCGCGGTCGGGAAGGTATTAATGGCGCAATGTGCGTCCACGGTAAAGAAAATATCCCTAGAGCTGGGCGGTAATGCTCCCTTCATCGTATTCGATGACGCCGACATAGACGCAGCGGTAAGCCATTGCGTCGCCACCAAATTTCGAAACTGCGGCCAAACCTGTGTCTGTACCAATCGAATTTTTGTACATGAAAGCATAGCCGAAGAATTCACCGACAAACTACAGCAGAGCATAGCGGCGCTGAAGGTTGCCAATGGACTCGAAGAAGGCGCCGAAATTGGGCCAATGATAAACATCCAGGCCCTAGAGAAGATGGATACGCTAATGGCCGACGCGCTGAGTAAAGGGGCGAAGGTATTGATTGGTGGCGCGCGCCACGAACTCGGCCAAAACTTCTTCCAGCCAACCCTGCTGACCGATATTAACGATGCCATGCGACTGGCGAATGAAGAGATCTTCGGCCCCATCGCCGCTGTGCAGACATTCACTACCGAAGAAGAAGTCATCGCCAAGGCAAACGCGACCGAATACGGGCTCGCTGCCTATTTTTTCACACGAGATATAGGGCGCGTTATGCGCGTATCCGAAGATCTCGAATATGGCATCGTGTGCTCTAACTCGGGCGTGTTCTCTACTGAGGTGGCGCCATTTGGTGGCTGGAAACAGTCGGGCATTGGATCCGAAGGCGGCAGGGAAGGTATTGCCGATTTCTATGAAACGAAATTTCATTCTCTAGGGGGTATTTAGAAGTTAGAACATAGTGCCGCTAGATTAGATGAGTCTAATCTTGCTAGGCTGGAATTTGTTCCGCTATAAATAGAAAGGTCGAATCGCAATCCGGCAGTCTATTCAATCGCGGTAATTGATTTGCAGACCCTTCAAAAAATTTCTAAGAATTTGATCTTTGCACTCACGGTAATGCTTATGGCCAGGGCGGCGAAAGAAAGCACTTAACTCATGCTTGCTGATCGCCTGCCCTGCCGATTCCAATATCTCTAGAATTTCATCTGCCTTGAGGTTCAGCGCGATCTTCAACTTCATAAATATCATATTATTGGTGAGCTTTATTTCAGGTTCCGGTACCCCGCCCTCCTTCTCACCACGCAAGGCAATGATCAAGCCGTTCAGAAACGAGGCGAGAGATGTATCGTCACATTCGACCAAATCAGGATCATCGTCCTTCTTCAGCCACGCGGAAATTTCTGCCCTATCGGTTTCCATATTAGCTAGCCCGAAGATAGCAATCATCTTGCTATCATCGAAATCTAGTATGTAGCGTATTCGTCTTAGACAATCGTTATTGTTCATACTCTTATAGACTCTTATTAACTTTTAATGCCTATCGCTTTTCTTCCAGCCTTCTTTGCTACCGGTTTTTTACGCTTGGCTTTTACTTTATCTGCCGCATCGACCTTAGCAGCACCTTTCTTAGAATCAGCGCTAGGGGCCAGCTCAATCGGTTCAGCACTCTGTTCACAATGCATACGATAGTTGTTGCCATCGAACTGAATAATATCGCCCGATAAGATCTTCTTTCTCTTTTGGGTTTCTACTATATTATTCACCAGCACATGGCCTCCCGCAATAGCGGCCTTCGCCTCTCCGCCACTTCCGACCAATCCTTCGAACTTTAGAATTTTGTATAGTTCGATTGGCTGCCTGGTCAGCTCTACAAGCTGTGCCTTAATATCGTCGTCTGCATCTGTCATGGAATTCTCTTTAAACATCTAAGCCAAAAAATAGTAACTGCTTCATGAATTATCCTGCAATGACTCAACGAACAGTTCACACTCACCCAGCTCGCTCGCAACAAATAGTGAGTCACCAGATACTGTAATGGATAACTCCATACCTCGATCACAAATTTTTGCCAATGCCTGAACTTGCTGCCAGTTAAACAGGTAAACGTCGACCGGCAACTCTTCCAGCTGCGTTCGGTTCTGCTGCCACCATGTAGGTGCCTTGCTATTGAAACAATAAATCTTTGCGTTCTGCGCAATGCGACTCGACTTTTTTATTCTCTCTGACGATGGCTCTCCAACATCTATCCACAATTGCAGATTCCCATCCAACGAATGTGACCAGAGGTCTGGCTCTTCCGTATCGCTGAGGCCTTTGCAGAATACCAGCTGATCGCCGCTGTTCAGGCAGAAGCCCAGCACGCGAACCATCATCCTCTCCATCGTCTCGGATGGGTGACGTGCGAGCGTGAGATTGAACGAATCGTAGACATCCCTGTTCAGATCGCTGAGTGAGACTTGCAGCTTGTAAATAGTAGGCTTTAGGGCCACGTAAGATCTCTATGTCGGTTTATAGGTGGGCGCTAGCGATAGCCGCTAGCAGTTGTTACGCGGCGCACACTATAGCATCAATAGCGCCTTCGCGTGGGCCAGCAATCCTTCAGACGTTCACCGCTTGCCGAGAATATGTAAGAATGCAGGTCGGGTTACCTTAAGGAACAACTATGAAACATTCTATACAGACACTTCTTCTACGCTCTACTCTCGCATTTCGCTGCCTCGCGATAGCAGCTGTGATATCAATCGTTCCGCTTAGCAGCGCACAGCCGACACTGTTCGGGTTTAATGATAATACCAGTGCGCAACAGAGACAGATGGAAACCCAGTTCGATACGCTTATCGACAGAGCTGAGATGGACCGCTGGCTGAGGGATTTTTCGTCTGAGGCCCACCACGTCGGATCACCGAAGAGTAAAGAGAACGCGGAGGCGATTGCGGCGCTTCTGCGCTCCTGGAACTATGACGTAGAGATTGCCGAATACGAGGTTTTGTTTCCCGAACCACTCACTCGCGAGTTGGAGCTCGTAGCTCCCACGCGATTTACTGCCTCCTTGATGGAAGACCCCATCGATGGCGATGCCAGCACGTCGAACACTGACAATCTGCTCCCTCCTTATAATGCCTTCTCGACAGATGGAGAAGTGGAGGCCGAGTTAGTCTTCGTTAACTACGGCACGCCTGCTGACTACGAGTTACTGGAGCGTTACGGTGTAAGTGTCGCTGGCAAGATCGCCATCTCAAAATATGGGGGATCCTGGCGTGGCATCAAGCCCAAGCTCGCTGGAGAGATGGGTGCAATTGGCACTCTCATCTATTCCGACCCAGCTGACGACGGCTATGGGCCAGGCGATGTATATCCCGAAGGTCCCTACAAGAACGATAGCGGCGTACAACGTGGCTCGGTTATGGATATGCCAACCTATCCAGGCGATGTGCTCACTCCCGGTGTCGGTGCGACTGGAGATGTGAATCGACTTAGCCGCGAAGAAGCGCCGACTATTACCCAGATTCCTGTGCTGCCAATATCCTATCGAGATGCTCTGCCCCTGCTCGAGGCGATGGGCGGAGCGGTAGTTCCTCAGGAATGGCGTGGCGGCTTGCCGATAACCTACCACCTGGGACCCGGGCCCGCGCGGGTCAGGCTCAAGCTTGAATTCGACTGGAAGATGGTGACAGCCTACAACGTCATCGCTCGCCTGGAAGGCACCAGCATGCCGGATCAATGGATTATTCGTGGCAATCATCACGACGGATGGAATCATGGCGCGGCAGACCCTCTTTCCGGGATAGTCGCCATGCTCGCCGAGGCCAAGGCGGTAAGTCGCCTCGCAGAATCGGGCTACCCGCCGGCAAGAACGATCATCTATGCAGCCTGGGATGCCGAAGAGCCTGGACTAATCGGATCGACTGAGTGGGCGGAACATCACGCCGCAGAGTTACAGGAGCATGCGGTTGTCTATCTCAATACCGATGGCAACGGCCGTGGTTTCGTGAACGTTGGCGGCAGCCATGTATTGGAACGATTCTTTAATGAAATCATGAGTGATGTCGAAGACCCCCAAACTGGCGTTTCAGTTCAACAGAGACGTCGCGCGAATCTGCGTATCAATAGCGGCTCTGAGAAAATTCGAAATGAGGCAAAGAATCGCAGTGACCTGCGTATTAGTCCTCTTGGTTCGGGGTCAGACTACACCCCGTTTCTTCAACATCTGGGTATAGCGTCTGCCAATATGGGTTTCGGTGGACACTCCGGAGGTGGCAGTTACCACACTATGTACGATACCTATGAACACTATACTAAGTGGATAGACCCTGGCCTGATCTACGGGCGCACTCTTGCCCAGTTTGCAGGGCGCGCCACACTGCGTCTGGCAAATGCGCCAAGACTGCCCTTTGATTTTCAGGGCTTCACCGACAATGTTGCGGGATATATTGAAGAGATTGAGACACTGGCTGATGACATGCGCGAGAAGACCGCGACGGACAATTTCGACATAGACTCGGGTGTGTATGGACTTGTTCTTGACCCGACCAAAACATTCGGACCACCGATACCCAAACCCGCTGTGCCCTATTTTAATTTTGCACCACTAAAGAATGCTTTGGCGCGACTTGAAGATTCAGCAGATGCCTATCAGAATTTAGCAATGAGCGGCACAGCTGCAAGCGCTAATCAGAACTATCTGCTCTATACCAGTGAGCGCGAGCTAATTCGAGAGGAAGGCTTGACGGGACGCCCATGGTATAAGCACCACATTTATGCTCCAGGCTTCTATACAGGCTATGGCGTGAAGACCATTCCAGGCGTTAGAGAGGCGATTGAACAGAGACAATACGATCAGGTTGCCGGACAGATCGATATCGCAGCCGAAGTACTGACCAATCTAGCAGTGCGACTGGATGAACTGGGAGAACACTAGGCAATAACACCTAGGTATCGAAGCACGCCATGAGCAAACCGTTTCTGATAATCCAACTTCGCCCGGAAGATGCAACTGCAGATAACGAGCTGGATGCCATCAAGCACTATGGCGCGCTAGAGGATAGCGAGATAATTAGGCTGCGCGCGGAGCAAGCGAGCCTAAAGGATATCGAACTGAGCGGCTATGCCGGCATAATTGTCGGTGGCAGCCCCTTCGATATCAGCACCCCCGCGGATCAGAAGTCAGCAACACAACTAGAGATTGAAGCCGGCTTCAGTGACTTATTCGATACAGTAATAGCACAGGACTTTCCGTTTCTTGGGTGCTGCTCGGGAAACGGCTTACTGGGAAATTATCTAGGCGCCTCGATATCACAGAAATATGCCGAAGCCGTCGGTGGAGCCACCGTCGCGCTAAGCGAAGAAGGAAAGCGCGACCCGTTACTTAAAGGCTTTCCCGATACCTTTAGAGTTTTATTGGGTCACAAGTAGGCCTGTGACAACACACCACCTGGAGCCGTTCTCCTCGCCAGCAATGCTGCCTGCCCCGTGCAGATGTTCAGAGTAAAGAGCAATATCTATGCAACTTAGTTTCACCCCGAAGCCGACGCCGCGGGCTTCACTGTTCGCATCAATATCTACAAGGACTATGGCTACTTTCCGGCAGATTCGGCAGAAAAACTCATAGCGGCTATTGAGAAGGAAGAGTCTCCCGAGGCACAATTGCTGTTGAAAAGATTTGTAGAGACCTATAGAAAGTAAATAGGAGCAATGCCCATGATCTACGAAGTGGAAGGCGATATTTTAATGAGTCGCGCCGAAGTGATCGCGCAGGGCGTAGGGGTGAACGACGCGATGGCCAGCGGCCTGGCCCGTAAGCTTCAAGAAAAATTTCCTAGCATGCGCGATCACTTCCATGAGTGGTGCGAAGAAGCAAATCCAGAGCCCGGCGACATTTGGCTTTGGGAAGGCAATGGAAAAACCAAGATTCTCAATCTTATTACCGGTGCGGCTGCCGATCCAGGGCTGGGACGACCGAGCCGGCCCGAAAAGATTGCGGTACACCGCACTTTCAGGGCACTCAACAAGGTGGTGGCCGACAAAAGACTAAGCTCTATTGCCATGCCTATGATCGGCAGTGGTGTTGGAGGCATCGATTGGTTAGAGGTGCGCGGTATGATGCATAGTCAGCTGGGCGAGCTACTCATACCAGTATTCGTTTACGTGTCGGTACTCGATGGAATGCTGGCGTCTGAACCGGGCATGTAAGACATGCCCTTATCGAATCGAAATTAGTCCTGAACGTCTACGCTTTCTCTCTCACAAACCAATGCGTGCCAGCGCCACAGATTCGCCAGAGACTCGGCTGGCTTTAATCCAACTAACGAAGTAGCGAAGTCCACCGCTGTTAATAAAGTAATATCGACAATCGTGAACCTGTCGCCGGCTATGTAAGCTGATTCGCCTAGCTCTGTATCTATGCGCTCATAGTAGTTATTCACATTAACGTCGCTGGCTTCCTTCGCCGCCGGAATCTGTTTAAAAATTCCCATCGCAGCGACAATAGGCCCGTTCACCCAAGAAACACCAACTTGCGACCACAACTCGGTTTCGATATGACGATTTCGCATCTCGATGTGGCCTAATTCAAATGCGTCTCTGCCCATAAGATTTGGCTCTGGTTGTATGGCTTCTAGATAACGACAGATTGCAACCGACTCTCCAAGGCAGCGACCATCTTCCAGTTCCAGTACAGGGATCTTTCCGCTTGGATTCTTCTTGAGAAATTCTGGCGTCTTATGTTCGCCCTTGCTCATGTCACAATTGATCAACTCCACCTCTATACCCTTCTCTGCTAGAAAAATCTTAACCCGTCTTGGGTTTGGGGCACGGGCATAGTCATAGAGTTTCATCATCTTAAAAGTTCCATATATATTTAATTAGTTAGTATTAGTGGTGGTCGCTATCCCGGATAGCGTGTCGATCTGTGCTTAGCCCTTGCAGCAAGCGCACGCCTACTCCTTCGTATCCTGCAGCCCACCGAAAGCCTCGAAAAAAGACTTGAAGAAGCCCGATAGCTCAAGCGTCATGACGGCAAACTCCTGATCAAATTTTTGTGCTGCACTCTCAATCTCTTCGCTCGCCTCTTCCTGCTTCATGCCGACAAATTTGAGGCGTTTTATAGAGAGATCATCTCCCAGTGCACAGCTTAAAATGCTATTCCATGTCACTCCCAGGTTCTTAACCTGCTTGCCCGCCTCGAGATGGCTCTCGATCTCATCCGAGAACAGATCCTGCCCCTTGCAGCGCACTATATTGCTGCCATCGGTTGGATTATAGAGTTCACAGTCTTCATCGATGAGGAAGTGATCGCTAGCATGCCGCTCCTTCAGCCAGCGCGTCATCACATCGCTGGGGGCACGATTGGCATCTGGAAGCGACACTTTCAAACTACCAAGACTCTCGCGCAGCAAGCTGAGCAGGGCTTCCGCCTTGGGTGCGCTGGATGAATTTACGACGATTAGATTATCTTTCCCGGAAATATAGGCGAATGTTTGCTGATTACGGGTAAAGGCTCTGGGCAGGAGCGACACAAATACATCGTCTCTTATCTGTCGCTTCTCCTTTCGGTAGATCTTACGGCCCTGTCTCTCTTCTAGCTCGGCCACCTTCTCATCGGTCGCCTCGTTGATCACCGACGTTGGCAGGATCTTCTCCTGCTTCTGAGCGCAGAGCATAATATAGTCACCCTGCACATGGGTGAGCATCTCCCCCTCCTTGCCTAGCGGGCTAATCCAGCCATACTTTGACTTATCGTGACTACTACAGGGATGGAAGATTTGATCGGTCAGCTTCTGTTCTAATTCTTCTGGTGAGACTTTGAGCGCTTCGTTGAGGCAATAGAGACGTATATTCTTGAACCACATAGATAATTTTCCGGCTAGCACAGCAAGTACTGAAGAGATTCTAAAAGGTTTAAGCAAAAAGCTTAGCGCGGAAGATTATGCGCGATACATACACAGTATTCTAGTAGTAGCATACGCTATCTCTTTATTTTCTGACTCCAAACCGGGCTTAATGAAACACCAGAGTACTAGTAAAGAAAGAATGGCGGCGAACGATTTTTTTATCCTACCAGACCCTTACATTTAGGTACGATAGCAACTACATAAAATAGCAAATGAAACCGGATCATCCCATGAATAAAATTGTGAATTGGATTCTACCCTTGTACATAGCCTTTGTGTTTCTGCAATCGCTGTTCTTCAAATTTAGCGGCTCTGAAGAGACTGTCATCATTTTCAATACTATAGGTACATGGATGGCCGATATTGGCTTGCCTCAGAGCTTCGCGCAAGGCTTCAGCAACTACGGTGGAACTGCAACTGGAATAGCAGAACTGATCGCCAGTATTCTAGTGCTCATCCCCGCCTCAAGAGTATGGGGAGCTCTGGCAGGACTATTGATAATGTCCGGTGCGATCTTCTTTCACCTGTTTACGCCCCTTGGTGTAGTACGCATTGTCGATGCTGCCGGGAATAACGATGGCGGTGTACTGTTCTTCATGGCTTGTGGTGTGTGGTTGAGTAGCCTGGCTCTTATCTATATTGACAGGCAAAAGCTACTAGCAGTAATCGGGCACTAGTCAGGAATAGAATCGCGTTATTCACCCTCAGAATATAACTAACAGGCACTACATGGAGTGTCCTACCCACCAAGGTCATGGCGATATCATAGCCCTTGCCGGTATTGAGCCCTGGCGCGATACCTGCCCCGCATCAGGCCTCAGAAAATATCCGTAACCTCTGTTTTTACTCTGACCCCAATCTCGCCTATAGTAAACCCTACTAAACCCCCACAAGAGCTCATTCGCGATGACCGATACCAGCATTCAATCCAACACGAAACCAATAGAACGCAAGGAACTAACCCTCAGAGTCGTGGTATTGGGACTGCTGCTGGCGGTCGTAATGGGGGCAGCGAATGTCTATGTTGGCCTGCGCGCCGGCATGACTGTGTCAGCCTCAATACCTGCAGCCGTCATGGCTATGCTGCTGTTTAAGATGCTGTTCAAGAATTCCACTATTCTCGAAGCCAATCAGGTTCAGACCTGTGCCTCGGCGGGGGAATCACTCGCCGCGGGAATCATCTTCACTATGCCAGCAATGGTTCTAATTGGCTTCTGGGATTCCTTTGATTTCTGGTCGGTCACCATCATCGCGCTTACCGGCGGCCTGTTGGGCATTCTCTTTATGATCCCCATGCGCAAGGTTTTCATTCTTAACAACACTGAACTCGCCTATCCGGAGGGTATAGCCTGTGCTGCTGTGCTACGTGCCGGCGAAGAGGAGGCGGCCGAGGGAGAAGACGGCGAACAGGAGGGTGCAGCGAAGAATCTGCTGGTTGGCGGCCTACTAGGCGCCGGTGTGGCCATTGGAGCAAAGCTATTCGGAGTGCTTGCAGCGACGCTTGAGGCGGCCACCGTAGTGAGCTCACGCATTTTCTATTTTGGCGGCGACCTCTCGCCAATGCTAATTGCCATTGGCTTCATCGTGCGACTGAACGTCGCTATTCTTATTTTTATTGGTGGCGCCATTTCCTGGATTGTAGCCATACCCCTGTTGGGCTCGGGCGATCAGTATCCTTCTGCCATCGACGGCGCCTACGAGCTATGGAGCACGCAGATTCGCTATGTAGGTGTTGGCGCCATGGTGCTGGGAGGATTTGCCTCACTCTACTCTGTCCGTTTAGGGCTGATCGCCGCCATACGCGAGTTGCGTAACAACCTGACCAGCGGTGACCTGATGGGTGACAGTCTGGAGAGAGATATCCCAACCTGGGCCATCATCGCCCTCACTCTAGGCTGCGTCGCTGTCCTCGCCTTCGTGAATTATCGCTTCACCTCTGGAGTGGGTATCACCATTCTGTCGACCATAGTAATGCTGGTCATGGGCTTCTTCTTCACCGCCGTGGCAAGTTATATCGTGGGGCTAGTGGGCAACTCAAACAGCCCGGTCTCCGGTATGACAATCACCGCAGTCCTCGTCGCCGGGGGTATGCTATGGCTCTTCAACTATACCGGCATGGAAGCCATGGTTGCCACGCTAGGCATTGCAGCCATAGTCTGCTGTGTCGCTGCGACTAGCGGCGATGTCTGTAACGATCTCAAGACCGGCACATTGGTAGGTGCCGCCCCTTTTCGTCAGCAGATCATGCAGATTGCAGGAGTATTCGTCGCCGCTTTCGTCATGTCACCGGTGCTGAATCTTTTGCACAATAATATCGAAGGCGGCATCGGCGGACGCGAACTATCGGCTCCGCAGGCAAGTTTGTTCGCTTCACTCGCGCGGGGGTTCTCCGGAGAGACACAATTGCCTTGGGACATGATCGGCTACGGCGTGCTTGTTGGCGGCGTAATCTTGGTAGTCGATTGGTATCTGCGCGTTAGCGGCAAGAAATTCAGAGCGCATCTGATGCCCATCGCTGTGGGAATGTACTTGCCATTCGGTCTGGCAGCACCAATTTTGATTGGCGGCCTGATTGCACACTTCCATAGCAAAGGCACACCTGAAGCAAAGCACGACAAGGTGCTACATCGCGGCGTACTCTTCTCATCGGGCGTCATCGCAGGCGAAGCGTTGATGTCAGTTGGCCTTGCCTGCCTCACCGCCCTTGGAGTGCAGTCATTGGACTTGGGACTCTCTACAGGCTTGGTAACGGCACTGTCATTGGTGGCTGCGGCTTTAGCTGTCTGGATGTTTTATAAATTTACCCAGCCCTCTAACAGCTCAACAATTTAGGCGGAACTATTGATCAGAACCTGCTTCAGACCTTCGAATGAAACACTCATCCCGTGCTCTATGGCGGGAGAGAATTCGTCTGGCGCTATCTTCGTTGTCCACGAGAAATGACAGCCCGCGTCGCTCGCCGTCAGTTGAATTGTTGCTAGATGATGATCCAGTGGCGTCGGAGTCTTAATGGCAGAATACTGTAGGCAGTGCTTCTGGTTATCTAATGTTAGGATCTTTTCCTGCACTTCTCCAATACCTTCCATAGTGAAAGAGCGCACGCCGTCTAGTTCAGTTATCGACTCTACCGCAGGAACCCAATCGCAGCGGGTCACATCAGCAAAAATCGCCCAGACTGCTTCAAGTGGATAGTTTAATTCTTCTTCGATTTTTACCGTTTTCATCATGCCTCACTTTTACAAATCACTAGCTCGAAGGTCGCATCTTCGCCCACAGATAAGCGGGAAGCGCGCAGGACAGGCCTATACATAAGTTGAGGGCAATAAACGCCCAGGGTTTCGGTCCGCCCGACTGATTAGAAAACATATAGATCCAAAATACAAACGAGCTAATCAACAGGTCTGCGCTAAATCCACCCGCCGCGCCATTCACAAATACCGCCATCACGAAGGCCACCAAATCGATACCCTGATCAACTGCAAAATCTGCGAAGAAGGCTATCGGTATTACCGCACCCAGAATCGCAAATAGCAGTTAAGTCGTTCTTAGATTCATCCTTTGCTCCATTAACATGTGATTTTTTATTGGTAGCAGCCGGCTCAAAGCCATGGGCTGTGATCGCGACGCCCTCCGGTCCGGTTAGGCCCCTATTGGCAGCTAGTCTCTCTGAATGAGGTCTGTCATTCAATTACTTATTGGGTAGTAAAATTAGCCAATACTGGGAATCTCAGCCAGTAGATTTTTGTGGTATTCTGCTTGCAAATACCCGTGCGGCTTACCCCCAGTTCGCTATCAGATACTTTGGGGGCGCAGGCCAGCAGAGTCCAGCAGGAGATTGTCATGCATCTAAAACTAAGAAAACTAGCACTTACGCTGTCACTTATCGCAACACTGGGCAGCTTCGGCATTAGCTCTGCACAGGACCCAGAATGGGTCGATCTGGCAGTTCATAACTTCGGCGCCCCCATCAATACCATGTGGGCCGAGGGAGAACTGTCCTTCGCCGCCGACGGCACTATGGTCTACTGCAGCGCAAGAGAGGATATGGCCGTAGCGCCGGGCGATCCGAAGGATCTCTATATCGCTACGTTTAACGCCGAGACTGGCAGCTGGAATACCCCTGTCAATATGGGTATCCCCATTAATGCAGCACCCGCCACCGATGTCGACCCGCTGCGTGCAGGCGATGATCGCGAGCCTTGGATAACCGCCGACGGCAATACGATCTACTTTAAGTCTGATCGACTCGCTACCACTAGCCCACGCAATGCCAATGATTTATTCATTACCCGCAAAGTGAACGGACAGTGGAGCACACCAGAGCTGATAGGCTTTCCCATAAGCACCAACGTCGGTAACGAGCATTGCCCTGCCATTCTTCAAGACGGCGAGACACTGTGCTTCGCATCGATGCGTGAAGGCGGCTACGGCGGGTCCGATATCTATTGCTCTAAGCCCGACGGCAATGGCGGCTGGCAGGAGCCGGTTAACCAGGGGCCGAACATCAACACGGCGGCCGAAGAATTTCACTTCACGCAGGATAAAGACGGCATGGTGTATTTCACATCCTCTCGCCCCGGTGGCTTCGGCGGCACCGACATCTATGGCGCGATGACGCAGGGAGAGAACAGCTGGGGCACGGCGAGAAATCTAGGCTCGCAGGTGAACACGGCTGGTGCCGATATGTGTCCAGCCCTGCCACCGGGTGACAATACATTTACCTGGTTCTCAACTCGCGGTGATAACAGCCTGGGCAATATCGATATCTTCTGGACCAACAAACTAAACGTGAGCAACTAATATGACGGCAGAAATATCCTCGGTTAGGCGCTGCGGCTGGCGCGTTATGGCGACACTAGGGGCAGCCCTGCTTGCCTCCTGCGCAGTCAGTCCGCAGACACAGGCAAAGATGGACGAGTACGCAAGAACTATCCCCACGTGTAGCAGCGACGCCGAGTGTGATCGCAAGTGGGCGCTCGCCCGGCAATGGACTGTAGAGAATTCAGCTTTCGCCATTAGAGGAGAGAGCGATACGCGTATTAATGCCAACAGCAACATCATCAGCCAAAGTGGCGTAGGCGTTCTCGTTAATAAGATTGCAAATGGCTCTAACGGCTCTCAGATCATTGTCGAAGTGGAATGCTTTAGCGCCTATGGCTGCCCGGATCTTTGGGATATGCAAATCGATTTTAATCGCACGGTCAACGGTAACGCGCAATGAAACCAAACATTGCGCAATCAACCACAGGAAATCTTCTGGCACTGTTACTCATGATGCTACCGACAACGGCCTATACTCAAGATGATAGCGAACAGTGGATTAGCCTGTTTAACGGGAGTGATCTCTCTAACTGGATTCCAAAATTTACCGGCCACGAACTCGGCGTTAACTATCGCGATACCTTTCGCGTAGAGGATGGCATATTAAAAGTCTCATATGACAATTGGCAAGACTTCGACGGCGAATTCGGCCATATCTTCTACGACGAGAGTTTTTCTCACTACAAGTTGCTCGTCGAATACAGATTCGCTGGCGCCCAGGTTCGCAACGGTCCGGACTGGGCCTTCCGCAACAATGGCGTAATGCTGCATGGCCAGTCTCCACAGTCGATGACCCTAGAGCAGGAATTTCCAGCCTCTATCGAAGTACAGCTTCTAGGCGGCAACGGCGTCGATGAACGAGCCACAGCAAATGTCTGCTCGCCTGGCACACACTACGTCAGAGACGGTGAGTTGGTTACTCAGCATTGTATCAATTCCAGCTCCGATACTTTTCACGGTGATCAGTGGGTAACGCTGGAAGTTGAAGTACGCGGCGACGAACTCATTAGGCACACGGTGAACGGTGAGGTGGTTTTCGAATATTCGAGAACACAGCTGGACGAGAGCGACCCCGATGCACAGAATCTTATCAGCCAGGGTCAGCCCATAGCGGTAAGCGAAGGATACATCTCACTGCAGGCTGAGAGTCACCCTACGCAGTTCCGAAGAGTAGAACTCCTTCCGCTAGCGCACTAAATCCTAGTCCGAACTAAAAGCCACCAAGCCCCCAACATTCAAGCCGAGAATCGGGTAGTTGTTTGCGAACAATCAAGGCCGCAGGCCCGTGAGCAAATAGCTACGCGATTACTGGCGGCAGGTCTGAAAAAAATACTACATCGCACGCAGCAATGGGGATATTACCCACTCACGGACCTTCGGCCCTGATTGTTCGTTGGCAATATCCCCATTCCTGCGCGCTTGCTTCAGAGATGGATTCTAGAATAATTCCAGCTGTAACCGTAGCTGCCTACAGGGTTCCATCCGCTATTAAATCCGCCGCATAGTGTGCCGCTCTTGCGCTGAATGCCATATAGGTCAGCGAAGGATTCTGGCAGGCAGACGAGGCCATGAACGAGCCATCCGTAATAAATAGATTCGGCACATCATGGGCCTGACACCATTGATTAAGCACCGAATTAGCCGGATCGCGGCCCATTCTTGCACTACCCATTTCATGAATCCTATTCCCCGGCTTCGTTAAACTCACCTCATTTGCAGTGATATTCGTGCAGCCTGCAGCTTCCAACATGGCTACGGCATCCTTACTCGCTTCCTGCAGCATAGTGTGTTCATTGTCGCTATAGGTCACGTTTAACAGAGCCAGCGGATTGCCCCAGCGATCGCGTTTAGAGGGGTGCAGCGTGACGCGGTTCTCTGAGTTCGGCAGTTGTTCGCCGAAAGCGCCGATGTTGACGCGCCAAGGGCCGGGGTTCTTGTGTGCTTCTTTGAAATTTCTACCGATGCCCGCGATCTGTCCACCAGCATTACCCAAAGGGCTGGAACCACCCTGAAAACCAAACCCGCGCAGATAAGGCTTATCTTGTCCGTTCAGGTTTGCATAGCGCGGAATATAGATGCCGCCACTAGGCCGTCTGCCGAATACTTTCTGATTGTCGAAACCACTCATCAGACCAACCGCACCTGCGCCACTTACGTGGTCCATCAGGTTTCTACCCACCTGATCGGAACGGTTTACCAATCCATTAGGATAAGTTTCGGAGGTCGACTGGAGTAGAATCATCGCCGAGGCAATGGTTGATGCATTTAGAAAAACAACTTTGGCTGTATAGAATCTCTTCTCGTTAGACTCAGCATCGACGATACGCACACCAGTAACTCTATTGGTCTGCGCGTCATACTCTAGAGAATTCACTATGGCATTGTGTACCATGGTCAGATTACCGGTACGCTCTGCCGCTGGCAGTGTCGCATTCAAGGATGAGAAGTAGGCCTTAAATGAACAACCGAAATGACATCGATTACGCACCTGACAATTCGATCTGCCTAGTTCTTTCTGCTCATCCGTCGCATCAGTAAGATGAGCAATTCTGGCTGGAATAATATTTCGTTCAGGGAAAGTAGTTTCGACTTTCGCCTTAAGCGCTTTCTCTGCATCGGTTAGTTCGAAAGCCGGTTGAAACACACTGTCGGGTAACTGCGGCAGGCCTTCGGCACTGCCGGCGATACCGATAAAGGTCTCTACCTTTTGATACCAGGGCTCTATGTCCTCATAACGAATTGGCCAGTCGATGCCATGACCGTCGGTCTTGTTCGCGTTGAAATCCAGATCGCTCAGGCGATAGACTTGCCGCGACCACATGATGGAACGGCCACCCGTATGGTAACCCCTAAGCCAATCATAGCTAGTTCCTTCCGCTTCTTCGTAGGGATGCTCATCGTCTTTTACCCAGAAGTGCTTATTCGATTCCTTGATCGCATAAGCGACACCGCCATACTGCTTAGGGTAGTGCTCTGCAATCTCGTCCTGCGCCACACTATCTAGGTTTGGACTCTCCCAAGGGGCAAGGTTGTCGACATAGTCTCGCTCGGGAATTATTTCAGGGCCGCGTTCAAGTACTAGAACTTTCAAGCCACGCTCGGCAAGTTCCTTTGCGGACATGCCGCCACTCATTCCTGAACCCACTACAATTGCATCAAAATCTGCCACGGAGTAACTCCCTTTCTAAATCTGTTTTAACTTCTTGCTCTAGTTAGTTCTAAGCCTGAGCCTATATCTCTACGCTGGGGTCCCATCTTCCGGGAACCGCAACCCACTTCAACTCTTCTATGGCGCCACCTTCTGTGGCGAAGAATGACTGGCTCACATAGCCCTTCACCCGTTTATAACCATTGTCGTCTCCCGCAGCCGCAAATGCCCGAGCGTCGAAAACTGCTAGCGCTCGCTCCGCGGTTTCATCATTCACCTGAAGAAAGTCTCCCCCTGCCTGTATATCTAGGCTGTTCTTTATCTGAACTAAAGCCTGACGATGCGCATTCTTCGTCTCAGTGCTTGCCCAATCCATCATGAGGCCGTCCATGTAACCCGGAACATTGACATCCAGGGCTCCCGGGGTTTCGGTGCGAGGAATAATGAGATCACTTACTCGCGACACCAATGCCATCTCAGCATCGGTATAGAAACGCGGCGCCGAACCAGGTTGTGTCGATAACACATTAGCCACGCCACCACATGCGGTGAGTGCCGAAGCACCACCAATTGATACGATCAAACCCTGAAGTACTTCGCGTCTTGTTCTCATGCTCTTGCCTTTTTCTTACTTTCTTTACCGATTTAAATTTTATCTTTACACAATTTGTAGCGACTAGTACACGATGTTACGCACCGTATAAATACTCTCCGCGATCGAGGCGAGCCCGTCTCTTCCTGGCCTGTCATGCTCGACGAAGAAGTGTTTAAAGCCCGCCGTGTCGGCATAGCCGAATATCTCGACGAAATTAATCTCGCCTCTGCCCACGACTGCCATTCTGCCAAACTCGTCCATGTCTTTAACATGGAGCATGGTGAAGCGGCCCGGGTGTTTCTCGAAATAGGGAATCGGGTCAACCCCGGCATTACGAATCCAATAGAGATCTAGTTCCATATCGACAAGGTCGACTTCGGTTTCCTCCAGGATTACGTCATAGGGTAGACGTCCATCGGTCATTACAAACTCGAAGTTATGATTGTGATAGCCCATCTTGATACCGAATTGCTTGCACATCTCACCGGCAACGTTTAAATAATTGGCGGTACGCTGATAGTCCGCGATACTGCGTTGGCTCTCTGGAAGAATAGGTACCACTATGTATTTCTGACCGAGAATTGCCGCACGCTCAACCTCTCCCTCTAGGTCATCTTGTAAGGCCTGCAATTGAATATGTGCCGCTGGGGAGCTCATGCCGTTCTGATCGAGAGTCTGACGAACCTGCGCAGGCGATCTACCAAAATAACCGGCGAATTCCATTTCCTTGAAGCCAAGCTCGGCAACTCTAGCCAAGGTGCCGTCGAAGTCTCGGGACATCTCGTTGCGCAGCGTGTAAAGCTGCAGACCTACATTTTCTACGCGACGACTCTGTGCCAACGCAGTCAGAGGCAGACCTGCGCCAGCCGCTAGAATCGTGGAGGAGCGGAGAAACCTGCGCCGACTAAAGCTACGGGTTGTGGGAACGGTCTTGGTATTCAATTTTATTCTCCTGCTTGTTCTTCTGCTTATTCGTCTGTTCATTACATCGAAGGGCGTCTACAGGCCAAGAATCCCTAGTCGCGGCGCCATGCACCACGTTGTAGATAGACTGCAACGATCACTATTATGCCTTGAACCGCGCCATTGAGATAGTTACTTACGGCATCGGTCAGGTTCAAAATATTGCCTATTAGGGTGAGGATAAGCGCACCCACCACCGTGCCTCCAATCCGGCCATAGCCGCCCTTGAGAACAGTACCACCGATAATGACAGCCGCTATCGCTTCAAGTTCCCACAGAATGCCCGTCTGACCCGACGCCGAACCCAGTCGAGGAACATAGATGATGGTGGCGATCGAGACGCAGATCCCCTGTAACATATAGGTTCCAGTCTTCACTCGGTCTACATGAATTGCCGAGTAACGTGCCACGCTTTCATTGGAGCCTACCGCAAAACAGTGCCTGCCAAAAACAGTCATATTCAGGAGTAAATAGCCGATCACAGCCACCGCAATAAAGACCCAGACCGGATAGGGCAGACCCAGAAATACGCCGTAGTAAACTTCGGAATAAATATCACCGATGGTGAAGTTGAGTGATAGCGTGCCACCATCTGCCATGTAAGTTACTAGTGACCGATAGATACCCATGGTGCCAAGCGTGACAATGAAGGCCTCGATCTTGGCCTTGGTCGTTAGCAAGCCATTAATCAGGCCCGCTACTGCGCCAATGCCTAGCGAGGCAATGATGGCCAGAATGATTATCACCAACATCGAGTCGATGCTATCCATTAGCGCATTCATCAATAGAATCATGCAACCGGAGATGAACGCCGCCATAGAGCCTACAGAAAGATCTATACCACCGGCGGTAATCACGAAGGTCGCGCCGATGGCGACAATACCGATGAAAGAACTACGCGCCAGAATATTGCTAAGATTGCCACTACTGAGGAATGCGTCATTAACCAACACGCCAATGATAAAGATCGCGACAAGAGCAATAAAGGGTCCGGTTGTTTTAAGATCAAGCTTGGGCATTGGAAATTCCGCTAGTTTCTGATTCATTCTTTCTGGGTTCGTTATTCTGGAATTTGTTCTTCAGACCGGTGGCATAACGCATTATCTCATGCTCTTCTAACTCATCACCTTCCAGCACCCCACTCAGCTCTCCGTGATACATCACTGCCACTCGATGAGACAAACCGATTATCTCGGTGATGTCAGAAGAAATAAGTATAAGAGAATGTCCCGATGCAATAAGTTGAGCGATAAAATGATAGATCTGACTTTTTGTTCCTATGTCGATGCCGCGCGTAGGCTCATCGATAATAATAATACTGGGCTGGGCCTCGAGAATCTTCGCGAGCAAGAGTTTCTGCTGGTTACCCCCAGAGAGATTGCCGGCCACGATAGACTTATCCTTCATACGAATATCGAAGGTTTTGATTGCCTTCTCGAAGGCAATCGCCTCCGACTTAGTATCGATCAACAGGCGCGAAATTTTGTGCAAAGAGAACAGAGAAAAATTAAAGCTCAGGCCTTTCTCCAGCAGCAGACCACTTCCCTTTCGGTCTTTTGTGAGATAAGCAATACCCTTATCCCTGGCA
This sequence comes from uncultured Pseudomonadales bacterium, assembly GCA_905478195.1. GTDB lineage: Bacteria > Pseudomonadota > Gammaproteobacteria > Pseudomonadales > Pseudohongiellaceae > UBA9145. The sequence goes on from CAJQHM010000092.1 coordinate 48,552, forward strand.
CTGGAAAGCTGCTTAAGGTCGACTCGCTCTCCTCGCACCTCGATACTCCCGCGATTAGCCTTCGCCGGCTTTCTCAGGCCGAGGACGGTTTCCATCACAGCGGTGCGGCCGGAACCGACCAGCCCCGAGAAGCCAAGAACCTCACCCTTGTGCAATTCGAAGCTACTAGACTTGCTGTTTCCAGGAAGGAGCAGATCACTGACCTTCAATACAACCTCGGCCTTGTTGGGCAATGCCGGCATCTCTGGAAATAGTGAACTCAGCTCTCTGCCTACCATCAGGCGCGCCATATCGTCCTTGCTCAACTCGGTCGCCGGGTAGCTGCCAACCATTTCGCCGTCACGAAGAATCGTAATCACGTCGGCAATCTGCTCGATCTCATCCAGCTTGTGCGAAATAAAGACAATCGCCACACCGTCTTGACGAAAGCGTTCGATAAGTTCAAACAACACCTGGCTTTCTTGTTGAGTGAGCACGGCAGTGGGCTCGTCGAGAATTAGAACCCGTGCATTTTTTGCCTGTGCCTTGGCGATTTCAACCATCTGTTTGGCTGATACGGCTAGCCGATCTACCGCTGCCTCGGGATCAATCTCACTGCGCAGAATATCCAAATACTCCTTCGCCTTACGCTTCATAGCCCTCTTATTAAGAAACAGGCGCCCCTTGATCTCATTGCCAAGAAAAATATTCTCTGCCACGGTGAGCTGCTCGGCGAGATTGAATTCCTGATGAATTAGAACAACTCCGGCACGCTCGGCGAGTTCGTTATTCCACTCAGTAAGTAGTTCTGCTTCGCCACTATCTTTTGTCAGCAGCAGCTCGCCACTGCTTAGTGGCTCGAAGCCAGAGAGAATTTTAACCAGTGTCGACTTGCCCGCGCCGTTCTCACCGAGAATCGCATGCACTTCGCCGCCGCGCAGCGTTATATCAAGACCATGCAAGACTTCGACAGGACCGAAAGACTTATGCAAATTCTTGACCGATAGCGTAACGATGTTGTGACTCTCTTCTGACATTTGAATTTAGTTGGGCCGATTCCACATATTTTCCAGCACGGTACTGCCTAGTTCATTCTGACCCTCTATGAGGTGTTCACGCATTCTAGCCACAACTTCGGGATACTCGCGCGTATAGCTATAGGTTTCAGAAGGGTCACGTCGCACATCAAACAGCAGGCCGTTAGGCCCATAATAGGAATCAGGATTATCGAAACTGGGCACCGCAGCTCTATACTGAGATTCCACCACCAGTTTCCATTGACCACTGCGCACCCCCGCGATCCGATCTCTATCGAAAAGAAATAGCGCCTCGTGAGGTGAGGCAGCCCCATCAACCAACATGGGAAGAATGTCTTTGCCATCGATAGCACGATCGGAAGGTAGATCGCCACCCGCCAAATTTAGCAGGGTTGGGAATATATCGATATTCATAGCCGGCTCGTTAGATACCAGCCCGCCCGGTATTGTTTCGTGCCATTTCGCTATGAAAGGCACACGCTGACCGCCTTCCCAGGAACTGCCCTTGCGATCACGGTAGGGGCCGGGGCTTCCCTCAAACCAGGGGCCATTGTCTGAGGTGAAGATAACGAGTGTATCTTCTGCGAGGCCTAATCTATCAAGCGTAGCCAGCACCTGACCGACACTCCAGTCTATAGTCTCAACTACATCGCCATAGAGCCCGGCCTCGGACTGGCCGCTGAACTCATTTGAAACGTAGAGCGGCACGTGGGGAAAAGTATGAGGCATATAGAGGAAGAAGGGCTGATCCTGATTGTTCTCGATGAAGCGAACCGCCTCCTGCGTATAGCGCTGGGTTAGAGTATTCTGATTCACCGGGTTCTCTATCATCTGATCTTGACGGTACAGTTCCAGCGGCGTCATATCGTTGCTATGTAACACGCCAAAATATTCGTCGAAGCCCTGTGTGAGAGGCGACCATTCCAGGCGGCTGCCCAGATGCCACTTGCCAAACAGAGCAGTCTGATAGCCCAAGGGTTTCAACGCCTCCGCTATGCTCAGCTCCTCGTCGGCAAGATGTACATCATTAGTCGGTCGCGCCACATCGCTTACAATATCGAGTCGTATTGGGTAACGACCGGTTAGCAGGCCTCCCCTTGCGGCGGTGCAAACATTGGCACTGGAATAGAAACTGTCCAACCTAGCTCCCTCTAAAGCCATACGGTCCAGGTTAGGCGTCTTGATTAACTTCGAGCCATAGACACCCAAGTCTCCATATCCCAGATCATCTGCCATGATAACGATGAAATTCGGCTGTCGCGCCTGCTGTGCCTGTGCGCCAGCAAAGAGGCTAGCCCCTATTAGCAGCAGAAATAGTTTTCCGAGTCGTCCCATGCTCTTCCCCAGTGTAATTCTCATTGTTTTCAGTCTATCTCGAAATTCTGGCTTCTACTAATTTGCCGTGCCCGGCATGATCTCGAAGCTGGAATCGAATGTAAGCAGCACAGAGGCGAGCTGCAGCAACACGGCCTGGTTTCCCGCCACTGTGCCCGCACCAGCCTGTAACTGTGAGGCTAGCGTTCCCTGCCCCATGATTACTGTCTCTAGATCGCTACGGTCCATGGTGATGGTCACATCGGGAGTATCAGACAGATAGCCTTCGATGTTGGAAAGCGTGCCGCCACTCATCTCAATGACAAAGTTCTGGCCGGTATCGGGAGAGATAAAATTGATCGTAAAGTTCATAGCATCGGCTTGCTCGCTATCGACTCGAGTAGCAAGGGCATCCCACCACTGCGAAGTGGTCATGGCTCTGGCGAGGCTGGGGCTAGTCCCCCTTGCTGCGGCCACCGTGGGAGCACCGTTTCTCAACTCCTGCGCCGAAGCCAGGAAGACGTTGCGCATGCTAGCACTCTCATACTGATAGCCTAGCTGCTCGAATACAGAGGCGAGCAGGTCCTTCGCAGCGCCATTTTCGGGCTGCGCGTAAACCAGCTTGTTAAGAATTTCCATCGCCAATTTATAGTCACCAGAGTCATGCAGGGATTGTGCGCGAGTCATAATCGCCTGTGCGCCCCCCATCATCTCGACGTACAGGGGAGCGGAATCAGAGGGCGAAAGTGGCGCCAGAGTCGCTGGGTTTCCATCCCAGTATCCCAGGTAACGATTTAGTACCGCGCGAGAATTATGCAACTCGGAGCCATGATACTGTCGTGCGCTCCACTGCTGCGCCAGAGAGTCCGGCACTTTGTATTCGTTGTGAATTTCATTGATGGTCACACCCCGATTAGCGAGATTAAGAACCTGATTATTCAGATTCGCATAGGCGTCTCGCTGCGTACGCATGACTTGCTGAATGCGCTCATTACCCCAGCGAGGCCAGTTGTGGGACGCGACCAAAACTTCGGCCTCTCTCCCGAATCGGTAAAGAGCCTCATTGATCTGTTTAGACCATTGCAGTGCATCTCTAACCAGTGCGCCGCGCAGGGTATACACATTGTGTACGGTGGCCGTAATATTCTCAGCCGCCCAGAATACTTTCTGCTCTGGAAACCAGGTATTCATCTCTGCCGGTGCTTCGGTGCCAGGTGTATTCTGAAACACCAGTCTCACGCCATCGATTACATGTTCCTCATAGTCATCTTCGATGACTAAGCTAGGCGCTATCAATCCAGTAGTTCCTGCGGCAAGCGCCTTGCCGATTGCCGAGTCAACCTGTCCGTAGGGCCCCGAAGGAATACCGCGTCCGTATTGCAAGCCTGCCCTTCTAGACATCGCATTACCCGCATAGACATTCTCAGCTATCGCCTCCTCCATAAACCCGGAAGGCGCGATTACTTGCACCAGGCCTGCCTCCACATCCTCCTGGCTAATCACGCCCCTTACGCCGCCGAAGTGATCGATGTGGGAATGGGAGTAGATGACGGCTCTGACCGGCAGCTCACCCAGCTGCTCGTTAGCTAAGGCGAGTGCCGCGGCCGCAGTTTCCGATGTCAGCAACACATCGAAGAGAATCCATCCCGTAGCGCCCTTCACCAGCGTCATATTCGCCAGGTCGAAGCCGCGCACCTGATAGAGAAAGTCCGGCACTACTTCATAGAGGCCGAAGTTCATGTTGAGGGTTGCCTGTCGCTGAAGAGAGGGATGGATACTGTCGTAATCGGTATCTTCCAGCAGAAAGTCATAGCGCGTCATATCCCAAACGACACGACCGTTTGCGGCAAAAATCTGCCGGGAGTCAGGCTCTGCGACGAAGCCTCGACTAGACTCTTCGAAGTCTCGTTGGTCCTCAAATGGCAGGCTACTCCGCAGCTCACTCTGTAACTGCACCGTGTAGCTGCTTGGGCCTGAGCCCTTCTGATTAAAATGATCCTGCGCGCTAGCGGTGCTGGCAGACACGCCAAGCATGAGAATGAAAACCGATAAGCCAGCTAGACGAAAACTTTTTGGACGCAACATGGACATTCCCCTACTTTTTCCCTATAGAATTTTTATAATTTTTTATTACTGTGTTCTCGAAACCGTAGTCAATTTTTTCTATTGCAAGAATGCAAAAAAGCCAAGAGGCTTCGAAACCCGTTGGCTTTTTGCGTGATGCATTGTGCTGCATTGCGACCGAAACACTCAATAACTGATTCGGCACTTACTCACGTTTACAAGCGTGAACGTGTGATCTCAACGTCGGCGTTACGGAAGAAAGACTGAAATTGTCTTTCGACTATGATCGCTTCCTGAGTCTTGCCTTGCGCTTCAAGCGCCTGATACAGACCGAACGTAGTCCAACCATTCTGCTGATTCCACTCCAGATCCTTCATGTAGACCGCCTCAGCTTCTGCCGCGCGGCCTGCCTCAAGCAATACGGCACCCAGATAGAGACGAATAGACTGCGACCAATCCGGTGGCTCGGTGTAGTTAAGACTGTCCTGCAGCTGGATCGCTACATTGTAATGCATGATCGCCGCATCGAGATTGCCCTTCGCTTCCTCGATCTCACCATTGAGAGCGTGGGAAGCCAGGTTCAATACATGGGATGCAGGAGTTGGGCTCACGCCATTATCATTCACGCCATCGGCTGTTATCTGAGCCTGAATGTTTGCCAACTCAGCCTCTGCCGGGCCCATGTGACCCTTCGCCACATGGGCACTGCCCATCACATAACTCCACATACCTTTAAGATAGGGAGCCTCATACTGGCTATTCACCGCGTTGTCTGCGTGAATCTTGTCCCACTTGCCAAATACTTTATCCGTAATCCAGGTATGGGCTATGTTCTTCAGGCCGCTGGTTATATCAGGCTCAGTGCTTCCGGCATTCTTTACCGCCGCTGCAGACGACTCAGCATAATTGCCCTGAAGCATGTTTGCATAGCGCACAAAGTCCAGTGCATGGCCCTTGTGTATTTTATGTGACAGTGGATAGGTGCCTATCATTGGAAAGTTAGTATCTCCCCAGATTTCGGCGAATTGCGCATCCACTATTTGCGATCTTTCGTTGATATCGATCGCCTTCTCGTACTCACCGACTCGCAGATAGATGTGCCCTGGCATATGTACCATATGACCTGAGATAGGCACTGTTGCCTCAAGTTTCTGCGCGGCAGGCATGGCCAGTTCAGGCTGACTGGATGCTTCCATCAAGTGGATATAAAGGTGGTTAGCACCGGGGTGATCGTGCTCCGAGCGCATTGCAGACTCGAAAGCCGCCTGTGCTTCTGCCGTTCCTGGCTTGGCGGCACCATCTGCTTCCCAATAGTCCCAGCGCGTTGTGTTCATATAAGACTCGCCGAACATGGTGGCTATGTCTGCATCGTCTGGATACCTGTCATGTAGATTGCGCATGGCGTCGACGAAGGCAAAGTCTCTTTCTCTGCTATCGGGAATCGCATCCTTATTGTAGAGAACGAAAAGCGCATTGATCATGTCGCGCTCGCGCTGGGTGCCATTATTGGCAAGATCCAGCGCCCTGCGAATCGCCGCAAGACCGGCACCCTGAGGATCGTCCGGAAGGCCCGCATAGCGACTATTCGGGTTGGGACCCGCTGCATGGGCCAGGCCGAAATGCGGCATTGGGCTGTCCGGGTCCAGACGTGCCGCTTCCTGATAGGAGGCGATTGATTCTGGGAAGTAAAAGCTCCAAGCCATTCGCAGTCCCTGATCGAAGAATGCCTGCGCCTCGGCAGAATCCGTGGTGATTTGGCGACTATAAGTGCCCCCGCCTGGAATCATAATCGCCAGAGCTTCATCGCTCTGCGCCATCAAATTCAACTGTGGTACGAGTAATACGGCTGCGGCTGCAACCAACGTGACTAGTTTTCGCATAAACTTAAACCCCATTAACTTACTGATTTTAT